>CAZXGV010000031.1:0-19434 GCA_964640575.1 uncultured Dysgonomonadaceae bacterium
TATTGCTATTAGTAGTAATAATGTGGAAACTCATCCTCAAGATGGGCCCGAGTTTATGAAACAAGTAGCCAAAGAGCAAAACTACCCGTTCCCATATTTATACGATGAAACACAAGAAGTTGCAAAAGCTTATCAGGCAGAATGCACACCCGATCTCTTTGTTTTTGATAAAGACTTGAAATGTGTGTATAGAGGACAGTTTGATGACAGTCGCCCCAACAAAGGAGAAGCAACAGGTAAAGATTTGTCGGATGCGCTTGACGCTATTATTGCTGGCAAGAAAGTGAGCGAAAATCAAAAACCGAGTATGGGATGCAATATTAAATGGAAGTAGATTACATCACGTAGTATAAACAGTATTTATTAAAAAAGGGCGTTCAATTAGTTTTGTACACCCTTTTTTTATATGATTAAACTGCAATCAATCTGTAATAAAAATTGCCACACGATTCCAAGTAAGTTATTGATGTTGGTGAGTTTTAAATTTACGTCTAAGAATATATCTATAAAACAAGTATGTAATTAATGACCTCGTAAACTTATCAGCTTAAGGAATGTATTATTTCTTATTTATTAAACACGCTACTCTCTAGTGCTTCTTCTAACAGAATCAAGAGTTCCTCACGACTTAATTTAGTATAATCTATTTTTTCTCTTTGTTCTTTACTTCTCAAAGGTGTAAACATACTGAGTAATATCTCTAATTGTTTTTTATCAGAAATCTGTTTTAATATTTCGTTAAAGGATTCTTTCTCTCCAATTAGGAATCTTATATAAGCCAATCTGAATTTTGCTGTGGAGTAGTCTGGATCCAGTTCTATCAACTTCTCTAAATATTCAGCAGATTTTTCATACTTGTCCTGCTCCAAGTTGATTTCTGCAAGAATGTCCAAAACTTCTATATCTAGGGGAGATTCTTTTAATGCCATCATATATGCAGCTTCTGCAGCTACTTCGTCATCATTGTAAAGAGCAAACTCTCCTTGCAGTTTATAATAATCAACGGTGTTTTTATCCTCTTCAGTTATTCTTGCATAAGTTTCATGGGCTTCAGCCATTTTTCCTGTACGCAAATAAAGATGAGTCATTTTCAATAACAAGCCTTTGGTCCCGAATCTTTTTTCCTTTTTCTCTAAGACTTTTAAAACCCCTTCATCTTGTTCTATCCCCCAGTACTCTTCAAACTCTTTGTATTTTTGCAATAACTCATCGTAAAGACTCTCATCGTCAGGAGATGCATCTATGCATTCATTCAAAACTTTCAATTCTTCTTCGTAATTGTAATCCTCACTGTAAGTGATTGCTTTCAATTTTAGAACATCTACATCAGACTCTTTAATTGCTAAAGCAAAATCATAAGCATCAATGGACAGCTCATATTCAAGGTTGTACATATACAATCTTCCTAAAATCACCCATGCATCAAATGAGTAGGGATCAAGATCAATAACTGCATTAGTTATATCAATTGCCTTATCTATATTATCGTCCATTTCGTATGCATAAGCCAACTCTAGCATTACATCCATATTAGTACTGTCAACTTCCACAGCCTTTTCCAATAACATAATAGCTGTTTCAAACATATCTGCATCATTGAAGAGATAACCTAATTGCTTTACAAAAGTATAATAGTCCTTACCACTTAATTCTCCACCCAAAATATATCTTAGATAAGCGTGGGCTTCTACTGTTCTGTTTAATTTGATTAGGCACTTAAACTTAAATATCAGTAAATCAACATTCGTCTCATCTTCTGCAATACTTAATAAATAATTGTAAGCCACTTCATATTTTTTTGATGTTACCAATATCTTGGCTTTAGCAATCATTAATTGAGAGCTATATTGGTGCATTTCTAAACCCAAATCTACAACACGTTCTGCTTCTAAAATATCTTTCTTTTTAATGTAATAATTAGCAATTAATCGAAACTCATCAGCATCAAAGTAAAAAGCTTTATTCATATAACGCATCTGCTCATATTTTTTTATGAGTTCGGGTATATTTATGTGTTTATTATCCATTTTATATTATAATGAGTCTTTTGAATATGAGTTTACTATTTATCTTTTTCATCCACTAACCACACAGTGCATCCATTTACTTAATAGGAGCTAACGCTACACACAATAACTAACTTTGTAGACTTTGACATTTTTTATTTAATGAAGAAGTTTTCTATTTTTATTTCTCTTCATCAATTGTCTTATCACCACATATCCAATAAACAAGATTACAACACCCAAAAGCAGATAAGATAGTTCGTGGGTATACTTATTGATTAATTCTTGTTGCCCATGTGCAATATAACCTACCAAAGCTAGTATAACGTTCCAGATTCCAGCACCAATAAAAGTGTATAACAAGAAACTCGCTATGTTCATACGTGCAAGCCCCGCAGGAATTGATATCAATTGTCGAATGCCAGGAATCAGCCGTCCTACGAAGGTAGATGTTTTCCCACGTTTATTGAAGTATGCCTCTGCTTTTAATATTTTTTCCTCACTCAACAAAAATATATGTCCTAATTTGCTTCTAGCAAACCTATACACAATGGGACGCCCGAGATAGATAGCTCCAAAATAGTTGATAATAGCTCCCAAAAGAGCACCTATAGTAGCAAATAGAACAACTAAATAGATGTTGAGATGACTGTCTGGTTGACTTGCAATGTAGGCAGCTGGGGGAACTACAATTTCAGATGGAAAGGGGATGACCGAACTTTCGATAGTCATGAGAATAGTGATAGTGGCATAATTCATGTTTTGATCATACCAATTTTCTATCTTCTGGAGAAGGGACGACTCTGTTTTCTCTTCAAAAACAACCTCTTTGGCCGTAGTTGATTCCGCAACTACGGCTATTGTAATGAATAAATATATAGCAAGAGTCAATAATTTCTTCATATACATAATAGTGAAAAAAGAAACGTAATAATGTATGTGATTTCTAGAATTAAGAAAGCAACGTTTAATATTTAATATTTTTGAACAACACTCTATTTTCGCGCGCTTCGTTTAGTCGAATCAACATTTTCTCTCTATCATAGTCAGAGTAATCTAGATTTTGATTGCTTGTTATCAATGCAAGTAAAGCTCTCAACTCATCATCGGTAAACTGACTCATTATTTCATCGAAAGGCTCCTTCTCACCAATTTCAAAACGAATAAACGCTAAACGTGCTTTCGCTGTCGGGAAATCTGGATTGAGCAACAAAAGTTGTTCTAGATATTCAGCAGATTTTTCATACTTCTCTAGCTCCAAACTAATATTTGCTAATCTATCAACAATCATTTCATTGTCAGGAGACTCAATCATAGCCGACATATATGCCATTTCGGCAGTTTCGAAGTCTTCATTATAAATAGCAAGCTCACCCTCTAGCACGTAGTAATCAAAGGTGTTTTTTTTACTTTCAGGTATCTTATCAAACTCCTTTTGCGCAGCTTCATAATTATCCTTATTTATATATATATGAGCACGTTGTATATGTACAGTTTCAGATCCAAACTTCTTTTCTTTTATAGCAATCACATCCAACATCTCATCGTACTGCTCCATTACTTGATATCCTTCTAACAAAGAATCGTATAAGCTTTCATCATCTGGAGAATTGTCTAAACACTCTCTAAAAATACGAATTGCTTCCTCCACATTATCATTTAAATAATGCGAAAGAGCCTTCATTTTAAGAACACTTACTTCATTTTCGTTTATTGTGAGTGCAAAATCAAAAGCTTCAATTGCTTTGTCATGTTGCAGCAGCATAGAGTGTAACTTGCCTAAATTTACCCAAGCATCAAAAGAGTAAGGATTTAAATCTAGAATAAGATTATTAGCCTCAATAGCTTTCTCAAAATCATCTAACATCTCATAGGCGTAAGACAAATCTATAAGAAGTTCTTCGTCTTCATCGTCAAATTTGCGAGCTTTTTCTAACAAAGATATTGCGGTTTTATAGTCATCAACATCGTTGTACAGATAACCTGCTTCTGTAAGGAATGTGTACAATTCTTCATCAGTCAACACTCCCCCTTTCAGCACTTTGCCTAAAACTTCATTTGCCTCGTCAAGTTTTAAAAGATAGAGCAAAGATTCAATTTTAACAAGTAGATACTCCACATTACTATCATCTTCACCAATACGAGATAAATAATCGTAAGCTTCTTGATATTTTTGATTAGTCGCTAGTATTTTTGCCTTAATAACCATAAGCTGAGTACTTCCAGGATGCATCTCTAATCCAACTTCAACAATATGATCGGCTTCAGAAATATCTCCAAAATCATTGTAATAATCAGCAAGTAGTGCAAATTCATCTGGGTCAAAATATATATTTTTCTCCATATAACGCATTTGCTCATACTTATCTATTAACGCATTAATATTTATATCGCTATCCTCCATCAATATTTTTATAATCTAATGATTACCTTATCTTTCTATTTCTTTTTTCTTGCCCATGAATCGCGCAATGGAACGGTTCTATTGAAAACCAACTTATCATCGGTTGAATCAATATCAACAATGAAGTAACCAAGGCGCTGAAACTGAAAACTATCACCTGGTTTTGCATTTTCTAAATAAGATTCTAATTTGCAATTGCTCAACACTTTCAACGAATCAGGGTTGATCATCTCTGCTAATTCTTTATCCTTTTCATTGGCAGGATCTTCCACCGTAAAGAGTCTATCATACAAACGTACTTCAGCATCAACGCTATGCGAAGCAGATACCCAGTGGATAGTACCTTTCACTTTTCTTGCCGATCCGGGCATACCGCTACGTGTTTCAGGATCATATTCTGCATAAACCTCTATTAATTTACCATTTTCATCTTTCTGGCATCCCGTACATTTTACAATATATGCACTTCTCAATCTTGTTTCTCTACCTGGAGTCATGCGGAAATACTTTTTTGGAGCATCTTCCATAAAATCGTCTCGCTCTATATATAGCTCTCTGGTGAATGCAACATCACGGCTTCCCATGCTTTCATCCTCTGGATTGTTGACAGATGACATCATCTCAGCTTTATCCTCAGGATAGTTGGTGATGATAAGCTTTATTGGATCGAGCACACCCGATACTCTAGGAGCTTTTGCATTCAAGTCTTGACGAATGCTGTGCTCTAATAGAGCCAAGTCTATCATACCATCGTATTTCGTGTATCCAATACGGTCTATAAAGCTACGAATAGCTGTTGGAGTATAACCCCTGCGTTTCAATCCTGCCAGTGTAGGCATTCGTGGGTCATCCCACCCCAATACTAAACCACCTTCTACCAATTGCAACAACCTGCGCTTGCTCATCATGGTGTAAGTAAGATTCAAACGATTGAACTCATATTGATGGGGACGATAATCACTATCAGCCAATTCATCAATAAACCAATCGTAGAGTGGACGGTGAACCTCAAACTCAAGCGTACAGATGGAGTGAGTGACTCCCTCAAAATAGTCACACTGTCCGTGTGCAAAGTCATACATTGGATAGGCTTTCCATTTAGTACCTGTTTGATGATGTGGAGTGTGAATGATGCGATAAATAATTGGATCGCGTAAATGCATGTTAGAGGCAGCCATATCAATTTTGGCACGCAACACCATAGCACCTTCAGGCAGGTCGCCACTATTCATTTTCTCAAATAGCGTTAAGCTCTCCTCAATGGGTCTATCGCGGAAAGGGCTATTCTCACCTGGTTGTGTGGGTGTGCCTTTTTGTTTGGCAATCTCTTCCGCACTTTGCTCATCGATATATGCCTTACCTTCTTTTATCAGCTTTAGCGCAAACTCCCATAATTGTGGAAAATAGTCTGAAGCATGTAAAACTTCACCCCACTCATACCCCAGCCAACGAATATTATCTTTGATAGACTCTACATATTCTACATCTTCTTTGATAGGGTTTGTGTCATCAAAACGAAGATTACACACCCCGTTGTAACGCTCGGCAATGCCAAAATCTATACAAATTGCTTTGGCATGACCAATGTGAAGATAACCATTTGGCTCTGGTGGAAAGCGAGTTTGCACCCTACCATCATTTTTACCCTCTTTCAAATCTTTTTCTACAATAGCCTCAATAAAATTAAGGCTCCTCTTATTTTCATCTGTAGTTGATTGTTCTACCTTCTTCATTTATATTGTTTTATTTTAGTCGTTTCGTTTGTCTCTGTTTTTATTCTCAATTAGGAAAACCATTTTTGATTAACCCTATTCATGTATCATATATCTCTTTAAATAGACGTTCTTGCATAGGGAGTAACGCTCTTATCTACAAATTCACCCTCAAGATACTTGTAATAGCCTGTAATGGCAACCATGGCAGCATTATCGGTCGTATATTCAAATTTGGGAATATGAATTTTCCATCCATATTGCTTGGCATGATCTTCAAATGCGGCACGTAGCCCCGAGTTGGCAGAAACACCACCTGCAACAGCTATTTCAATAATATTATAATCTTTGGCAGCAAGGCGTACTTTATCCATCAGGATATCTATTATTGTTTTTTGCAACGATGCAGACAAATCCTCTCTATTCTTCTCTATAAAATTGGCATCTTTCTTCAGCTCATCTCTCAAAAAATAGAGAAACGATGTTTTCAACCCACTAAAACTATAATCGTAACCATCTATGCGTGGCTTACTAAATTCAAACTTGTTAGCATCGCCCAATTTAGCCAATTTATCAACAACAGGTCCACCAGGATAGGGCAATCCCATTACCTTAGCACATTTATCGAAAGCTTCACCAGCAGCATCGTCAATAGTTTGTCCCACTATCTCCATCTTGCTGTACGACTCCACCTTTATTATCTGAGAGTTGCCTCCCGACACCAACAGGCAAAGAAAAGGAAAATTAGGGTGAGACTCATCTTCTGCATCTTCTTTAATGAAATGTGCTAGTACATGTGCATGCAAATGATTCACATCGATAAGAGGAACATCTAACGCTGTCGAAAATCCTTTTGCAAACGATGTGCCCACAAGCAACGATCCTAGCAAACCAGGACCTCTTGTGAAAGCAACTGCGGATAAATCCTCCTTTGCAATATTCGCTTTCTTCAATGCCTGATGCACTACAGGAATTATGTTTTGCTGATGTGCCCGCGAAGCCAATTCAGGTACTACTCCTCCATACTCTTCATGCACAGTTTGATTAGCTACCACATTGGAACAAATCACTCCATCGCAAATTACTGCTGCAGATGTATCGTCGCACGATGATTCTATGCCTAATATTATTACCATTTACTGTTCAAAATATAAGTGGCAAAGATACTATTTTTAAATGAAATATGGAAAAGGAAATTAGTGGGTTATAAGTGTGTGGTATGCTATTTGATGGATAACAGTGTGAGATATTTGCTGAAGCCACATTACGCAGCGTCTCCTTTTTGCTTTATCTAATGCCCAACTCTCACAATTTATAAAAAAAAGAACTTGCCCATTAAACAATTATACTTAAATTTGGAGTTAACAAGCATGTCAAAATATAAAAAAGAAAACACTATGAAAAAATCTAATTGGTCCTTCAGCTTCGGCGTTGGTTTTCTAACCATAGCTCTTCTCATAAAAGTATTGAACATGCAATACAATTACTCTGCTTTCATTCAAGGCTTCTCTGTAGGATTGGGGGTTGTACTGATTGTTAGAGGGTTTCTTATGAGGAAAAGGAGAGGAGCAAGTAACTACTAGTATCCAAACACAATCAATTTCTCTCAACAAGTAAGACTAACGATATTATTGTTAATATAATCAATACTCCACTATATTGCAATCTTTCCAACCACTGGCTGACTTGTATGTGTTAACAGCCTCTTTCGGCACTTCCACTGTGGCTTCAGCAGGGAATATAGTTCCATAATGTTGTAAAGGATTTAAATGAGGGAAACGAAAAGCATCTACCTTATGACAGCCTATAAACACCTCTTTTCTTATAGAGCTAAGACTCATTGGAAAAACTACTTTCCCAGAGATATTGCTACAATTACGAAATGCTGAATTGTGAATGGTCTCTATGCTATTCCCAAATAATAAACCTGTTAAACCAGTACAGCCTTTAAAAGCTTCACTGCCAATACTAATCAAATTGTTAGAAAGGTTTAACGAGCCTATAAGTCCACTACAATCTTTAAATGTTCTTGACCCAACTGCTTTCAATCTGTTTGGAAGTTTCAAACTAGTGAAACCTGAACATCCTTCAAATGCCCCATAATATAGATCTCCTTCAACCACTCCAAGTGTAGTCAACCCTTCGGGAAGAGTCAAGACACCTGTAAAACCTGAACATCCCTTAAATGCATTTGATTCGATTGTTTTCAATACATTAGGAAGGGTCAAAGAGCCTGTAAAACCTGAGCAGTCATAAAATGCACCCCAGCCAATCTGCTCCAATTTAGCAGGTAGATTTAATGTTCCGTCAAAACCTTTACAACCACCAAATGTCCGCATTTCAACCAATGTCAAACCCTCAGGAAGAGACAAAGAACCTGTGAAGGCTGAACAACCTTCAAAAGCACCTGCTCCGATAGCCGTTAATCCATCAGGAAGTGTCAAAGAGCCTGCCAAACTTGAACATCCTTTAAATGCAATATTTCCAATTGTCTTCAATTTTGCAGGAAGAGCTAAAGAGGACAAACCTGAACAGCCATAAAATGCCCCATCTCCAATTGTGGTTAAATTGTCAGGGAAAACCAACGGACCTGAAAGACCTGTGCATCCATAGAATGCATTAGATTCAATTGTTTCTAATCCTTCGGGCAACTCTAAAATGCCACCAAAACCTACACAACCCTCAAACGCACCTCTCCCTATTGTCTTAATACTAGTAGGAAGGATCACTGTAATATTTTTATTTACACCCTCATCATCACCACCAAAAGCATAATCTGGTATTTTATTATCCTCGCATTTAACTTCTGACAAATCTAAAAAACGTAAGCTAGGCATTTGTTTTGCTATTGCGTCAAAATCACGTCTATCTAATTCTCCCTTTATAGTAAGCTGTTGAAGAGACTTTGAATAAATAGAACCAGCAAGCATTTCTGAAAGAGCACCCTTTGTCACTGTATATACTGATGGTTCACTAGATGCCTGATTGATAGTAAGTGTATCTTGAACATTACTTGATTTGTCCTTTATATAAACTTCAGTGGTACGAGGAATAGAACTTGAATTATTTGCTACAGTAATAAAAACTTTTTCCCTTCTCATCGATCTGGTTTCACGATAAAAAACCCAATTCTCAGCATTATTGGGAACGATAACTTCAAAAAAAACATTAGTGTTCAACTCCACTTCAATCTTTTGTTCTTCTTTCGATAGATTCACTACTTTATCTGAAATTATAATAGCATCTACCTGAGATTGAACTACTTTAACACTGGTTAACTTAGGACCATCTTTCTGTTTAATGACGATATACCCCACTCTATCATTATACGCTTCATTTTTTGCAATATTAAATCTCAGGTTAGAAGAAGTCAAGCTTCTTGTATCAACCCTTGTAATCCAATCGTTCCTGACATCAACCTCAAACTCCACATTAGCTTTTACTTCAACCTCAATAGTGTTCTCATCGTTGCTAAGTTGATGCTCCATATCTTCTTTGGAAACCAAAAGAGTTAAATTTTCACCTTGATTAACAGCAATTGTCCTAGAAAGGCTGCCTGCTACAATAGTAACAATACATTTTCTATCATCTGAAGTGTTATTAGCAGCAACAGTGATAGTAATATTTTTGACTGTTTTATCTCCTTTTGTAGTAGAAACAATACACCAATCTGCAGATGGACTTGCAATCCAGCTCTTGTTTGTAGCAAACGAAACAGAATGAGAACCGCCCATATTAAAAAAATCAATCCTCACCTTTTCTAACAAAATTACAGGATCAGTATCAACAGAATCACCTAAGCCATCGAGACAGGAAAACATTACAATACAAAGTGAAAGCAAAATTATAGAAATTCGTTTCATAACTAACAAAATTATTTTAATATGCACCTTTACGCTTTATAATTACAACGAGAAAACAGTGCTTGCTGAGGTGACAATAAAAAAGTTACTCTAAATATGAATTTTACAAAGACCTTAAAAACTAAGTCAAACTTAGCATAATTAGCGCTTCCTATTCATCGCCTTAGTTTTCTTAGTATTATTTTTCATGTCTTTTGCAGCTATTAATAGTACACCTCCTCCTCTTGTTGCAATAGCTATTTTTAAATAAACATCCTTGGGTTTAAATAAAATCTTATTTATCGGAAAGTTCAATCTCGTTGAATAGTGTCCCATTTGATGAACTATTTTAGCATTCCCTATGTGATCAGATAACGCATATGTCTTATTATCCTCTTTATTGAAATCAACACTTAAAACCCATACATATTCATTTTCTGACTTTTTTATTATGCTTGGATTGTTAATATCCGAAGTGTTCCAAACAATGACTCTACCATCATCAGAACAAGAAATGAGTTTTGCACCCTCTGAATCGAATGAAACATCTCTTACCCAATCTTTATGACCCGAAAGTGTCGTTATCAAAGCTCCATTTTCATAGATGTTAATCAACTTGTCTCCACTTGAAGTTACAATATACCTACCATCAGGAGAAAAAACAATAGAAGTTATATCGTCAGAATGGTCAGCAAAAGTGTTGACAACACTTCTAGTTGCTATATCATACACAAAAACCTTGTTATCCGATGCACCATACACAACACTCTTCCCATCAGGCGATATCGACACAGAGGTTACAATTCCGTCACATTTAAGTACTTCCAACTGCTCTCCCTCTCTAAAATCCCAAATTACAACTCTATTGTCCTTGCCACCACTTACTAGCAACGTACTATCAGTTGAAATATCAATTGAAAGAATCTGCTCTGTATGCCCTCCTACGAAATCTCTCAACAACTCGTTTGTCTCAATAGAATATACCTTTACAGACTTATTATCTGCTATTCCAATTGCTCTACCATTATTGGTGAAACAGATATCATAGACAATACTTTCTTCAGTTGGAAATTTATAAAAAGCTTTTTTATTCTGAGCAGTAGTACTCAAAACTAAAATATATAGTAACCCAATTAGGAGTGATGTTTTTTTCATATTCAACATATACATTAATAATAGAAATACTTATCCTTCTTAAATTTGAAAATCACTCCTACATTAATCATGGAGCGTTTCAATACATTGTCATTATATAGTTTTGAAGATATCCAATCCGAACTATATGAGTAACTAAGGAACAGTCCTATCCCATGTCTGTAAGCATACTCTATACCAACTTCACTTTTAAATCCCATAAATAAAGAAAAGTCGTACATTGGTACTAAAGATTTATCATCAACTAAGAGTTTGTTTTCATATATCGGGATGTCAAACAGAGGCCCCGCTAGGGCTAGATTTGCGAGACCAACAGTTGGTCCACATTCAATAAAAAACACAAATCTATTAGAAAGCCCTTTATCGGTAAATCTATTATGAAACTTGATTAAAGGTGTAATTGAATGCAAATTAACTGTAGAGTTATCAAAATCAGAATAATTTAACGACTCCCATCCATCAGCTCTCTGATAGTTGTAACTCAAGCCATAGCCCAAAAAGTCTTTTGCTTTTACAACTCCTTTTACGGAAACCCCTGCAAGCACCTTATAATTTGAATATAATGAAGGAGAAATGTAATTATCACTGTTCACCGTTTCAGTCCCCAATGAGTTTCCTAGAGATGCACCTATATAAACATTCAATTTATTGTCTATCAGCTGAGCATGCACTACAACACTCAAAAAAAGGCTTATAATTATAATTGTTAGTTTTCTCATAATCAAACATTATCTATTAGGATCATATTCCCAAATAGCTTTTGAATTACCTAAGCCAACATACGCTTTTCCCGAAATAGAAAAACCTATACCTTCTCTGTAATCCGATAATATCATATCTGTAAATTTACTCCATCTATTTGAAGCTTTTTCATATTTATAAAAGTCAGAACCAGTGGTTTTAAAGTATGGAACACCATTCAAACTAAAGCTTATTGGCCTGATATACCCTCGTATTTCGGGGAAGTTTGCTATTCTTTTCCATTTAGTTTCTGAGCTAGGATTAAACATAAAAACTCTTCGAGAATCAGAATCACTATTTGAATAACTCCATCCAAGACCAAAATACCCCACTCCGTCAATCACAGCCGCAGTACCACCAGCTAACCCATCTACTGATCCCCATTCTAAATCTCCATAACTTTCTATTTCTTTCCAAGAGTCACTTACTGGATTATATTCCCAGCAATCTTCATTGGGATGATGATAAATAGCTGGTTGAGAGTAATGTCCAGATGTAATATACCCTCTATCATTAATAGAAAACCCTGTGGCTTCTGTTCTCTCTGAACCTGCAAAATTATTTTTACGTGACCACGAATTGGATAAAATATTGTATTGCCAAAAGTCGTTTAAGTTTTTATTATTCGAAAAGCCTGTTCCAAAATATATGTTCCCATCCATATAAAAACCTGCACCATCTACTCTAACTATCCCTGGGAAATCTGCTAATTGTTTCCACTCATTTTTGTCAGGATTAAATTGCCAAAGTTCCTTTGTACCATTTAAACCAACATACGCCACATTATCTCCTACAAAACAAATTGCTTTTTCTGTATTAATTCCTAGATAATCTTCAAGTCTAAACCACTTATCGTTTATTATAAGAGGCTTTTTGAAGTGTTTAATATCACCCAACACTTCCACAGAGACATTTGATTCTCTATCTTGATAATTCTCTTTATCCTGAAGAGGTAATCTCACTGTCAATGAGTTAACTGAAGCATCCAATACCTCACCTTGAATATCCCCAATAGAAATTTTGTTGTTTTCACGAATAGGGCTAAAGTTTTTTCCTATTATTATAAATGATTCTCCTGTAACAATTTTCTGAGGCGAAAAAACGTCTATCTCAAAGTTAGCCATGGTAAGTTCACTATCAGCAAAAACCTCAACTCCATTAATATCAATTTTCACACTATTGACTCTTTTACTTACACTATCAGGAACGGTAAACGTTATTTTGTTTTCAGTTAATTTAGTTGTTTTTGCTTCATATTTATCTACAAATACTTTTAAATATTCTTCTCCTGTAGAAAACAGGTCTCCTGTCAATTCAATTTCAGCTCCAAATGTGCTTATTTGTGGATGGAAGTCATTTATTTTGGGGAGTGTTAAGGTGAAAAAACCTTCTGCTTCTACAGACAAGTTATTCATCTCAACTGTTATTTTATTCTCTTTGTTATTAAGTCTTAGTGGAACTTTTACGTGTATCAAATCATCTACTACAGATATAAATTCTGCATCGTATGTACCAAATCTTACACGAAGGCTGTTTCTATTAGATAGAAAGTTGACACCTGACAATTGGACAATTGATCCAAAAACACCCTCGATTGGTGTAATGTCATTTATTGCTGGAGCAACTAATTGAAACGACTCTGACGCTTTTGACTTGTTATTAAGAATAGAGACAGATAAATCGGACTTTTCTACATCCAATTCTTTTGGAACTATAACAACCAAAGTGTCTTGGCTTAATTTAATAATTTCAGAAAGGAATTTATCAAACTTGACAATGTTCTTCTCTATATTGTAACTAAAGTTTTTCCCAATAATGGTCAACGTATCACTTAAATTTCCCTTCTTAGGATAGAAATCCTCTATTATTGGAGCAGAACTTCCCAAGCTAGTGAAGGTGACTGTTTTCCCATAAGTAGTGTGTAACCTATTACGGATAAACGATTTCACATCATAAGTTTCTCCGTCCAATAACGTTGTAGAAACTCTTTTACTAATTACCCCAACTGAGGGCGAGCCAGAAAAGAAACACTTCTCATAAATACCAGAGATAGAATCTCCTGAGATATTCCAAATAAAACCATACTCCAAAACATCATCAAAGCTCGTGTCTGATATCCTTGCATGGAATGTAGCTCCAGAACCATCAATATCTGTAACTTCACCTGTTTGAATTAGTGCAAATTCAAATTCATTATCCTTGACACAAGAGCACAAAGTTGTAAATAATAATATCTGAATCAGAATCCTTTTATTCATCATATTATATATTAGTCGTAAATTGTGTTGTTTGTTCTATCCTTAACTTAAATGTTGTTTAAAATTCACCAGTATTATAGTTTAAGTTAATACAAAATGCAAAGATAATTCAAATATATTTACCTTACCCATTTTTCTCACAGTTTTTCAAACTAGGAGATCAAAAAAACTAATATAAATAAACACACCTCTGATTTAAACCGTTAATATATGCACTATTAATAGTCTGATAAAGTAATGAGAGATAAACAACCATCTGATAATGAGTAATTATAAAATTTAACTCCAAGCCTACCTCTACTTTTTCACCCATAACAAACCAATTACTCTCAACCAGACATTCGGAAATGTATTGTTACAAACCAATTACTACCAAACAGATTCCATTTTTTCATTCCTGACATTTCCAGTACTATCAAAATGATGCTCAACAATGTAGAGTAAGAGACTTTTTACTCATATTCATGAGTAAGAATGAGTATCAATCCAGATACTGAAGTATATTCTTATGTAAGAATAAGCTCCAATTTATGCACAAAGCCCTATTCTTATGCAAGAATAGGGAACAATAGTAGTGTTAAAAGCAATACTTATGTGAGATTAAGCTTCTTTTTATAGATGGAGTATAATTCTCACATAAGAACTGGAGTAATTCTATAGCTAGACATCAATACTTACATAGGAATTGGAGATATTTTACAACTAGATATCAATACTCACATAAGAATAGCAGTAATTAATCCCCACAGTGGGTTAATCATAGGTCAATATTAGAGTAAATAATAAGTTGCAATGATAGCATAACCTCTGGATAAGAGTAGTGATACGCTAATGAGAAAAACTTTGAGGTTAGAATAAGAGTGTGCACTAGCATACTGATAAAAAAACAAGGCTAGGATTGTAGTAAATACGCACTCCGCAAGATAAAAAAGGGTATATGTTCGAAGTAAATGTAAAACTCCTAATTTAAAACAGGACTTATTTTTAAAGCTTTTGAGTTGTTATTTACTAATTGACTTTATATTGCCTAGTACGGTTTTTACACAGTGGCAACTATTATATTTTCATCTTTTTTGGGTAAATAATTTATTACCTAAACAGTCACACACCCTTCAGTAGCAGAACTCACCAACAGGCGATATTTTTGTAGAATACCTGCAAGGGGTTTATCCACTGGTGGAGTCCAAGCCTTTCTACGCTTCTCTCTTTCTTCATCTGTAAGGTCAACATCGATACTATGATTGGTGATGTCAATGGTAATAATATCGCCGTTCTTAATAAGACCAATCAAACCACCCTCATGCGCTTCGGGTGTGATGTGCCCCACTACGAATCCGTGTGAGCCACCACTAAAGCGTCCATCGGTTATTAATGCTACCTCTTTACCCAAACCAGCACCCATTACTGCCCCTGTTGGCTTCAACATTTCAGGCATTCCAGGTCCACCTTTTGGCCCATTGTTTCGAATCACAATTACCTCTCCTGGCTTTACCTCTTTAATAATTCCTTCAACGGCAGAGAATTCATCTTCATATACGCGGGCAGGACCAGAAAACAGTTCTCCTTCCTTGCCTGTAATTTTTGCAACAGCTCCTTCTTCTGCAAGGTTACCATATAATATTTGTAAGTGACCACTTTTACGCATTGGATGTTTTGTATCATGAATTACAGTTTGTCCTTTTGAAAGATAGGCGGTCTCTTCAAGGTTCTCACCTACTGTCTTTCCTGTTACTGTCATGCAGTTACCATTGATGAACCCTTCATCCAAAAGAAGATGCATCACGGCCGGAATTCCACCCACATCGTGAAGGTCTTCCATTAAGAATTGACCACTCGGTTTTAAATCGGCCAAAAAAGGAGTGCGGTCGCTAATGGTCTGAAAATCATCGAGCGTTAGTGGCACATCTACAGCTTTTGCCATTGCCAACAAGTGAATGACAGCATTGGTTGACCCTCCCAAAGCCATAATGAGCGAAATAGCATTTTCAAACGCCTCTCGTGTCATAATGTCGCGAGGTTTCAAATCCTTTTCCAATACCAACTGAATGGCAGTAGCTATGCGCTTTGCTTCATCATCTTTTTGTGGGCTAATGGCAGGATTGGATGAAGAATAAGGCAAACTCATTCCCATGCATTCTATTGCCGCTGCCATAGAGTTGGCTGTGTACATTCCGCCACAAGCACCCGCTCCTGGAATGCTGTGTCGAATAATTCCTTTGTAATCAAAATCAGAAATAGCCCCTATCAATCTCTCTCCGTAAGCTTCAAAAGTAGAGACGATATTAAGGTCTTTATCCTTCCAATGACCTTTTTTTACTGTACCACCATACATCAAGATGGCTGGCCTATTCAAACGCCCCAAAGCAATCATTGCGCCAGGCATGTTTTTGTCACATCCTACAATGGGAATCACTGCATCGTAAAACTGAGCACTTACCACAGTTTCTATTGAATCAGCGATAATTTCGCGAGACGGCAATGAAAATTTCATTCCTTCTGTCCCGTTTGTGATGCCATCACTTACACCAATGGTATGAAAAATGAGACCATACAAATCCTGGTGTAGATCTACTTCTTTCTTCACAGAAGTTGCGATATCGTTCAGGTGCATATTACAAGGATTTCCTTGAAATCCTGTACTCACAATTCCAACCTGTGCTTTTCTCTGATCATCTTCGTCCATACCAATTGCATAAAGCATTGCTTGTGCTGCAGGAAGGCTGTCGTCTTGAGTGATAGTTTTACTGAATTTATTTAGTTTTGTTGCCATTGTCGTATTTGTTAAAATAGTTATTATTCAAATTAATTTAAAGCCTAATCTAAGATATCAAACTTGCTACTTTTTGCCACCAACTCTCCTAAAGAAGACTTTAACTGAATGTTTTTTATTAGTGGACTCCTTTTCACTTCTCCTAATTTAAAACAACTCTACTATATAAAAGTTCTAAAGTAAATACCCAACCTTCAACCCCTTTGAAACAAGCAGCTTGGCGAAGTGGAATGCTTAAACATCATTATAATTATTTTTCTAAAGCTGACTCCAGATGCTACTGTATAGCTCTTACAGACTGTCAATTATTACTTGCAATTCATACTATAAATAAAATAGATAGCTCTACAATGTATAAAATTGAGAGATTCGTATTATATTTGTGATAAAGAACGATAACACTAAATATTTTAGATATGGGAAAAGTATTAATTATTGGAGCAGGAGGTGTGGGTACTGTTGTAGCACACAAAGTAGCACAAAACAAAGATGTTTTCACAGATATCATGTTGGCTAGTCGCACAAAAAGCAAATGCGACGCCATAGCAAAGGATGTGAAAGAGCGTACAGGTGTAACCATTGAGACTGCCAAAGTGGATGCAGACAATGTGCCCGAATTGGTGAAACTGATGAATGAATTTAAACCTGAGATTGTAATCAATGTGGCACTACCCTATCAAGACTTAACCATTATGGATGCTTGTCTTGAAGCTGGAGTAAACTACCTTGATACAGCCAACTATGAACCTTTGGACGAAGCAAAATATGAATACAGTTGGCAATGGGCATACCACGACAGATTTAAAGAGGCTGGATTGACAGCTATTCTCGGTTGTGGATTCGACCCTGGTGTAACTAGCATATTTACGGCTCATGCAGCTAAGCACCATTTCGATGAGATTCACTACTTGGATATCGTTGACTGTAATGCAGGTGATCATGGCAAAGCTTTTGCTACCAACTTTAACCCCGAAATAAATATTCGCGAAGTATCGCAAAAGGGTAAATACTACAAAAATGGTAAGTGGATTGAAACAGAACCACACGAAATACACAAAACGTTGACCTATCCAAACATTGGTCCGAAAGAGTCGTACTTGATATATCACGAAGAGTTGGAGTCGTTGGTGAAAAACTTCCCAACCATTAAGCAAGCTCGTTTTTGGATGACCTTTGGCGAAGAATACCTGACGCACTTGCGTGTAATTCAAAACATTGGCATGGCACGCATAGACGAGGTTGAATATCAAGGGCAGAAAATTGTTCCGATTCAGTTTCTAAAAGCTGTACTGCCCGATCCAGGTGAACTTGGGGAAAACTATACAGGCGAAACGTCCATCGGTTGTCGCATAAGAGGTGTAAAAGATGGGGAAGAACGCACTTACTACATCTACAACAACTGTAGCCACGAAGCAGCTTACAAAGAAACCGGAGCACAGGGTGTAAGCTACACAACAGGAGTTCCGGCAACAATTGGTGCACGCATGTTTATGCAAGACCTTTGGAGCAAACCAGGAGTTTACAATGTAGAGGAGTTTAACCCAGATCCATTTATGGAACAACTCAACAAACAGGGATTACCTTGGCATGAACTCTTTGATGTGGATTTGGAATTATAATTAAAAAAAGAGACCTTGCAATCAATATTGCAAGGTTTTTTTATATTTTTGTATTGAACAACGAAAGCAAGCAAATAGAAACAACAACGATGAAACCTAAAAGCTTAGTAAACATAGAGGACTACACCAAGGATGATATAATGCGAATTATAGCAACTGCTTCTAAATTTAAAAACAACCCAAACCGCTCGCTACTGAAAGGCAAGGTGTGTGGCACACTATTCTTTGAACCCTCCACCCGTACACGCTTGAGCTTCGAGACTGCCATAAATCGATTGGAAGGACGTATTGTAGGTTTTTCGGATACGGCTACTAGCAGTGCCACTAAGGGCGAATCGCTGAAAGACACGATTATGATGGTGAGCAACTATACCGACATCATCATTATGCGCCATCATTTGGAGGGTTCTGCCCGTTATGCTTCTGAAGTATCACCTGTGCCTATCATCAATGCAGGCGATGGTTCTAACCAACATCCTACGCAAACTATGTTGGATATATTTAGTATTCACGAAACGCAGCACACATTAGAAAATCTCACAATAACTATTGTGGGCGATTTGAAATATGGGCGTGCTGTACACTCACTCATTGAAGGGCTATCGCACTTCAACCCTACTTTTAATTTTGTAGCACCCGAAGAGATGAAGATTCCAGAGAAACACAAAATATTCTGTAAAGAAAGAGGAATTAAATATCGTGAGTTTACAGATTTCTCATCAGAGTCTATCAACTGTGCAGACATATTATATATGACCCGTGTACAAAAAGAAAGATTTACAGATTTGATGGAATATGAGAAAGTAAAAAACATTTACACACTGAGGAATGATATGCTGAAGGATTCACGAGAAAACCTGAAAGTATTGCATCCACTACCTCGCGTAAAAGAGATAGATCAAGATGTGGATTGCAACCCAAAAGCAT
>CAZXGV010000032.1:0-13732 GCA_964640575.1 uncultured Dysgonomonadaceae bacterium
TTTATAATAAACCTCTTATGATAGAGGATGAATAAAAGTGTCAAAGCCAGGAGGAGTAGTCTAATGATGCTTCTTTTTACATTTTGGCAAAAAGAAGAAGTTGAAATAGACAGACAGAACAAGAACTAAAAAGTAGGCAATCAATGTAGCAGAATCAACTAAATGAGCGGAAAGCTTTATGCTAGTCAATCTCTCAACAAGGTATTGGATATATGAAGAAGGCAAGTTATATTGTCCCATATTAAATAAAACACTATAATGCCAGTCGGTGAGTGGGCAATAGCCTATTCCATAAAACAGACCCAAAATCCACCAAGATCCACCTGTTATGATAACTGATGCAAAATGCACTGTTCTAGTACGCTTCCAAATCCAGGCAGTAAGGTTAAATAATATAAGAGAAGTGTGTACTATCACGAAAAGATAGTCTAATATTTGCCACAATAATTGTGCATGTATGTACATGGTTAGTTTAAATATGCGCTATGCGAGCATTTATTTCTTTGCCTGATTAGCAACAGCATCCATTAACTTTTTAATTTTTTCAGGTTCACCTAAAAAATAATCTTTTACAACTTTCAAATTTTCATCAAACTCAAACACATAAGGTATGCCTGTAGGTATGTTTAGCTTTAATATATCTTCTTCTGAGATATCCTTTAAATGCATCACAATACCACGCAAACTGTTACCATGAGCAACTACAATTATATGGTCGTTTTTTTTAAGCTTTCTAAAATTTCACTTTCCCAATAAGGTAAAATACGCTCTACAGTATCTTTTAAAGATTCTGTTAAAGGCAAATCTTTACGCTCTATTTTGCTATAACGTTTATCCATGAAGGGTGATCGCGGATCATCCTCTTTAAGTGGTGCTGGTGGTATATCATAGCTTCTGCGCCATATTAACACCTGCTTCTCGCCATACTCCTTAGCAGTTTCGGCTTTATCTAGACCTTGCAACAAACCGTAAGATTTTTCGTTAAGTCGCCATGTTTTTTCAACAGGAATCCAATCTAAATCCATTTTATCTAAAACAATATTCAATGTCTTAACAGCCCTTTTGAGATACGAAGTATAAGCTTTATCAAAAGAAAATCCTTCTTCCTTCAATAGCTCTCCCGCTTCAGCAGCTTCAAATTCACCTTGTTCGGTTAAATCAACATCTGTCCATCCCGTAAATTTATTCTCTTTGTTCCAGGTACTCTGACCATGACGAATCAATACTACTTGTTTCATACCTATCAAATTAAAGTTTATTTCTGATTATAATTATTTTGCTCTTAATATTCTCCTTGGACATACAGAACTAATAAGATAATAGATTAATCAAGCCATTTTATGCTTAAACTCATTCTAAAAACAGTTTACATTCTTTGCTCTTTTATCAATTGCTTCAAGACTTTTCGTTGACGATAGAAAAAGATTAAAGCCAAAATAGAGGCCAAAGCATCTGAAACAGCTATCGATGCCCAAGCTCCATCAAGACCGAAAAAACGTGGCAAAAATATGATACTAGGTATCAAGAAAAAGACCTGTCGGCTTAAACTCATAGCAATCGACTTCTTCGCTTGTCCAATACTCTGAAAGTATCCAGATATGACGACTTGCAAACCCACAAGAGGAAATGCAACAATACTAATACGCATTGCATTCTCAGCAAGATCTAATAGCTGAACATCAGATGTAAATGCTTTAGCAAATATCCGAGGGAAAAACATACCAAAGATAAAGCCCAAAGTCGTCACTACAGTTGCAATTTTAATGCCGTAATAGAATGCTGCCTTTACTCGATCGAATATCTCAGCACCAAAATTGTAACCAATTATTGGCTGTAACCCCTGATTTAAACCAATAACAAACATAACGATTATCATGAACAAAGAGTTAAGTATGCCAAATGCACCAATTGCTAAATCACCCCCATAAGATTTAAGCGATGTATTCATTAATACTGCAACAGCCGACGCCGTTACTTGCATCAAAAAGGGCGATAGCCCAATTGAAACTATTGCAATAAGAATACTTTTTTCAAAACGTATATTCTTTTTACGCAACCTGATGGATGTGGTTTTTCGTGTAAAATGATACATCACAAAAAGCATTCCGATGAACATAGAAACGACAGTAGCCCAGGCTACTCCAGCAATCCCCAAGCCGAAAACAAAAATGAAGATTGGGTCTAAAATAATATTTAGGCCAGCTCCAATAAGCATGGTGTACATGGCTTTTTTGGGATACCCTGATGCACGCATCATGCTGTTGAAGCTAAATGTCATAGTCATAAAGATATTACCTGGTAATATAACTTGCAAATAGTCTCTTGCGAAAGGATAAGTCTCCTCACTAGCTCCGAAAGTCATGAGAATAGGCTCAAGAAAAATCATAAGAAGCGTCATGAAAACCGCATTCAAAACAATGGTTAACAGAAAAGAGTTTCCAAGTATCTTCTCTGCCTTTTCGGGGTCTTTTTTTCCTAAGTTAATAGAGATTCTACTAGCGGCTCCCGCTCCAACAAGCATGCCCAATGCTGCAGTCAGATTCATTACTGGAAATGTAACAGCCAAGCCAGAAATAGCAAGTGCTCCTACACCTTGTCCTATAAATATACGGTCAACGATGTTGTACGTTGCGTTTACCATTGTCCCTACAATGGCTGGTAGTGCATAATCCCAAACAAGCTTATTTATCTTTTTGGTCTCTAGTTGTATTTCTCTAGTTGGTCTCAATATATATATATTTCCTCTTTTATTAAATGTTAATAGAGAGATTTATAATTATCAATATTTGATATAATAAAAAATGCTCAATTCTTTTTGATTAAGATGCGACACTTTCACATCAAAATATGAAAGTTATTCGCTATAGTACAATATACTTTCCCTTCCTCACAACAATCTATTTTTGGATTAGAAGCAATGATAAAAAGTCTAGTTAATCTGTTTTTAGAGACAACAGACTACTTTTTATTTATCATTATATCGAGTACTACTTTATCTGTTTCAAGCATACCCTCTTTACCAATGATGGACATATTCCTAATCGTTTGGTCAACATCTTTATCCACAATGCCTTCTTGCTGACTCACAACGCCATTTTCCATTGCCATCAAGGCAGACAGTAAAGCTGTCGAGACACCACTCGAAATTTTAAGCGAACAACTTGGCTTTGCTCCATCACAAATCATACCAGTTATATTAGCAATCATATTTTTAGTTGCAAAAGTAATTTGTTCATAATTACCACCCATTAAATAAGTGATGCCACAACTTGAACCAGTGGATGCTACTACACAACCACAAAGAGCAGACAATCTACCCAAATGTTGTTTTATGTAGATAACAGCTAAGCTACTTAACACCAAAGCACGTATAAGTGTTTCCTTATGAGCTCCTATTTCTTCTGCATATGAAAGGACTGGCAAAGTTGCAGCAATACCTTGATTACCACTCCCCGAATTACTCATTACTGCTAGTTTTGCTCCATCCATACGCACATCGCATGCTGCTGCAGTAGCTATCAACATCTTTGAATGAGGATTGTCGCCAAATGCAGAAACGCCTCTTTTGCCTGCTAACACTTTAGACACATTATGTCCATAAGAATCATTTTCAGCTTCATTCGATACCTCCTTATTCATTTTTGCTGCAGCATATATAAAGCTTAATTCTTCAATTGGCGTTTTATGAGCATAATCATATACTTTCCGCAAATTTAAGGCAACTGCAACATCCTCTGTGTCTGTTTCCTCAAAATCCTCTGAATGCAGAACAACTCCATCTTTTTCTATGTACGAGAAAAAAGTATGTGTTCCACTTATAACAACTTTAACCTTGCTATTCTGAGCAAAACAAACAACCTCAATATAAAGATTATGAGACGGATTTTCTTTCACGCCAATGTTTATCCTTTCTTCATTGATATATTGCTTTGCTTCTTCTAAATCATCAGCATCAAAATCACGCAATACCTCCAATTCATATTCCGACTTTCCAATCAATGCACCTAAAGCAATGGCAATAGGTAGACCTATCATTTTAGTGCCAGGAATACCTACACTCATGGCATTTTTAGTGACATTTGAACTTAAAAAAACATCGATTCTTTCAGGTAGATGATCTAGAAGCTCAGCAGCCTTTGCTACACACAACGAAACAGCGATAGGTTCAGTACACCCTATTGCTGGCACAATCTCTTGTTCCATTAGGTGTTTGATCGCCTTACGTTCGGTTAGGGATATCATAATTACTTATTGATTAAAAAGGTTGATATATCATTTTGAGTAAATGCAAATCTACACAAAGTGAACGAATAAAACTGTATCTGCTTTCAAAACAGAGAGAAGGCTCTAAATCTTTAGTTATTTTTTGCAATTAAAAAAGAAAGTTATATATTTGAAAACACAAATACAACTTCCATGAATTATCCAGAGCAACTCCTTCATTACATTTGGAAATACAAACTTTATACAAACAGTTTGTTCATCTCGTCTGATGGCGATGAAATCGAAATTATCGATACAGGAATACTAAACACACACGCAGGTCCTGATTTTTTTAATGCGAAAATAAAGGTAGACAATAAAACTTGGGCAGGCAACATTGAAATACATAAAACGTCGTCAGACTGGGAAAGACACAAACATCACACCGATCCTGCATACAATTCAATCATACTGCATGTTGTGCAAACAATAGATTGTGACGTTTACAACCAACAAAATAGAAAGATTCCACAAATTGAAATTGATATTCCAACCAAAGTCGCAAGTAACTACTCACAGCTTCTATCATCGAGTTTCACTATACCTTGCACTAATAAATTAGAAAGTATCCCAAAAATGCACCTGAACAACTGGTTATACGCATTGCTTGTCGAACGTTTAGAAAGAAAAACAAATGACATATACACCCTATTAGATAAATTCAACAACTCCTGGGACGAAACTTTTTATGTACTACTAACTCGCAACTTTGGGTTTGGCTTAAATTCGGATGTATTTGAACGACTAGCATTAAGTTTGCCCTATTTTTATATTCAAAAGCATAGTGACAGCATCTTTCAAGTTGAAGCACTTCTTTTTGGACAAGCTGGACTACTTGAAGATGACACCCTGCTAGACGACTACTTTCTTCAACTAAAGAAGGAATACCATTTTTTGAGAAAGAAGTACACACTCAATAACTTAGATGGCTTCTTATTTAAGTCGTTGCGCGTTCGTCCTCAAGGATTTCCACAAGTTCGCATTGCACAGTTAGCAGCCGTATTACAACAATCAAAGCGCCTGTTCTCTCATATTCTTGACAAAGAAGATGAAAATCTACTTCGTCTTTTTTTTCATATCAATGCTTCTGAGTATTGGCAAACACATTATACATTTGACAAACCATCCAAAAAAAGAACAAAGTATCTTGGAGACACATCCATCAATGTTATTCTCATAAACACAGTTGTTCCCATTCTTTTTGCTTATGGTAAGAAGAATGACATCGAAAAGTATTGCACCCGAGCCTTACGCATATTGGAAGATTTGAAACCAGAAAGAAACAGCTTGGTCACAGAATTTATGAAATATGGAGTTAAGCCTCTCAATGCAGCTGACACACAGGCTCTCATACAGTTAAGAAAAGAGTATTGCGAGCAACACAAATGTTTGTACTGCAAAATAGGCTATCAAATCCTATCAGGGAAGATGGATGCAGTTTAAAACACTACAAAATTTAATGTTTTACTTATTTTTGGCTAGCATATTTTACAATACTGTTTAAATCGTTGTATTTTTGTATGATAAACTCGTATTGTTTTTATTTAATTCGTATTCTGATTATGTGTTTTAATAAAAGATTTATATACCATATACTTTACTGCCTTGGAAGCTTGCTACTGCTCTATGCTTGTGCAAATATTGCGTCTCCTACTGGTGGACTGTATGATGTAGATCCACCTAAAGTTGTAAAAGCATCTCCCGATTTTAATGCGTTGAATAACAAAAAAAAGAAAATAGAGATTATCTTTGATGAGAATATAAAGATTCAGAAACCTATGGAGAAAGTAATCATAGCTCCACCTCAACAAAAATTTCCAATTATAAAAGCACAAGGAAAGAAAGCTGTAGTTGAGCTAGAGGATGAATTACTACCTAACACTACTTACACAATCGACTTCACAGATGCCATTGTGGATAATAATGAAGGGAATGTATTAGAAAACTTTTCTCTCTCATTTTCCACTGGAGATCATATTGATACGCTTGCAGTTTCGGGAACTGTGCTTAGAGCAGAGAACTTAGAACCAGCGCAAGGCATATATGTAGGAGTTCACTCAAACCTCAACGATACAGCTTTTACCAAACTTCCATTCGAAAGAATATCGAGAACAGACTCTCGCGGGAAATTCACCATTAAAGGTGTATCAGAAGGCGAGTATAAAATATATGCTCTAAATGATTTAAATAGAAGCTACAGTTATGATGATCCACAAGAAGAATTAGCTTTTCTAGACTCTATCTTTACACCCTCTTTCGAGCCAGCTATACGCAATGATACAGTTTTTATAGACAGCCTCACCATTGACACTATCTATGAAGTAAAATATACGCGTTTCACTCCAGATGACATTCTGCTGAGATCATTTGAGACAGGTTTTGAACGACAATACTTGCAAAAACATGAGAGGAATCTTCCTCACAAATTAGACTTGCTTTTTGCAGCACCTACCAAACCAGCAGAGTTTACTTTACTTGAACCAGCAACTACATCTGACAAATGGTATGTAAAAGAGAGTAATGCTACCAATGACACTTTGTCTATTTGGATAACAGATTCTCTTGTTTATAAAGCTGATACGGTAAAGCTAATAGTAGACTACTTACGTACAGACACCTTGAATAACCACATATTGAACACCGATACGTTAAGTTTCACACAGAGAGGAAGAAAGCCAAAGGAAAGCAAACCCGATAAAAAAGAGGAAGACGAGGAAGTAACAATACAACACCTAAATATTCGAGATAATGTTCAATCCTCACACGAGATTTACAACTCTTTGTTTCTAGAGTTCGAACAACCTCTTGTAAACTTCGACTCTACTAAAATTCAGCTTCAGCATGAAGTTGATTCAATATTTAATCCTGTTGAATATACGCTTTTGACAGACTCTTTAAATGAAAGGAAATATAGGATAAAGCACAAATGGCTACCTGGCGAAAAATATAAATTGTTGATCGACTCAGCCGCATTTGTGAGCCACTACGGACTTCACAACAATACACTTGAAAAGACGTTTACTGTGAAAAAACTAGAGCAATATGGCAATTTACTGTTTATAATTAGCGGATTGCCTCAAGATAAGGTGGCTTACGTTGAGTTGCTTGATGCGCAAGATAAACCTTTTAGAAAAGTACGTGTCATAAACAACGAAGCTTTATTTATGGATTTGAACCCAGGGAAATTATATGCTCGTCTTTTCATAGATGAAAATGAAGATGGCATTTGGACAACTGGCGATTATGATTTGAAACGTCAGCCAGAAATTGTTTATTACAACCCAAAATGGTACGAAATAAGGGAGTTCACTAATCATGAAGAGTCATGGGATTTGAGCGAACGTCCTTTTGATAAACAAAAGCCTCTTGACATAACAAAGAACAAACCAGAAGAAAAGAAAATACGAAATAGAAACGAAGAAGACAGAAGAAACCAAAGAAACAGACAATCTCAAGGCTCTCCAATGAACCTCGGAGGAGCAATGGGAGGGATGCAACAAATAAGAAGGTAATATTGCCACTATCAAAATACACCTCCCTGTTTTTAAAACAATAGAATAAAAATTTAAATTATTATAATGAGAAAGAAACATTTATACGTAGTTATAACCCTAATAATTGCCATTTTTAGTCAGACTCTCTACAGTCAGACTAAACTTAAGAATAATGCTTTTGAGACAGGTGAAGAACTAACTTACGACTTATATTACAAATATGGTATCTTGAACATGAAGGGTGGTAAAGCCACTATAAGCACCGAAGCTACAAGCTACGACGGTGAAAACGCCTATAAAATGACCCTCCATGCTTCAACGAGAGGGCTAATAGGAAATATTTTTAATGTTGATGACACCCTTACTAGTTATATGGATAAAAACTTAGTGCCTCTACTCTTTGTAAAAGGAGCTAGTGAAGGAGGAGATTATACCCGCGAACGACAAATATATTCATACCAGAATGGTAACACCTCTATAAGAGCTATACGATACAGAAACGAAGAGTTTAAGTTCGATGAGACTATAAACACCAACCGCTGCACCTATGACATGGTGTCTGTTTTGGCTTTTGCACGAACTTTGGACTATTCCAACATGAAACGTGGAGATAATACACAAGTACAGTTTATAACCGGTAAACGACTTGTAAATATGCACATTAGACATAGAGGGAAAACTGAGTTAAAGGTAAACAATGGCAAAAGTTACGAGGCTGTTGAACTATCGCTTATGATATTAGACAAAGCTTTTGTAGACCAAGAAGAAGCAATGAGGGTTTGGATAACAAACGATGAAAACAAACTGCCTCTTCAAATTTACACTAAATTGAAAATTGGCGAGATGCGTTCAGTTTTAAAGGATTTCTCTGGAAACAAACACCCTATAGATTAAATGAAAAACAGTCAATTTAGAAATAAGCTTGTATTAAAAACATTAATTTTATCAATCATGATGGTTCTATCTAACAACCTATTTGGACAACAAAATGCAAATGCAGATGATAAAGCTATAGTTCTTTTCGTAAAATTCCAATTTGAAACTAAAGACATGGAGCTTGCAATAGAACTATTAACCGAAATGCAAAATCAGACTATTGAAAATGAGGAAGGGTGCATTGCATACGATATATTGCTAAACGAGAAAGAGCCCAACACAATTTATCTATACGAGTGCTACGAAAATGAGACTGCTTTAGAGGTACACAACAATGCTTCTTACTTTAAGAAAATTGTTGATGAGAAGCTATCTTCTCTTATCAAAGAACAAGAAATATTGAAATTAAATCCTATTAATGATATAGGAATAATGATGTAAGAAACACCATTACAATAAGCCAATATCTTTAAAGCATTGTTTATAAATTTCCGCCTTTTTCACTAAAGGCATCGGATAGGCTCGTGAAGACGAAGGCAGACGACATATACTAAAGTTCCGTCCTTGATAACTGAACGATTCACATCCTCCCATCGGAGGATGTTTTATTTTTTCTGAAAAATGAAGTCGAAGAGCTTGTGTAGCCTTATGACCAGCAGGGATGAAGGTATGGCACAAAGGAATCTGATGAAGAATTTCCGAAATATTTAAAGGTTCTACTATTTCTAAAAATTTATCCGAAGCATTGTTCTTCAAACGGATAACCCTTCTACCCATATCAGCTAACCCAACTCCCTTTTCTGACAATGTTGATTTTAAAAGATTTACATCAAATGATTTTTGGTCTTTCGCCAAAAAGTAATCTTTGTTTTCGAAAAACACAATACCAAAAATGCGCCACATATCATTAAAGAAGTTGGGATAATAAAACTCCATGTCCCACTTAGAACGCGCTGGTGGAAAACTACCTATCATCATCACTTTCACTTTTGGTGAAATGAATGGCTCAAAAGGATGTTTTTCTATTTTATTGTTGAAAACAGTATTCATATCACAAAGATAAAAAAACCTGGAATACCTTCAAGTATAAACTTAGATGAGAAATGTTCTGATTGAGAAGTAATGCCCTGAATTTGATATTGGAAAAGTCGTAAATGTGAAACCTGAATAGAAAAGAAATGAACATCTAATTAAAGAAATATTTCTTTTATATAGAATCAAGTTCAATAAAAATCGATAACTTTGTAGATATAATATTTAAGAACGTTTCAACTATGCACAACTCTTCTATACCTAATTGGAAAGTACCTGAACCCGCGCTAAGAAGATTACCGTGGTATTTAGCCTATATTAAATTGCTTAAGAAAAAAGGACAAACGCATGTATCTTCCACACAGATTGCAAAAAAAATAAACGTTTCTTCCACGCAAATTGCAAAAGATTTGTCTTATGTGAATGCATCCGGAAAGACTCGTGTCGGATACGAAATAGTAGTATTGATTGAAGTGCTGGAGCAATTTTTAGGGTTCACATCTCAACATAAAGCAGTTGTGCTGGGAGTAGGTAGTTTAGGGGGTGCACTTTTAAGCGACTCGGGTTTAGAGCAGTTTGGGTTAAAAATAATTGCTGGTTTTGATGTGAGCGATAAAGTAATAGGAACAAAAATAAACGATATTCCTGTATTCAGCATTGATAATTTCGCAAAACAAAACAAAACAATCAATGCCGATATTGCCATCCTAACAGTTCCACCAGATAACGCTCAAGAAGTCGCTGATTTTGCAATTAAAAATGGTGTTCGTGCAATATGGAATTTCACTCCTTTCAGAATTAGAGTCCCTGAACACATTGTACTGCAAAACACCTCCTTATATGCACATTTGGCTGTAATGTTCAACCGTTTGTCGGTAAACGCCAACGACAATAAAAAGTAACACCTTCTCAACTTTACAAAAACGCATCCCTTTATGAAGATATTGGCGATAGGACTCAATTATGAGTCTCACAATTTAGAGATGAAAAAGACTTTCCAGAGCGAAGCTCCTGTTGTCTTTATGAAACCTGAATCAGCACAACTGAAAGACGGAAAACCTTTCTTTATTCCTGACTTTTCTAATGAAATTCACTACGAAACAGAAGTGGTTGTAAAAATAAATCGATTGGGCAAACACATTGCTGAAAAATTTGCACATCGATATTACGACGAACTAACCGTAGGAATCGACTTTACGGCACGCGATTTGCAAAAAAGCTTGAAAGAAAAGGGGCTACCTTGGGAGATTTCAAAAAGTTTTGACAACTCTGCACCATTGGGTCGATTTATTTCAAAACAAGAGTTTCAGGATATTCAGAACATCAACTTTCATCTCGATATCAATTCTACCACAGTGCAACAAGGCAATACACGAAACATGATTTACTCTGTTGATAAAATAATTGCCTATATAAGTCAATTCTTCACATTGAAGATTGGCGACCTCATCTTCACAGGAACACCTGCTGGTGTTGGTTCCGTCAAAATAGGCGACCACCTGGAAGGATATATAGAGAATAGGAAATTATTGGATTTCTATGTAAGATGACCAAGCTAAAAACATACCCATTAAATAAAAGCGAACAATCTTGCTTTTGTTATGGTTATTAAAATCAATCAAGCATCAAAAAAAATGAACATAAGAGTAGGGTTCGGATACGACATGCATCGCTTTCAAAATGACAGAGAACTCTGGATTGGGGGCATCAAAATAGAACATTCACAAGGATTGGCAGGACACTCCGATGCAGATGTACTAATCCATGCTATATGCGATGCCTTGCTAGGAGCTGCAAACCTAAGAGATATTGGGCATAACTTCCCCGATACAAACGATGCATTCAAAGACATAGATAGTAAGATACTGTTGAAACAAACCAAGCAACTGTTGGAAAGAAAAGCATACTCCATTGGCAATATCGATGCCACTATTTGTGCCGAACAGCCCCAACTAAATCCATATATTCCACAGATGCAACAAACATTAAGCGGTATTATGAACATTGATATTGATAAAATATCCATAAAAGCGACCACATCTGAGAAAATGGGCTTTGTAGGGCGTGAAGAAGGCATTACTGCTTATGCAGTGGCGTTGATACAGAAGCGTTAAATTTACAAAACTATTCATTGGTCTGTGAAAAACATCAACAAACTACTCCGCTTCATTCATCGCAAGCGCCATGCTGCAGGACATGGTGTGCATTCTCAATTTGCTTTCGAGCTAATTATGGACACCATTCACACCCCTTATAGCTACTATATCTACGAAGAAAACCGAATAAAGATAAATAATGAAGGACTAAAAAAGCAAGCCGATATAAAATATGCGGAATTGATCTTTAGATTGATTAATAGATTCAACTCAAAAAACATTCTCGAAATTGGTTCAAGCATCGGAATAAACACATTGTATATTAGCGCACATTCTAAACAAACCACAGTAATGAGTGTAGAGCAAAACAAAGAGAAAATTAAAAAAGCGCATTCATTACTTGCAAACAAATTAAAAAACATTATATTCACTCAAGCGTTACCTACAAAAGAAGATAGTTTTGATGCTATCATTTGGGATTTAGAAGAACATCCACACGAAAAAAAGAAGATAGTTGAAACAATTGCCAAAACAATCAAGACTAATGGCTTTGTAGTAGTGAACCACATAAGTCAAGGGAAAGAGAACAAAGAAGCGTGGCAAAATATTGTCCAACTGGATACTCTTACTATGAGTTTTGATTTAGGAAAAATTGGGATAGGTTTTTTCAAGCCTTCACTACCCAAGTTAAATTATGACCTCTATTTTTAATCGCAGAATTAGAAGAAAAGTAAAAGATTAGACAAAGATGAAGAAAAGCTCTATTTATACTAAAACAGGCGACAAAGGAAAAACCTCGTTGGTTGGTGGTAAGCGCGTGGACAAAACTCACATTCGACTCAATGCTTACGGCACTGTGGACGAATTAAATAGTTTCGTGGGTCTCCTTGTTTGTGAAGTGAAAGACAAAGAGTTGAAGGACTTTTTACTGTATGTCCAAAACAAGCTACTTGTTGTTGGGTCTTATTTGGCTACTGAAGTAGAAGCACAAACCAAAAACTCGGCTCAAATAATTAAAGATTCTGACATCGAAGCATTGGAAACAATGATGGACAAGATGGATGCTCAATTACCAAAACTAACTCGATTCATCCTTCCGGGTGGGAGTGAATCTGCTGCACGAGCACATGTTTGCCGCACAGTATGCCGCAGAGCAGAAAGGAATGTTTATATTGTGGCTAATGAATTCCCGATACACGAGATGATTTTGATTTTCTTGAACAGATTATCCGATTTCTTTTTCTTAGTAGCCCGCACTGAGTCTATAAAAACTGGAAAAGAGATGTATTGGGAGCAAAAATAGTGCAATATTGAAATTTATTGTTACATTTGCGAAAATAAGGAATTAACCAAATATTGAAAAGAAAGGAAAAAATAATATGTATTGGACACTTGAATTAGCTTCGAAGTTAGAAGATGCCCCATGGCCAGCTACTAAAGATGAACTTATCGATTTCGCTCAACGATCGGGTGCCCCCATGGAAGTGGTAGAAAACCTACAAGAGATAGAAGATGAAGGCGAAGTATTTGAATCGATTGAAGATATATGGCCCGATTATCCCACTAAGGAAGACTTCTTCTTTAACGAAGATGAATATTAGTGATTGCTACAACAGCAAAACTACTAACATAATATCGATTCAGTCTTCATTGCTTTTTTGAAGAAAATAAAGAATCTAAACAATTATGAATATGGCCTGCTGATGTGTATCAGTAGGTTTTTTTTGATTGAATATATTATCTTTAAAATGAGGGACAGCAGCAAAAGTATGTGTCAAATGAATGAGGAAAAGACATTTTTAATCATAGAGTATAGCTTTTTCCAATGCAGTCTATTTAACTTACATTTAGAGAAAAGAGATGTTAAAATAAATATTTAAATATGCTCTTTATGGATCCCCGAATCCATGGAAAAGATATTATTTGCACCTTCGGGCGTCCCCGAAACCCCGAAAAAGATATTTTTTGTAC
>CAZXGV010000032.1:13832-15934 GCA_964640575.1 uncultured Dysgonomonadaceae bacterium
CCATGAAAAAAAAATTTGACAAGCTTTCGGAAAATTCATAAAGCTAAATAACTGCATCAAAAGCTATGTAAATTAAATCACACTTGCTGTTTCATAAGCGCGAACAAATAGTCCTAGCTATTGATATATCAGATACTTACATATACTGCAAGCTACTGCAGAATGATTATTGTTGATATTTTCACGCATTAACAAAATGAAACTTGTTCATTTTGCCTTCTCAAAACTTCATTTCAATATTGAAAAATGAAAAGACAATTAATATAAAAAAATCTTACCCTGTAAGGAAACTCCATCATTTTAGCACTTCTCTATAAAGAAACAAATGTAACGATAATTGAACAAATAGTTATTATTGTTAATGTCTAAAGCTTATAATTAATTGAATAAATAGTTTTAACTCTGATATTACTTCCACCCTCTGGTTCTACATGATCTCACTTCAACACAAAAGAGAAAAGTGATGCTAGTTTGAACAGATTCTCTTGCTAATTTGTTGTTAAGTCATAAACAGTGCATGAAAAAATAGAAATCTCTATTAGATAACAAATAACCTAAAAACAATTTACTATATGTTTGATTTGATGATAATTGGCGGTGGTCCGGCCGGTTACGTAGCTGCAGAACGCGCAGGTAACAAAGGATTGAAAGTAGTTTTATTCGAAAAGAAAACCATTGGTGGTGTATGTCTCAACGAAGGATGTATTCCTACTAAGGCGCTTTTACATAGTGCAAAGATGTATGAAAATGCGCTTGAGGGCGATAAGTTTGGTGTAACTGCAGACAATGTAGGTTTCGATTATAAAAAAATGGTGGCACGTAAAAACAAACTGGTTCGCAAATTGGTGGGTGGCGTCAAAATGAAAATGAAATCGAACAAAGTTGAAGTTGTTGAAGGTGAAGCTAATATTGAGAGTAGCACAAAGGATGAAATAGTAATTTCTTGCAACGGTGAAAAATACAGCGGAAAGAATGTTTTAATTTCTACTGGATCAGAAGCATCCGTTCCACCTATACCTGGTTTGAAAGAGGCAGGCGATGTAATATTAACCAACCGCGAGATTCTGGAGATGAAAGAACGTCCAGAGTCATTAGTTGTAATTGGTGGAGGTTTTATTGGGATGGAATTCGCATGCTTCTACCAAGGATTAGGCACAAAAGTTACAGTAATAGAGATGCTTCCCGAAATTTTGGGAGGAGTGGATGGTGAAATCTCGGCAATGGCACGTAGCCACTTTGCTAGACAAGGAATTGATTTCCACATTAAATCCAAAGTAACAAAAATTGAGGGTAATAAGGTAACCTTTGAAAAAGATGGGAAGTCAGAGACTGTAGAAGGAGAAAAAATACTGCTGAGCGTGGGGCGTCGTCCAGTAACCAAAGGATTTGGGTTGGAAAACTTAAACATAGAATTGGATAATGGTGGCATCAAGGTGGATGAAAAAATGCGCACTAACGTGCCCAATGTATTTGCTGCAGGCGATGTGACAGGTTTCTCACTGTTGGCGCATACTGCTAGTCGCGAAGGCGAGGTGGTAGTGAATAACCTAACAGGCGAAAACGATACTATGAGCTACAAAGCTATTCCTGGAGTAGTGTATATCAACCCGGAAATAGCTGGAGTTGGAGAAACAGAAGAGACAGCCAAAGAAAAAGGGCTCTCTTATAAAGTTGCAAAGCTACCTATGACTTATGCAGGCCGATTTGCAATAGAAAACGAACGTTTCAGCGGATTGTGTAAAGTGTTGATTGGTGAGAAGTACGGCGAAGTATTGGGTATTCACATATTGGGCAACCCCAGCAGCGAAATGATTTATGGTGCATGCATGGCAATTGAACAAGAGATGACTTTAGAGGAGATGAAGAAGGTGGTATTCCCACATCCAACAGTGAGTGAGATATTTAAGGAGGTTATATTTAGTGATTTCAAATAGTCATTTGGTCAGAATGTAGATATTATACAAAGCGTATCCCTTTTTTTGTTTGGGATACGCTTTCTCTACTTAAACTTTAAATTTGCATTGACTATTTGAGTACTCCGAAGACTCCCTACACGCTGTTTGGAATGAGCGTAGCTCTACGGAGATTCCCTGCAAGTTGTT
>CAZXGV010000032.1:16034-19403 GCA_964640575.1 uncultured Dysgonomonadaceae bacterium
GCTGTTTGGAATGAATATAGTAACTGGGTGATTCTCCACAGCCTGTTTAAAATGAATCTAGCATTTGAGGTATTCCCTGCATGCTGTTTTTTAACAACCCACCTCTGATAACAATAAAAGCTACTTGTGTTTCTACAGAATAACATTTGATGAACCGATAAATTTATTATATCTTCATACACTAAAAGAAAAAAATAAAACTTAGAACAGCACCATTTCGATGAAAACAAAAATTGTTGAGATATTAACTAAAGCCCATTTCAATAAAGAGTTTGTTGAATATATAAAAAATGAATTCCCTGAGGATTTCACTCCACTCATTGAACAACCCTACCAATATGATTTCCCAGATAACCCCTTGTTAGATTTATCTAAGGAGGAACTCTTGCATACTTTGATGTACGAATTAATACCACTTAAAGATTTTTTTAATAGTAGAAACATACCAGACACAATTTTTTATGACAGCCTTGATGATATTAGCTTTCGCATCAACCGTTACTACAACACTCATGGCGAATATGGAGTGACTGAACGCGATGCGCTCTGGTTGCGTTTTATCTATAAAGGTGAAATATTTGATTTGGGGTCGTTGAGATTTCAAAAGTTTAATTTCACAAATGAAGAGATTGAACGTCAAGGTTATGACTACATGCCCTTTTCGGATGAAATGAAAAAACGTTTCCCTGAAGGTGAACCCGTTATTAATGTTCACATACAAACGGATGCAGATTTGCGACCAGAGAAAATAGATGAATCTTTTGAATTGGCGCATAAATTCTTTACTACTTATTTCCCCGAGCATAACTACACTGTCTTTACCTGCCGAACCTGGATGTTATATCCTCCAACGCAAGATATACTGCCCCCCGAAAGCAACATAACAGCTTTTGCCAACCGCTTCGAAATAATTGCAACCAACCAGAACACCAAACAAGCATTGGACCGTATTTATGAAACGAGTGATATGGAGGAGATAAAACGAATGGAAAAACATTCAAGTTTAGCAGAAGTAGCATATAAAAACTTGGACAAGTTGGGAGTGGCAGCGGGAGTGATTCCAAGAATCAATATTTCAGCAAAATCAGCGACCGATTAAAAACATTGAGAAGAATCTAATAAAGAGTCCTATGAAAGAGACTAATGAGGACGTAATCGTTCAACATCTCGAAAACCAAAAAGCTTTCTTTGCTAGCAACGAAACAAAGGATGTAACATTCAGATTGAAACAGTTGCGCAAACTTAAAGAGGTTGTTCTAGAAAATCAGGAGAGGATTCAACATGCACTTTGGGATGATTTGCGCAAATCGCCCGAAGAGACTTACCTGACGGAAATCAGCATTGTGCTGAGCGAAATTAACAATCATCTAAAACATTTAAAGAGGTGGGCAAAACCAAAGCGTGTCCCTACCCCACTTTATTTACGCCCATCCTCAAGCAAAACAATACACGAACCGCTTGGTGTTACTCTTATTGTAGCACCGTGGAACTATCCCTTCCAACTACTTTTCAATCCGCTCATAGGAGCAATATCAGCAGGATGCTGTACGATGCTAAAACCATCGCCCGACACTCCCACTGTTGCAAAACTAATGGAGGAGATGATTGCCAAAACATTCCCTAGCAACTACATCACCCTCATCCAAGGAGGAAGAGAGACTAATACCCACTTGTTTAAGCAACGCTTCGACTTAATCTTCTTTACTGGAAGTCCTAAGGTAGGGAAAGTGGTGATGAAAGCTGCTGCCGAACACCTAACACCCGTTGTACTCGAATTGGGTGGCAAAAGTCCATGCATTGTGGACAAAGATGCCAATCTTACTATAGCTGCGAAGCGAATTGTTTTTGGCAAACTAATTAATGCAGGACAAACATGCATTGCACCCGATTATCTGTTTGCACACCACTCTATCAAAGATGAGTTGCTCGACAAAATAGCGTTTCACACAAAACAGATGCATGGCGATGACACAAAGACAAGCCGCTTCTACCCTCGCATAGTAAATGATAAAGCCATGAGTAGATTGACAGGTTTACTGAATGAAGGAACAATACATTCGGGTGGCGAAATTGATTATAAAGAGCGATACATAGCCCCAACCATCATAGACAATGTCCAACCTGAACATGCCATCATGCAAGATGAGATATTCGGGCCAATCTTGCCGGTTATGTCATTTGATACTATTGATGAACCACTCAAGTATATCAACAAAAACGAAAAACCTTTGGCATTCTACTATTTTGGTGAAAATGATAAAGCCAAAGAGATACTAAGCAAATCGACATCGGGTGGTGCTTGTATCAACGATACCATTATGCATGTAGCCAATCATCATCTTCCTTTTGGAGGAGTTGGCAACAGTGGTTTGGGTAATTATCATGGGCACGAGAGCTTCCTGGCATTTAGCAACAAAAGAGCTGTTGTAAACACTCCTACCTGGATAGATGTGCCATTTAAATATCCACCGTTTAAGTATTTTGAAATGATAAAGAAAATCATGTGATGATTTAAATAACTGGTAAGAAGTGCAAAAAAACACAACTAAAGGAATAAGCTTCTTGTTATGATAACAAATAGTCGTTACATAAACTCTCCACTAAGTCTTAAAGATCATGTTCTATGCACCAAAACCTCATCTTCTATCTCAATCGCTTCACCAAGAACCTATGGTTTAAACCTCTGATATTCTGCGTACTCTCCATTATGGGTGCGCTTGTTGCAAAGTTGGCCGATGGGACTTTCCTAACAGACATTGCACCAGACATCAAATTTGAATCGATCGACGATTTGCTCAACACCCTTTCCAATAGCATGTTGGTGATAGCAATATTTGCTGTAGGCTCGATGATTGCAGCTTTTTCTGCTGCAAGTGCAAATGCTACTCCCCGCTCTTTCAAGCTTGTTGTTGCAGACGATGTATCGCAAAATGCACTGTCTATCTATATTGGCTCATTCATTTTTAGCATTGTGGCTTCAGTCGCTTTCAAAAACGGATATTATAGTAAAGCAGGACGTTTTGTTCTGTTCTTACTCACATTAGCCGTTTTCTTATTAGTAATTATCACTTTTATCCGATGGGTAGAGAGAATCTCAAAACTCGGCCGATTGGAACATACCATTCAAAAGATTGAAGATGCAACAACAAAGACCTTTGAGAGAAGAATAAAAATGCCACTTATGGGTGGTTCTTCTGTAATCGAAAGAGAAAACAAAGGAGCTCCAGTTTACAGCACCAAAATTGGCTACATCCAACACCTAAACATGGAAAAACTACAAGAAGTAGCCTCACAATTAAAAGCCATAATTACGCTCAACTGTATGCCAGGAACATTTGTATCAACAGATAGAGTGATTGCTTATATAGT
>CAZXGV010000033.1:0-18825 GCA_964640575.1 uncultured Dysgonomonadaceae bacterium
CCTGCCTGGGTTTCAGTCCATAAGGATTGTTTTGAACCAATTCAGCTTCTCCCTCTGCTTTCCATTCTGGTCCGGGGCTATTGTAACGCTCTGTCCATGATGCTTCGTCATCTGTGCCATCCGTTCCGTTTTCGATATCAATTGGAACTCCCATGTGAAATATTTTACTCACTCTCGCTGTATAATATCCATTGTTTTTGAAGAGTTGAGACCACGACTCTCGCTCTTCTCCCACATTTTCTCTTCCGCTTACATATCCAAATGTTTCTGTTGCATGAGGATAGAAACCAAACATGAGTGATGCCCTTGAAGGACCACTTACAGGGAATTGACAGTAAGCACGAGTGTATAGCATTCCCTCGGAGGTCAATTTGTCAATGTGGGGAGTACGACTAAGTGTGTTCTCATAGTTTGACAATGCTGTTGTGGTTAAATCATCTGAAATGATAAATAAAACATTTGGCTTTTCATTTTTCTGAGCTGATGCGGTGGATACACCAAACAATACCATTTTGAAAAACAATATTGTGAAGAAAAGATGGGCTGATGTGCTGTTTATCCATTTTTCGAAAGTAATCATAGTTTCCATTTTAAATTGCGGGTCAATTATCAGAGAGTATTTAAATTACGACCTTCTTCTGAATTCCGAGCAAACCACCGCCGTAGCCACTGCCACATTCAGCGATTCGGAAGTCGAGCTATTGGTCGAGAAGTTTGGTATATAAAGTCGGTGTGTAATCAACTTTTCTACTTCGGGGCATATTCCTTTCCCTTCGTTTCCCATCACAATAAAGCCTTCAGATTGGAGTGATTCGGTATAGATGTTCTCCCCGTCAAGGAATGTGCCATAAATGGGGAAACTGCTATACTTAGCCACTAAATCAACAATGTTTATATAGTGAATATTCACCCTTGAAAGTGCACCCATTGTGGCTTGCACTGTTTTGGTGTTGTACACATCGGCAGTGTCGTGGCTACAGAATATATTTTCGATTCCGAACCAGTCTGCAATGCGGATAATGGTGCCCAAGTTGCCTGGGTCTTGTATTTCATCTAATATTAAACTCAACTTGTGTGTGAGGTCTGTTTGTGAATAATTGTGCGTTGTTTGATAAAACACTGCAATGGCATCGGGTGGGGTAGCAAGGTGAGATGCTTTTTTGATTTCGGCTCGTGTTGTAATAATTGTCTCTTCGGCTTTTGTCTTTGCCATATTCTCCATTCCCTCTTCCACAACAAGGAGTTGGCAGGGTATGTGTGGTATCAAATCGAAGATTAACTTAGAGCCTTCAGCCACAAAAGTTTTGTGTTGATTTCTATATTTCTTTTGCTTAAGCGATTGGATGTACTTTATTTTGTTTTTGCTTAACGACATAGAGTTGATTGTTAGGACATAATATTGTATTAAACAAAGTTATAAAAAAAGATGACTCTTTTCATATATAGTTTTCGTTCTTTTTACTATAAATCACTATCTTTGTAGATGATGTAAGTTTTTATTTTTATAAAACAGTTATTTATCGAAAGAAACTTAGAAGTAAATCTCAAAAAATATATAATAAAATGAATGATGTTAATTTGATGGAAAGAGCTGCAAACAATATTCGCATATTGTCGGCATCGATGGTTGAAAAAGCTAAATCGGGACATCCCGGAGGTGCAATGGGTGCTGCTGATTTTATAAATGTTCTGTTTTCAGAGTTTATAGAGTATGACCCCGATAATGCTAATTGGGAATCGCGTGACAGATTTTTCCTCGATCCTGGTCACATGTCTCCCATGCTCTATTCAGTGTTGTGTTTAAGTGGCAAATTTTCGATGGATGACTTGAAAAATTTTAGACAATGGGGTAGCGTTACACCGGGTCATCCCGAAATTGATGTAATGCGTGGCATCGAAAACACTTCTGGACCACTCGGACAAGGTCACACCTTCGGAGTAGGAGCTGCCATTGCTGCTAAATTCCTGAAGCATCGTTTAGGTGAAAGTATGAATCAAACTATCTATGCCTTTATTTCGGATGGTGGTATTCAAGAAGAGATATCGCAAGGTGCAGGTCGAGTTGCTGGTCACCTCGGTTTGGACAACTATATCATGTTTTACGACTCAAACGATGTTCAATTGTCCACTATGACGGATGCAGTGACAAGCGAAGATGTAGCGAAAAAATATGAAGCGTGGAACTGGAACGTTATTACAATAGATGGTAACGATACGAATGAAATTCGCAAAGCACTGACTGAGGCTAAAGCTGAAAAAGTGAAGCCAACGCTTATAATTGGTAAAACCATTATGGGTAAGTGTGCATTGACAACCGAAAACGAACCCTTTGAAGGACAGGTCTCAATGCACGGTCAACCACTAACATCGGCTGGCGGTTGTATAATTACGACTATAGAAGGAATGGGTGGTGATAGCGATGCACCTTTCGTAATCTTTCCTGAAGTTGAAGAACTATATAAGAACAGGGCAGACGAGCTAAGAAAGATAGTAGCTGAAAAGAAAGAAACAATAGCGAAATGGGAAAATGAAAACCCTGAACTGGCTGAGAAGAAGAAAAAATGGTTCAATCGTGAGTTGCCCGCTATCAATTGGGAAGAGATAGAACAAAAGTCTGATCAAGCAACACGTGCAGCATCTGCCAACGTGCTTTCTGTATTAGCCGAAAATGTGGAGAATATGATTGTTGGCTCTGCCGATTTGTCCAACTCTGATAAGACTGATGGCTTCCTGAAAAAAACAACATCGTTGCAGCAGGGAGATTTTTCAGGTGCATTCCTTCAAGCGGGTGTTTCTGAATTGACATTAGCAGCATTATGTGTAGGAATGAGTTTACACGGTGGAGTGATTCCAGCATGTGGAACATTTTTTGTGTTCTCCGATTATATGAAACCCGTAATTCGCGTGGCAGCATTGATGGAGCAACCCGTAATCTTTATTTGGACTCACGATGCATTTAGAGTGGGCGAAGACGGACCTACGCATCAACCCGTGGAGCATGAAGCTCAAATAAGATTGCTTGAGAAACTGCAAAATCATAGTGGAAACAACTCGATGCTTGTATTGCGTCCAGCCGATGTGAATGAAACTACAGTAGCATGGAAGCTAGCATTCGAAAATAGTAAATCGCCAACAGGATTAATTTTGTCGAGACAGAACATTAAGGATCTTCCTACCAAAGGAAATCGTTACGAAGAATCGCTTCAAGTTGAGAAGGGTGCTTACATTGTTCAAGACGACAATGATTATGATGTTATCCTATTAGCATCTGGCTCGGAAGTGTCCACTTTGGTGGAGGGTGCAAAGCTACTTAATGAAGATGGCATCAAAACACGTATTATTTCTGTTCCGTCCGAAGGGTTATTCAGAACACAAAGCAAGGAGTATCAACAGACTGTATTGCCACAAGGCAAAAAGGTGTTTGGACTTACTGCTGGTTTGCCAGTAACGCTTTTGGGGCTTGTTGGCACGGATGGTGCTGTTTGGGGAATGAATTCATTTGGACACTCAGCACCTTACACTGTGTTGGACGAAAAAATGGGCTTTACTGGAAAGAATGTTTACAAACAAGTAAAAGAGTATTTAAATGAAAATTGATAATATGTCTCTCTTTGGCGAATCGGTAAAGCCGATTGGCTTGGCTTGCGATCATGGAGGATTGGCAGCTAAAGACTTTATCATCTCTAAGTTGGAGGAGAAGGCAATCCCTTACATCGATTTTGGCACATACAGTGCCGAATCGACCGACTATCCTGACTTTGCCCATCAATTGGCAAAAGCAGTGGAAGCAGATGAGTGTTATCCTGGAATTGCTATATGTGGTTCGGGTAATGGTATTAATATGACTGTCAATAAATACCAAAAGGTTAGAGCTGCCCTTTGCTGGAGCAAAGAGATTGCACAGTTAGCACGAGCGCACAACGATGCCAATATTCTCTCTTTGCCAGGAAGATTTTTGGAAGAGGAAGAGATTTACGAAATTCTTGTTACTTTTCTAAATACTCCTTTCGAGGGAGGAAGGCACCAGCGGAGGATTGATAAGATTTCTTGCAAAAGTGAACAGTAAGGGGTAAGAAGTAAGAGATAACTATCAATTTGCAGACTGTAGGGGCAGGTTGCGACCTGCCCTATATAAGTAATAAACCGACGAGATAAAGTATTAATTCATTGCGTAAGAACAAAAACAAGAAATATAAGAAACAAACCACACTTATTTTAATTGTTTCGTTGATACTTGTCTCGTCGGTTTTTCTTATTATTATAGATTCTATCAAGAAATCGAGCAAAGAGCAATTTCATTCTTTTTACGATAACAAATACACTTACAAATATGTAGTAAGGGGTGTAGATGTGTCTCATCATAATGGAACAGTCAATTGGGCACAATTGAAATATGAAGGTATTGCATTTGCTTATATCAAATCAACAGAGGGAGTATCACACTGTGATAGGAATTATAAAGAGAACTATGGCAATGCAAGAGAATCGGACATTAAAACGGGTACTTATCATTTCTATACGTTTGGTTTAGATGGCAAAATGCAGGCACAGCATTTTATTCGTAATGCAACTGTAGGGAGTGGTGATTTGGTTCCTGCCATTGATGTAGAACATTCGCCTGTAAATAGATATAGTAATGACAAACATTATATCGACAGAATAATTGAAGAATTAAAAAAGCTTGAGCATGAGATGTATGAGCATTACGGAGTGCGACCTATTATTTATACCAACAAGGATTGCTATAAGTTGTATATAATGAATCATTTTCCTGAAAATTTTATTTGGATGAGCGATTTGCATAGCGAACCAACCATAAAAGATCACGATTGGGTTATCTGGCAATTTTCGCATACTGGTAATATAAATGGAGTAAAATGCGATATCGACTTAAACTACTATCGTTATTCATTTCGTCAGTTCAATCAGATTTTAATGCCTTAGTAAAAATGAAAATCAAACTCAGTTTTTTATCATTATCCGTATTTGCAACTCTTTTTGTGGGGATAGCTACCATGAGCTGTGATAGTAAAGAGTTTGATTTCGATAATAATCCACATGGCAATTTTGATGCGCTATGGACTATATTAGATAGAAATTATTGCTTTTTTGAGTATAAACAAATTAATTGGGATAGCATTGGAGTTTCCTACAGAGCACGCGTCACTCCCAATATGAGTAAGGATGCCTTGTTCGACCTAATGGCACAAATGCTTTTAGAGCTAAAAGATGGACATGTAAATCTTATTGCAAGGCATGACATAACCCGTGATTGGAGTTGGAAAGATGATTATCCATCCAATTTTAATGGGAGTATTGTTGATGAATATCTTACGAAAGACTACTCATTAGCAAGTAACATGAGATATAAGATTTTAGAAGATAATGTGGGTTACATCTATTATGGTAGTTTCTCAAATCCTGTTTCCAGTAGTGGTCTTGATGAAATATTGAGTCGGATGGCTATTTGCAAAGGCATTATACTTGATGTGAGAAACAATGGAGGAGGGAGTTTGACCAATGTGGAAAGAATAGCCAGTCGTTTCTTTAACGAACGTACACTTGTTGGCTACATTTCACACAAGGTAGGACCAGAACATGATGATTTCTCTGACCTATATCCTAAATACATTGAAAGCTCTAATAGAATTCGCTATCAAAAGCCTGTTGTTATACTTACTAACAGAGGATGCTATAGTGCCACAAATGAGTTTGTGAGCACAATGAAGCATGCACATAATGCTATTATTGTGGGCGACAAAACGGGTGGAGGAGGGGGCTTCCCATTTTCATCCGAACTACCGAATGGTTGGTCATTACGCTTTTCTACTTCACCCACTTTTAATGCTCAAAAAGAACAGATTGAATTTGGAGTAGAACCCGATGTGAAGCTCGAGATGGACCTTGGCGATTTGAACAAAATGAGAGACACTTATATTGAATATGCACGAAAGAGAATAAATGGCATAAAGTAAATGCTATTGCATGCAAAACAGACAAATAACTCTTTCACTATTATAGGCTATAATTAGAAGCAGTTAGTTCTTTAGCAACTCCAATATTTTCAATCTAAATATATACTCGTACTTTGCTTGTGCTTGATTCGATAAAACTTGAGTAAGGTTGCTTTTTGCTTGTGATAGCTCATAAGAGGTCCCTTTCCCGTTTTCATACTTTTGATTTGCAAAACGATATGCCTCACGACTGGCTACTTCAGATTTTTGTGCAGCTTCCCATTTGCTTTCTGCACCAATGGCATTGTAATATGCTTGTTCTATTTTCTTACGTAGTTCAATCTTTGTTTTATCTATCTCTATGCGGCTATACTCCAAGGCTATTTCTGCATTCTTTACGCTGTTTCTTACCTGAAATCTGTTGAAGATGGGTATGTTTAAGCTAAAGCCAAGTGATGTGCTTCGGTTGTTTTTCAATTGCGCGCTAAATGACGTATTGTCTCGTCCACTCATATTGTAATATCCGCTTCCCATGGATGCGCCAAAGCTCAATGATGGGAAGTAGGCGGATTTAGCAATCAGTATTTGTTTTTCGCTGTTCTCTACACGATACTGTGCGCCTCTAATTTCGGGTCGTACAATGAGTGCGGCTTCATATATGATGGATGGTGAAAGTAGAATATCTTCGTCTACCAAGATATCGTCAGGCACGACCACATCAAAGCTATCAAAGTTTTCTAACTCCATTATTTGTGCTAAATCTAAGAGAGATAGCTTGAGGTTGTTGTCAGCCTGTATCTGATTGAATTCTTCTTTGGCTTGTTGGGCTTCCAACTCGTAGAGTTCTCCCTTAGCAACTTTGCCACTATTCACCATTTCGTTCAATCGAACTAAGTTGGCTTGCGTTAACTCTATTTGATCGTTTGCAATTTGCAACAACTCTTTGTTCATCAACACTTGCATAAAAGCGGTGGAAACGCTCATTACAATGTCGTCTTGAATCTTTTCTAAATCGGCATCCGAAATATACATTTCTGCTTTTCGTGCATCGATATTGTATTTCATTTTCAATCCATCGAAGAGAGTAATGTTGCTACCAATATTGAACGAAGTTTGCGACGAATTGGTGTTTTGATACACATTATCTAAACCAATAGAACGGCCAAAAATAAAACTCTGCCCAGCCGAAGCATTCAGATTTGGGAGCAAGTCGGCACGTGCCTGATTGTATGCAATTTCTTTTTGCTGTTTATTCAGAGCTTGTTGCTTTATGTTTCTGTTGTTTTCTAGAGCAATATTAATGCATTCTTGTAGTGTGTACTTTTTTTGTGCAGATAGGCCGAAAAAACTCCAGCTAATGGTTAGCAATAATAGAATATATCGAGTCTTCATAAGTTTTTCCTGTTTACTTAGTTTTCAATAATTTCGTTACCACGTATCTTGTCGCTTTCCTTCAATCCTTCAGTTACTTCGATTTTTATGCCATCGGAAAGTCCAATTTTTATCGGTTTGCGTTGAAATTCCTGTGGGTTTTGGTTGGTTACAAGATATACAAAAGCAGTGTCAACATTAAATTCAACCGTGCTTTCGGGAATGGTCAATACATCTTCTCGTTTGTCTAGAATGATTTCAGCGTTGGCACTATATCCAGCTCTCACAAACAGATTGGATGGAATATTCATTGCAGCTTTCATCTCAAACAAAATAGCGCCTCCCTCTTCATTCCCTTTCGGAGAAACATATTCTAATTCCGCTGTAAGTGATTCGTCTTGCATTGCACCAATAGTTATTTTCATGGGCATCCCCACTGATACTTTGCCAACTTCTGTTTCATCAATTTTGCCCACAAAAAGCATATCCGTCATATCTGCAACCGATGCAATAGTAGTTCCATCGTTGAAGTTGTTGGATTGAATTACAGAATTTCCTACTTTTATAGGAACATCCAATATAGTTCCGCTCACTGTAGAGCGGATGAGGGTGTTGCTAGATGATGCTGTGCGAGCGGTAAGACCATCGCGCACCAAACTCACATTATCTTCGGCCGACTTCAGTTCTTCATTATCGTTTCGATATTGCAATCGCACCTTTTCAAACTCCTCTCTCGAAATCACATCTTTGTCGTAGAGCACGCTATCGCGTTCGAAGTTTCTTTTACTCTGTTCGAATATCAAATTGGCACGTGTCAAGCGCGACTCGGCACTGCTCAACGTAACCATATCAGGAATAACTTTAATTTTGGCTATCACATCGCCTGCTTGCACTTTGTCGCCTGCCTCTTTGTATAGCTCTTCAATGATGCCCGACATTTGAGGTTTGATAAGAATTTCGTTGCGTGGTTGCACTTTGCCCGTTGCAACAGTTTTCTTTTCAATAGTTGCGTTTTGTGCTTGCTCAACTTGATAGTTCTTTACTTTTGGTTTCGACTTTTTCCAAAGGAATACAAAAGTCCATACTACCAATAGTCCCAGTAATATCAATCCTGTAATTTTTAATACTTTCTTCATCTTTTTGTTTGTTGTCCCCAGCGTTTCTTGAGGATCGGGTTATTTTTGTTATGCGTTTTTGTTGTTTCGTCCTTTTGCGATTCTGTAAATTCTTAATAAACTTGTTACTGATAAGGGTGAGGTGAGCCATGCTCCTACAAGACGCGATAAGTCGCCGCCTTTACATTTCAGCGACTATTTCATTCATAATTAATCTTCATGGGATAATGTTCTGCAATAAAGCTCTAAATTTATTTCACCTGATTAATCGCTACTTCCACTTCTTATTCCTTTACCTCTTATATCTTATTACTTGTCACTGTTTACTTCTCACTGCTGAAAGCTACAATATTTAGCTTGTTTTTAAACAATTACTCTTCACCGATTGCTTCAATAGGTTTAATCATCATAGCCCGTTGTGCTGGTATAAACCCCGCAAATGTGCCAATGATAACCAATACTGCCAAGGCAAGAACACCCACAGCAAAGCTAATTTGAGGATCTTTGAAAAACTGATCACCTTGACTCAACACAATTCCAGTTGCAGATAGAACACCTACACCAATGACAATTCCTCCAATACCCGCCAATACTGTGAGCACAATACTCTCACTTAATATTTGTCCAATTATATTTCGAGGTGTTGCCCCCAATGCTCTTCTTATACCTATTTCTTTTGTGCGCTCTCTAACGGTAACTAACATAATATTACTCACACCCACTGCACCAGCTAAGAGTGTGCCCAGCCCAACAATCCAAATGAGCATAGCAATACCAATACTAAGATTATTGAACATGGTGAACTGCTCCTCGATATTCATATTAAAAACAGCTTCTTTATCTTCGGGTGCAATTTGGTGAATGTCTTTAAGCGTCTCCACTATCTTATCTTGAATCACCCTCACTTTTACTCCTGGTTTGGCAGTGGCCGCCAAAAAGTGGATAGTATTGCCGTGATTAAAAGCCTGTTGCATGGTGGAGAAAGGGAGTATCACTGTCTCATCCGTATCGCCCCCAATATTAGCTTGCGCTGTTTTGCGTGCCACACCAATCACCGTAAAGTAAATACCATCTACCCTCACCTGCTCGCCCAAAGGATTTTGTCCAGGATTAAAAAGCACTTCATATATTCTTGTTCCCAAAATGCACACCTTGCGCCGTTCCCTAATATCAATGTCATTAATATAACGACCATGCTCCATAAGGCTTCGTTCAATTTCGTTATAAACAGGATAAGTACCCTTCACTCCATAAGAACCAGACTTCTCGTTTCGCACCACATTATCATTACCCGATCCACCAAAGAGCATGGGCGAAAGATATTCCAACTCAGACACCCTGTCTTCTATAATAGGTATATCACTGTTGAGCATATTCCACGAGCGACCTTTCTGAAATCCTTTGTAAGGAAGAGAAGTTCTACTGGAATTGAAAAATGCAGAGTTACTTGCAAATCCCTCCAACTGAGAATTAATTCCAGTGGACAAACCATTGCCAGCACCCACCATTACAACCAACATAAACATTCCCCAAAACACGCCGAAGGCGGTGAGGAAGCTACGCGATTTGTTGTGCGTAATTGTAACCCATATTTCGTACCATCTATCTAAGTCGAACATAGTTCTTTAATTGAAAATGATTTTTGCTTTCAGCTTTTGTTGTTTTGTTTTTTCGTAATTATCATTGTCATCTTGAACGCAGTGAAAGATCTCGTTAATCATTTTAGAACAGTTGAACAGATTCTTCGTTTCACTACCAATGACATAATTTTATAACATATTGTTCTTTAGATATTTATATTTTTATGCCAGGCTTCCAGCCCTCTTTTGCTTCTATCTGCCTGTTACCCAGGCCTGACAGCCTGGGCTGAATTATATCAACCCTTCGGGCCTCACAGTAAATCAAACTCCGATGTCACTCCCTTCTTTTTGCCCAATGAAATAAGAAAATTTCACAGGGCAGGCCCAATAAAAATTGGGTGGAGTCTCAGAATGGCATTTTTTTAATTCTAATTTGCAATTCGCAATTGATTATCTGTCTGCTGTTCGCAAAACACAAATAATTGCGTCTCTACAGTTCATTGATGATGCATCATCCATTAACAATTAACAATTAACAATTAATCATTAACCATTAATAAACAATTAGTCTTTCCTCATTGCTTCTATCGGTTTCACTCTCACCGCCTTATAAGCGGGTAGATACCCTGCCACTACACCCGATACAATTAATATCAAAGTAGATATTAGTACATATCCTAAATTTACAGTGGGGTCTCTAAATATCGACATTTGCGGACTGTCGCTTGCTACTTGTGCGGCAGCTGCAGCCGATTGTTCCATCGCATAGTTGGCAAGTTCGGTTACACCAATTCCTGCTAGCATACCAATGTAACCAAATATAGCTGTGATGATAATTGACTCCAACACAATCAACTTAAGGATGGACATAGGTGGTGCACCAATAGCTTTACGGATTCCAATTTCACGTGTCCGTTCTTTCACCGATACCAACATAATATTGCTCACACCCACAATTCCTGCAATAAGGGTAAATATTCCAATAATGCCAACAAATAGCGTGATTGCACCAAATATCTTCTGTGTTTCGATATAGTTTTCTTGTGAGTTGTTTACGTAGAGAGCTTGCTTATCTTCAGCATCAAAATTCATACTGCGTGCCACGTCTTTGCGCAAGTCTTCATTGAAGACCTCATTGGCAACCTTTGTCTCCAAACCCTCTACAGTGAATGTAATATTATTGAACTTTTTGCTGGGGTTGTAAATCGACTGAAAGGTCGAAAATGGAATATAAGCCATCGGACCACTCCAACCCAGTTTTTTGCTATTCACACCCACCACTTTATACATCAGTTGTCCTACCTTCACATACTTGCCCAGTGCTGATTTTCCCTTAAAGAGAGTCTCCTCAATTTTTTGGTCTATCACTATTATCTTATTCTCGTTGTTGATGTCGAGGTTGTTTATAAAGCGACCATCTTTGGGCTTTATAATAAGTTTCTCTATATGCAAGTAATCAGGCATTACGCCCCTTATTTGGTACGAGCCATATTCGTTGTTATAGGTAATTGTTTGATTGTTATTGCTTCGTGGTGTAATTAATCTACTTTCGGCTATCTCGTTTTTCACTACATCGAGTTCTTTTTCGGCAAATTGTAGATTGCGTCCCGATTTTAATCCTTTGTGTGGCATTGAGGTTGTGCCTGACCATAGCGTTACACTATTTACGGCTCGCGACTGAAAGTTGTGCATCACCCCATTTTTCAATCCATTTCCTGCTCCCAACAGAATAATAAGAATGAAGATACCCCACGAAACAGAAAGTCCTGTAAGCGTTGTCCTTAGTTTATTTTGATTGAGTGTAGAGAATATCTCTTGTAGTTGATCTCTCATTGACTGTTATACTATTGTTTCGTGTGTGTCTGGGTTTTCAATTCTGCCATCTTTCAGATCGATTATTCGCTTGGTACAATCGGCTACAGCTTGTTCGTGTGTCACCATAATAGTAGTAATGCCCGTTGCATTCAATTCTGTAAGTACTTTTATCACCTCTTGCGAAGTCTTGCTGTCCAATGCGCCTGTAGGCTCGTCGGCCAATATTATTTTCGGATTTGATATCATGGCGCGTGCAATAGCTACTCGTTGTTTTTGTCCACCCGATAGTTCATTGGGTAGGTGGTGTGCCCACTCTTTCAGCCCCATTTGGTCTAAATGTTCCATAGCAATTATATTGCGCTGTTTGCGACTAACATTTTTATAATAGAGTGGGAGGGCAACATTCTCCAATGCATTTTTGAAGTTGATTAGGTTGAACGATTGAAATACAAATCCAATCATCTCGTTGCGATATTTAGCAGCCTTCTTTTCCGACAAATTTTTGATGAGCGATCCGTTTAAGTAATAGTCCCCTGAGTCGTAGTTGTCTAATATGCCAAGTATGTTGAGTAGTGTAGATTTGCCTGAACCCGATGCCCCCATAATAGAAACATATTCACCAGTTTCAATCTCAAGGTCAATATCTTTCAAAACATGAAGTGATATAGCTTCTGTGCGATATGATTTATTTATTCTGTTCAGTTTTATCATTTCTTTGTAGGTTGGACTATTGAAAGCGTTGGAAGGTTACAAGAATCTAATATTTTTTTACAAATATACTTTTTTGTGGCTACTATGCAATGCACAATAGTTTAAAGTTTGAAGGAGTTATAAATATTTAACTTAGCTATTCAGCCCATTTTGATGTTGCTTGCTTGAATATATTTCTTTTATATCCACTATTTATTTAATTTTGCTTCTTCTACTGTTAATCGTTCAGATAGTATTTCAATTTAAAATAAAAAGACTCACTATGTTCAAAAAATCAGTCTTTGTACTAAGCCTAATGTTCCTGTTTTCTTATGCTTTTAGTCAAGAAACAGATATTGTAAAATTTAATTTTTCTCATGGACCTTACATTCAAGATGTGAGTGAGTCGGGTGTTGCAATTGTTTTCACAACCAGCCATCCATCCTTTTCGTGGGTAGAGCTGACGGATGATGAGGGGAGTGTGCGCAATTTTTACAACATAGAGCATGGTATGAAGATGGCAAACAATACATTCCACACCATCCGAATTGACAATCTGAGTCCAGCAAAAGAATATGCTTATCGTCTTTTCTCGAAAGAGATTACAAAGTTCGACCCCTATTCGGTTGTATATGGGGATTCCATCACGTCTGATACGTTTCTTTTTTCTACTTTAGATACTTCTGCCGATGAATTATCTTTTATAGAAATCAGCGATATACATGGGAACAACGACAAGTTGGAGAAGTTGCTACACCATGCCGATGTAAATTCGTCTGACATGGTTATTTATGCTGGTGACATGATGGATTATTATGCAAAGGAAGATCAGCCTTTCCTCAATTTTATTGATAAAAGCGTGGAGATATTTGCGCGCGAAAAACCATTCTGGTTAGTGCGAGGAAATCATGAAACCCGTGGACGTTTTTCACGCAATTTGTTTCGCTACTTCCCCAGAGAAGATGGACGTTATTACTATACGGTGAGACAGGGTCCAGTGCTTTTCATCTTCTTAGATAGTGGTGAGGACAAACCAGACGAACATCCTGTATATGCAGGACTCAACAATTTTGACCATTATCGAGAGATGCAAGCTGAGTGGTTAAGTGATGTGGTGGCGTCGGACGAGTTTAAGAATGCTCCATATAAAGTAGTAGTTACTCACATTGCGCCCTTTGCAAAAGGATATCACGGCGAAAAGCATGTTGCTAAAACATGGTTGTCAATTTTAAATGATGCAGAAATCGACTTAATGTTAGCAGGACACCTTCACGAGTATAAATATTTTCCTAAGAATGAGGATATCTATGCATTCCCATTAATTATTGGAAGCAACAATACAGCTACGAGAGTAGATGTCAACAGAGATGAACTAAAAGTGATAGTGGTCGACACCGAAGGTGAGACTATTGATGAGATGACTTTTTAGTAAACACAATCTTCAAATGTATAAAGACCGACCTGAGTGTCGGTCTTTATTATTTCAATTAGTAGCACTATAATCTTTTCAACGACTCTTTAATAATTGCTTCTACCGAAGTATTAGGTGATTCTTTTATCACTTTATCCACCACTTTTTGCGATTTAGATTGTGTAAAGCCAAGCATTACCAAAGCAGAAACAGCTTCATTACCCAATGTGGGCGCTGCCAACTTTCCGCGAGTTGGTGTTACACCATCTTCTTCGGTGAGTTTTATTTTGTCTTTCAAGTCCACTATAATGCGTTGTGCAGTTTTTGTGCCAATACCTTTCACCGATTTAAGGATGTTCACATCCTCTGCTGCAATGGCAGCTTCTAACTCTTTAGAGCTAAGCGAAGAGAGCATCACTCTTGCAGTGGCGGGTCCCACACCCGATACACTGATGAGTTGCAAAAATATTTCGCGTTCGTGTTTATTAATAAATCCGAACAGAACGAAAGCATCTTGCCTAACCGATTCATAGATATATATCTTAGCAGTTTTTTTATCGCTTATGGCGCTGTATGTCTGCAATGATATATGAGCAATGTACCCAACACCATTACAATCAATTGTTACTGTTGCTGGAGTCAGCTCTGCAACTTCGCCTTTAAGGTAATCAATCATAGTCTTGTTATGTTTTAATAAATATTTTATCTGTTTTTAAAATTTGTGTCCCAGTGCCAAGCCTCCTTCACTTGTCTCTTTGTAGAGAGATGGAATGTCGTGACCAGTTTGCTTCATCACCTCTACCACTCTGTCAAACGATACGCGGTGAATACCATCGGTAAACGATGAGTATAAGTTGGCATCTAAAGCACGAGCTGCTGCAAAAGCATTGCGCTCAATACATGGTATTTGTACTAATCCGCAAATGGGGTCGCATGTCATTCCTAAATGATGTTCCAGCCCCATTTCAGCAGCATACTCTATCTGTGCTGGACTTCCGCCAAACAACTGATTGGCGGCAGCAGCAGCCATTGCGCAAGCCACACCAATTTCACCTTGACAACCTACTTCAGCACCCGAAATGGATGCATTTCTCTTCACCACATTCCCAAACAAACCAGCAGTAGCAAGCGAGCGCAGTATGCGTGCTTCACTAAACTCACGAGTTTTTTCGAGATGATACAAAACAGCAGGAATCACGCCACACGAACCGCAAGTGGGAGCAGTCACAATTACACCACCGGCAGCATTCTCTTCAGAGACAGCCAGTGCATAAGAAAACACCAACCCGCGTGATTGTAATGATGCCCTGTATCCCAACGCTTTGATATGATAGGAAGTAGCTTTTCGTCGAAGTGCCAAAGGACCAGGCAACACACCTTCATTTTCGATTCCTCTTTCTACCGAAGCTCTCATTACATGCCACACCTCTCGTAAAAAATCCCATATCTCCACACCTTCACACTCCTCTACATATTCCCAATAGGTTTTCCCAGTTGCTTCACACCAATTCAGAATTTCATCGAGAGAGTTCATATCATATATTTCTTCCTTTTTTTCTTCTGAAAGTCCTATCGTTTTTTCTCCATCGGACAGAGCTCCACCACCCACACTATATACTGTCCAAGAGTCAGTGACTCTTCCATTGTCATCCAAACTTTCAAATTTTATTGCATTGGGATGAAAGGGTAGGAAGGTCTTTGGCAACCACTCAATCTCTGTGGGAGCGTGAGGCTCAAGTACTTCTAATATTGCAACATCAGTCAAGTGTCCTTTACCTGTAGCGGCAAGACTACCGTATAGTGTAACTTTGAAAGAGTGGCTGCTAGAGCTTTTCGCTACAAACAACTCTGCTGCATGTTTAGGACCCATTGTGTGGCTACTCGAGGGCCCATTACCAACACGAAATAGTTCTTTGAGTGATTTCATTTTCGTATAGTTTTATAATTTGATAGGTAGAAATGCGCAGCACAAAGTTAACGAATAATATTTACAATTTGTAGTTCTTAATTTCCTTAATCTATAATGTGAGAAAACATAAGAATTTGTTTGTAGTTATAAAAATAATAACTACTTTAGTTATTACTGTTTATTAGCCAATGCTGCCAATTCATTTCCTTTTGTATTTAAGCATGAAAAGAGTAGAGGAACTATTTTGAACTACTATCCTATCCAAATGTTATAATTGTAAGACTTTGGTATTTAAAGGTCTTTATTATAAACAGGAAACAGAGTATTTATTTTATAAAACAAAAAGGTATGAACATATTTAGAAAGTCTGATGCTAAAATTATTAGTGAAGCAAGAGTAATGATAGATGCTTTGAATAGAATTGGAGACACTTCTGAAGACTTCCCAATGGGATTGGGCAAAACCTTTATTGAAGAGTTTACTACTTTGCGAGAAAATGCAGTTAAATACAACACAGAACTAGATAAACTAAAAGCCGATTTGACAGCCAAAACAATACAACTAAGCGATGAGATGAAGAAGGTGAGAAAACTTTATACTGAAGCAAGAGAACGAGTGAAAGAGAGTGTTCCTCAAGAAAAGTGGGAGCAGTTTGGAATTGATGACAAACAATAAACTTGAAAGAATCAGATAAATTAATATAAACACAAAAGAAGTATATATGAACAAACTAATACAGTGTGTCCCTAATTTTAGTGAAGGACGAGACGAGAGAAAAATAGAAAAAATTATAGATTCGTTTAGAAACAAAGATAACGTAAAGCTATTGGATTATGGCTTTAGCACCAATCGAAACCGTCTTGTTGCAACCGTAGTGGGCGCGCCTACTGAATTGAAAAACGCAGTGATCGAAGCTATTGATACAGCCGTGAAGCTGATAGATATGAAACACCATAAAGGACATCATCCTCGAATGGGTGCAGTAGATGTAGTCCCGTTTATTCCTATTAGGAATGTAACTATGGAAGAGACTATTGCTCTCTCGAAAGAAGTGGCTAAAGAGGTGTCAGACAAACATAATTTACCTGTATTTCTTTACGAGGAGTCTGCTTCGGCAAAACATCGCGAGAATATTGCATCGGTGCGAAAAGGTGAGTTTGAGGGAATGAGGGAGAAGATGAAACAAGCCGATTGGAAGCCCGATTTCGGACCCGACAAACCTCACCCAACTGCTGGAAGTGTTGCCATTGGTGCACGTAAGCCTTTGATTGCTTATAATATAAACCTAAACACACCCGACTTGGATTTAGCTAAAACTATTGCAAGAAAAGTGCGCCACATTGGTGGAGGTTTACAATGTTGTAAAGCTATTGGTTATGAACTCAAAGAAAGAGGCATTACCCAAGTCTCTATCAACCTAACAGACTTTACTCGCACCTCTATTTATCAAGCTCACGAAATGGTACGCATGGAAGCAAAGCGCTATGGAGTTTCTATAATTGGTTCAGAAATTGTAGGCTTAGTTCCTATGCAAGCATTAACCGATACGGTTGAATATTATTTAGGACTTGAGAATTTTTCAATCAATCAAGTATTGGAAGCTAATTTAGAAGAGTAATTTTACTTCAAAACTTATTGAATGGGGAGTTTTCAGGTAATTGAAATTGTAGCTGTAGTCTTTGGCGTACTAAGTGTGTGGTATGCCTACAAAGAAAATATCTGGGTATTCCCACTTGGAATCATCAATGTGTCGATATATATCTATATATGTATATCGACACAACTTTATGCCAATGCGGGTATCAATGTAGTTTACTTTCTGACTAATGTATATGGTTGGTATAATTGGTCGCGTATCAACGAAGACCAAGAATCACTGCAAATATCGCGCAACTCTACACTACAAAATATCTTTTGGTTTTCTGCTGCCATCGCGCTCTATGGAGTGATTGTATGGATACTACATTGGGCTAATCAAGACGACCCTATCTACTTACACTCTATATTGCCATGGATTGATGGAATGAATGCCTCTTTCTTTTTATGTGCTACCATCTTGATGACAATAAAGAAAATAGAAAATTGGTGGTTTTGGATAGCGGGTAACATTCTTTCCATTCCTGTTTACTTATCACAAGGACTCTACTTCACAAGCTTACAATATGCTATCTTCTTAGTATTAGCCATTATGGGCTTGAGAGAGTGGAATAAGCGGTGGGGCGAGAGGGAGAAGTTGAATGTAGGGATATTACAAAAAACGTCTGATAAGGCGTTGTAGCAGAGAGAAACGGTCAGCAATTAGCTTTTAGCGATTAGCTGTTAGCAGTCAGCAATTAACAGTGAGCGGTGAACAGTAAATGGTAAATGGGTTCGTTGAAGCGACAATTTATCGCGTCCCGATGGTGCAAATTTCTCTGCCATACAATTAGAATAATCTTACGCTCCTTCTGAGCTTTGTTCTCTATCTGCCATACACACAGGGCTTTGCCCTGTGCTAACTTCTTTTAGGGCTATGCCCTATATGCTATTCCTTTATATAGTTGTCATCTTATTGCAATTCACCTGGTTTTTCTAGGGTTTAGCTCTGAAAGAGCGAAAGATTATATTAATATAGCTTTCAGCCCACCCACTCCCCTTCGTTTGCAACGAAGGGTTCATGGTTTTGCGTTTGCAACGCAATTATAACATCAGCTGGCGCTAATATTCATCCGTTCCATCACCACAGCAGAGTGCAGATAAAGGCACGGATAGATATCCGCGCCAGCAGAGTAATTTGTGTCAGCAAAGGCAGGAATTAATTGTTATAAACAATTGACCATTAGCCCCTCGTTCGGAAACGAGGGGCAGATAGAGAAAGATGGTGTTGATACAGCAGAAAGTAATATAAGGCTTGTTTGGAAGTCTGCCCCGCTCGCACCGATTAGTAATGAGTTAGGGCTGAAAGTCCCGATATAATTCAGCCCAACCTGCAAGGGTTGGG
>CAZXGV010000034.1:0-7174 GCA_964640575.1 uncultured Dysgonomonadaceae bacterium
ACTAGTGAAAAACCAAAGTCAATATTGCAGTAGTTGCATGCCTCGAACGATAAAAAGAGAGTCCTGTCGACTGTAACGGTAAAGCCAAAATAAAATTGGCAGGGTGTCGTCACGACATCCTGCCAATACTTGTTAACCTTAAATCTAATACTATTATGAAAAAACCACATTGCAAATATACAAAAAGAAATCAATACAGACAAATAAACTTCAATCAATTATCAATATTGCTTTTATTGTGGCAATTTGATAGTTGGAGTTATAGCAAAGGAACATCCATTCCTGTGATTTTTCTATATAAATCGAGTGCATACACGTCAGTCATTCCTGAAATAAAATCTATCACTGCTTGCACTCTTTTTGTGATGCTGTCATCATGCATGTTATATTGCTCGGGTACTCGATTGAGCAAAAGAGTGGAGTAGGCGTGTGTGGGTGTTTGGATTGCGTTGACGAATCGTTCAAGCAAAGACCCGATAATGTGATATCCTGCCAATTCAATGTCTAATACCTCTTTCGCTTTGTAGATATTTGCTATTGCAAACTGGGAACATCGTTGATATGCTTTAAGCGGAGTGGGTGGTATATTGTTGATTAACGACCCTTGGAAAGTTCCTTTAAGTATCTCTTCCTCATTTTGTAGAAACACTTTTGCGCATTCAGTTACCAACAACCCAATGATACTTGAACGCAAATAAGCAATCTTTTCATTTACATCGTTCACCAAACCTAGGGTGCGAATAACGGAGGTCAATCTGTCACCTTCAAAGAACTGAAGAAACAGATCGATGGTTTTCTCTGTTGTTTGTAAGTTTAATTTGTGAGCATCTTCGATGTCCATGATTTGATAGCAAATGTCATCGGCTGCTTCAACAAGATACACCAACGGATAGCGTGCAAAGTGTATGGGATTATCTTTAATTTGTCGTATACCTAAATCATTAGCAATTTTGAGGTAGCTGCTCTCTTCTGAAGCAAAGAAACCGAACTTCTGTCTCTCGCCACTTAGCTCCGATGAGTAGGGATACTTTACAATAGAAGCTAGTGTAGAGTAAGTCATAACAAAACCACCTGGACGGCGACCAACAAACTGATGGGTGAGCAAACGTATGGCATTGGCATTCCCTTCGAAGTGTGTGAAGTCTCTCCATCTACCACCCTCTTCTTCCACCTTTTGCTTTAAGCTTTGTCCTTTTCCTTCCGAAAAGAAAGTTCCAATTGCTTTTTCGCCCGAGTGTCCAAATGGAGGATTCCCTAAATCGTGAGCAAGGCATGCTGCTGCTACAATATCTCCAATCTCTTCAAAGTGAGCTTCGCTATTAGGATGTCTTTTTCTGAGCGATTTGCCTATGTAGTTGCCAATAGAGCGTCCCACGCTTGCCACCTCTAGGCTGTGGGTTAGTCGATTGTGTACAAATACACTGCCGGGTAGCGGAAATACTTGTGTCTTGTTTTGCAATCGTCGGAAGGGAGATGAGAAAATGAGTCTATCATAATCGCGTTGGTATTCTGTCCTATCATGATTGCGATTATCATAATAGTTCTCCATCCCGAAACGTTTGGTTGATAATAGCTTCGTCCACTCCATATATCTTGATTAATATTGTTTTTACTATTAAATGTGCTACTACAAAGATACGTAATCTTAAAATAGTTGACGAAAGATAGTTCGAAGGTTTCTATTTGTCTGTTTCCGATTTTTAATTTTTTATGTGCATTCATGCTACATCTTGATGCAAATCCCTTAAATTTGCAACTTAATAGATATATAGATGGCAGAACAAATAAAACATGAATGTGGCATAGCTTTAGTTCGATTATTAAAGCCTCTTTCATTCTACAAGAAGAAATATGGTACGTGGCAATATGGGTTAGATAAACTCTACCTATTGATGGAGAAGCAACACAATCGTGGGCAGGAGGGTGCTGGGTTGGCTGCAGTGAAGCTAAATCCTTACCCTGGTAGTGAGTTCATCTTTCGCGAACGTGCACTTGGCACGGGTGCAATCTCCGAAGTGTTTGGCAATGTTTACAAAACATTTAGTCATTTCTCTGCGGAAAGGCTACATGATGTTGACTTCGCTAAAAACAACATACCCTTTGCAGGTGAAATTCTGATGGGGCACTTGCGCTACAGCACTACTGGTAGAACATCCCTTTCGTATGTACACCCATTTTTGAGAAGAAACAACTGGGCATCGCGCAACTTGGCGCTTGCGGGTAATTTTAATATGACTAACGTAGAAGAGATGTTTCAACATCTTTTATCGGAGGGACAACATCCACGAGATTTTGCTGACACCTTTGTGATACTCGAATTGTTGGGACACTACCTAGACAGAGAGGTGCAATATCAATATGATAAATACAGAGATGATTACACCAATGGTTTTGAGTTGACCAAAAAGATTGAAAAGGAACTCGATATTCCTTACTTATTGAAGCGTGCAGCTAAGCTTTGGGATGGTGGTTATGTGTTGAGTGGCTTAATTGGTAGTGGAGACTCCTTCACAATGCGCGACCCGTGGGGTATTAGAACGGCTTTTTATTACATGGATGAGGAGGTGGCGGTGGTAGCTTCCGAAAGGCCTGTTATTCAAACAGCTTTCAATCTTAAAATAGAAGATATAAAGGAATTACAACCTGGTCAGGCATTAGTGTTGAAAAAAGATGGAACTTCTTATCTTTCTCAGATTATTGAACCAAAGAAAATAACTCCATGCTCTTTCGAGAGAGTCTATTTTTCACGGGGTTCGGATTACGATATTTATCGTGAACGAAAAAAACTAGGAGAACTTCTAATTCCAAATATTCTCGACAGCATTAACCACGACTTTGATAATACTGTTTTTTCATTCATTCCCAATACAGCTGAGGTTGCATACCAAGGTATGATGGAGGGATTGGAAAATCACTTCAATCATGAGCGAGCGATACTTATTTCTGAGAACGCTGCCTCTTTATCGAAGGTTGAGATAGAAAAGATATTGTCGAAGCGTGTAAGATCGGAGAAAGTAGCGATTAAGGATATTAAGTTGCGCACGTTTATTGCGCAAGGCAATACGCGCAATGACTTGGCTGCTCACGTGTATGATATTACTTACGGCTCGTTGAGGCGCAACAAGGATTCGTTGGTCATTATTGACGATAGTATTGTAAGGGGAACGACATTAAAGGAAAGTATCATAAAGATTCTTGACAGGCTCGAACCGGTGAAGATTGTGGTGGTGTCTTCATCACCCCAAATTAGGTATCCCGATTGCTACGGCATTGACATGTCGAAGATGAGTGATTTTATTGCCTTTAGGGCAGCTATAGAATTGCTGAAAGATGAAAATAAGCAACACATAATCGATGAAGTTTACAGAAAATCGGTGGCGCAAAAGGATAAAAAAGCGGATGAGATGGTAAACTACGTAAAAGAAATCTATGGTCAGTTTACAGATCAGCAAGTGTCCGATAAAATTGCAGCAATGTTGACTCCCGAAGGGACAAAAGCTGAAGTGAAAATTGTGTATCAAACCATTGAAGACCTTCATAAGGCTTGTCCTAATCATAAAGGTGATTGGTATTTCTCAGGAAACTATCCAACTCCAGGTGGAAACAAAGTAGTTAACAATGCGTTTATAAACTATATAGAAGGTTCGGAAAACAAAACATATCAATTTAAACTCACATTTAAGAATGCCAATGATTGAACGTATAATTATCTTAGAAGACATTGATCCAATAGTGTTTTTTGGTACAAACAACAACAATGTTCAATTGTTGAAGACGCTGTATCCTAAAATCAGAATACTTGCGCGTGGGAATGTTATAAAAGCGGTTGGTGATGAGCAGGAGTTGATAAGTTTTGAGAAAAAAATTCGTGAGTTAGAGAAGTTCAGCATTGAAACAAATGTGCTGAAGGAGGAAGATATCCTAGAAATTGTGAAAGGAAAATCTCCTGAAATAGTCAAACAGCAAAACCTCATTATCTATGGTTTGAATGGCAAACCTATTTTGGCACGTACCGAGAATCAGCAGAAGTTGGTAGAAGAGTTTGATAAGAACGATATGGTGTTTGCCATTGGTCCAGCCGGTTCGGGCAAAACTTACACTGCTATTGCACTTGCAGTGCGTGCACTTAAAAACCGTGAGGTTAGAAAAATAATATTAAGCCGTCCTGCTGTGGAGGCAGGCGAAAAGCTAGGATTCCTTCCTGGCGATATGAAAGATAAAATAGATCCTTATTTGCAGCCCCTTTATGATGCATTGGAGGATATGTTGCCTCCGCTCAAGTTGAAGGAATACCTTGAAACGAAGATTATTCAAATTGCACCACTAGCATTTATGCGTGGTCGCACATTGAGCGATGCTATCATCATTTTGGATGAAGCACAGAACACCTCGAAGGCACAAATAAAAATGTTTTTGACTCGCATGGGGATGAATGCAAAAATGATTGTGACGGGAGATGTTACACAAATTGACCTACCCTCGTACCAACAATCAGGATTGTTGCACTCGCTCTCTGTGTTGCACAGAGTGAGAGGTGTGGGCAAAGTGGAGTTCAACAAAAAAGATATTGTGCGTCACAAGTTGGTGCAGCGCATTGTGGAAGCTTATGAGAAAAGTGAAGCAAGAGCTGAAGAGACAAGAGAAGCTAAGAAGATAGTGAAAGCGGGGAGTAAGGACAAATAACCATCGTGTAGAATCTTTTTGTACAAAACAAGAATAATAAATCAAACAACCATCATAATGAGCAATACTTTAACATCCACCAATTATCAATTCCCGAATCAAACAAAGGTATATAAAGGGAAAGTGCGCGATGTATACACCATTGGCAACGACACCTTGATTATGATTGCCACTGATCGGATATCAGCATTCGATGTGGTGCTACCACAAGGAATCCCCTTCAAGGGACAAGTGTTGAATCAGATAGCTGCCAAGTTCCTAGACGCAACTGCAGACATTGTTCCCAATTGGAAACAGGCTACGCCACACCCTTTGGTGACAGTAGGCGTTCGCTGCGAACCCTATAAAATTGAAATGATTGTGAGAGGATACCTCACGGGTAGTGCTTGGAGAGAATATAAGAGTGGTGCTCGTGCTATTTGTGGTGTTCCATTGCCCGAAGGGATGAGAGAGAATGAAAAGTTCCCTTCTCCTATCCTCACTCCTACCACCAAAGCAGAGCAAGGACACGACGAAAACATTTCGCGTGACGAAATTATAAATCAAGGGCTTGTATCCGAAGAGGAATACGAACAACTTGAAAAATATGCACTGGCATTGTTTGAAAGGGGCACTGAAATAGCGGACGAAAAGGGATTGATATTGGTGGATACTAAATATGAGTTTGGGAAGCATGGCGACACCATCTATCTTATTGATGAAATACACACACCCGATTCGTCTCGCTACTTCTACAAAGAGGGATATCAAGCACGTTTTGATAAAGGTGAATCTCAAAGACAACTTTCCAAAGAGTTTGTAAGAGAGTGGTTGATGGAGAATGGTTTCCAAGGAAAGGAAGGGCAGCAAGTTCCTGAAATGACCGAAAGCTATTGCAACGAAGTGTCTGAAAGATACATTGAACTCTACGAAATAATTACAGGAGACACGTTTGTGAAAACTGATACGCAAAACTTAGCCAAAAGTATAGAGAAGAAACTACTTGAATATTTGAAGAAGTGAGTTATAAAGCGGAAAAGATTAGACCTTACAAATCCGAGGATTCCAAGCGTGTGCAAGTAGAGCAGATGTTCGATGGTATTGCGTCGTGTTATGACTCCTTGAATAGCTGGCTCTCGCTTGGCATGGACATGGCGTGGCGCAAGAAAGCACTGAGAAAGTTGCAAGATTTGCCCACAGACAATTTGCTGGATATTGCGACAGGCACGGGCGATTTTGCTATTCTAGCCCACGATATATTGAAGCCCAAGAAAATAACAGGCATTGATATATCGGAAGGAATGATGGATGTAGGTCGTGAGAAAGTGAAAAAAGCTAAGCTTGACACTCTCATCTCTTTCCAGAATCAAGATTGTGCCTCAATGACTTTTGCCAATGAAACCTTCGATGCTGCCATCGCAGCATTTGGGGTGCGCAACTTTGAGGATATCGATACAAGTTTTCGGGAGGTAGTGCGGGTGTTGAATCCCGGTGGGGTGTTTATGTTTATCGAACTGACTACACCAAAGTATCAACCCTTCAAGTTTTTCTACAACGTCTATTCCAATAGTTTCATCCCATTCATCACTCGTTTGTTGTCTAAAGACAAAAGAGCATACGATTATTTGCCTCAGTCCATCAAAGCATTTCCTCAGGGAGAAGAGATGTTGGGCATTTTGAAGAAGAGCGGCTTTTCGACTGTCGAGAGCTGTACGTTGATGTTGGGAGTATGTACAATTTACATAGCTAAAAAACCCACAGTGTGATATGACGGTATATGGTCTCATTGGTTATCCCTTGCAACACTCGTTCTCTTCGAAGTTTTTCAACGAAAAGTTTAAACAAGAGAATATCGATGCAGAATATGTCAACTTCGAGATAGAACATGTTTTTGAGCTTCGCAGGGTACTTGTTTTCAATCCTCACCTAAAAGGATTGAACGTGACCATACCCTACAAAGAAGCAGTGCTTACCTTCCTCGATGATATTTCGCCAGTAGCAAAAGAAATTGGCGCAGTCAATGTAATAAAGATTGAGCGTGGCTTTGGCGACACTTATGGATATAGGTTGAAAGGATACAACACGGATTACATTGGGTTTAAAAACTCTATCCAACCGCTCATTCACCCCGAGTATCATCAGCGTGCTTTAGTATTAGGAACGGGCGGAGCATCGAAAGCTGTGTGCAAAGCATTGGAATCGTTGGGCATCAAATGGACGTATGTTTCGCGCACACCAAGAGAGGGTGCACTCACCTATGACACACTAACTCCTGAGACACTATCCGACAATAAAATCATCATCAACACAACTCCTTTGGGCACGTTCCCCAGTGTGGATGAATGTCCCGATTTACCCTATTCATCGCTCACTGCGCAACATCTGTTGTACGACCTTGTGTATAATCCTACTGTAACAACCTTCTTGAAAAAAGGAAAAGAGAGAGGGGCAATCATCAAGAATGGGGCAGAAATGTTGGAGTTGCAGGCAGTGGCTGCGTGGGATATTTGGA
>CAZXGV010000034.1:7274-18352 GCA_964640575.1 uncultured Dysgonomonadaceae bacterium
ACCGATGCGAGTCCCACAATTCGTATCTGCCTAGAGGCAAATAATTATACTACACACTAAAAAACTATGAGTTTATTATCAAAAAGAGAAATAGGAAGTAGAATCCAAAAAGTTCAAGACTATATAGTGCATCAAAAAGTGGATGCATGCGTCATCTCAACACCCGTAAACCTATACTATCTTAACGGGCATATATTTGATGGCTATATGTACATACTGCCCAATCAAGAGCCCATCCTTTTTGTGAAAAGACCAGTGGACATCGATAGGAATAATGTGGAGTTGATAAGAAAACCCGAACAATTGCCCAAGCTTCTTGCGAAACGCAATTTGCCTTTGCCCAAAAAGATATTGCTCGAAAGCGATGTGCTGTCGTACAACTCAATTAAACGTTTTCAAATTGCATTGGATATGCCCGACGTAGAAAATATCTCTGGCTTTATGCGTGAAATACGGAGCGTAAAGTCAGAGTATGAGCTTGCGAAAATACGTCAATCTGCCATTAGTCATGCCAAGGTCTATAATCAGATACCCAGTTTATATCGCTCGGGTATGACCGACCTCGAACTCCAAATAGAGATTGAATATGTGATGCGAAAAGAGGGGTCTATTGGCGAGTTTCGTTCATTTGGAGAGAATATGGATATTTATATGGGTAGTTTGCTAGCAGGTGACAATGCCGAGGAGGCTTCTCCGTTCGATTTTGCTTTAGGAGGTAGGGGCATCGACCCTCTGTTGCCACTTGGTTCAGCCAACAAGATTATGAAGCCTGGCACCACCGTGATGGTTGATATGGCGGGTAACTACACTCCTTACTTAGACGATATGACACGTACTTTTTCGATTGGCGAAGTCTCTGAAGAAGCACATCGGGCACATCAACTCTCCATTGACATACACCACGAAATAATTAGCTTTGCAAAAGCTGGCACAGCTTGTTCCGATGTTTATAATAGAGCTATGGAGATGGTGGTAGAAAACAAAATGGAGCACTACTTTATGGGCACCACCCAGCAAGCCAAGTTTATTGGGCACGGGGTTGGACTGGAAATAAACGAACCTCCTGTGTTTGCTCCTCGTTCGCGACAAATATTGAAAAAGAACATGGCGGTGGCTCTTGAGCCCAAATTCGTATTGCCCGGAATTGGTGCGGTAGGGATGGAAAACACCTATTTTGTTACCGACGAGGGGCTAGAGAAAGTAACTATTTGTGAGGAGAATATGGTAGTGTTGCAATAATCATTTCAAAAAAGAATCCATTTGTTGTAACCTTTTCGTTCGTAGCATTGTCCTATCTATGAGAACAAAATTATTTACTTATTAATAATAAAAGACGATGGAAGACTTAACGGGAATTATCGCTATTATTTCAATATTTGCACTACCTGTGATAACTGCGATGGTGTTAATACTTAAGAAACTTAGTTCGACACATAAAGAGCGCATGGGATTGATTCAACAAGGAATAATTCCTCCCAACGAACCTAAACGTAAAAGCACCCCCAACAGATATCGGTCATTACGCAATGGTGTTCTCTTAATTGCTTTAGGTGTTGGATTAATTGTGGGCTTCTTGGGAGCTAATTATTTACCGATGAGCGAAGACAATTCTTTCTTGTTTGTTACTGCATCTATTGTTTTATTTTTGGGAATCGGTTACACCGTGTTCTTCTTGATAACAAAGGATGCAAAAGACTACAAAAACTATGATTTGGATAGTGATTTAGACGATGCTGAATAACTATTGCAATGAAAGAAAGAGTGTATGTAGAAAAAGTACTTTCGGGCAACACTTCTGCTTTTGCATATTTTGTGAACACATATCAGGAAATGGCTGTTAATATTGCCTACCGAATATGCGAGAATATGCAAGATGCCGAAGATGTGGTGCAAGAGAGCTTTGTGAAAGCCTATAAAAACTTGCACACATTTCGACTCGAGAGCAAATTCTCTACTTGGCTTTATCGTATTGTATTCAATACGGCAGTCACATTCACAAAAGCGAAGATGTGGGTGGTTGATGATGAGGTGGAAACTGTAGCCCACGATGTGTCTTCCGAATTGGATACGACAAGTCAAATAGAACTGAACGAAACCAGCGAAATTGTTTCACACGTGTTGAGCAAAATGCCGAAGGCTTATGGGCTCACATTGACTCTGTTCTATCTCGAAGACCATTCGGTGAAGGAGGTTGCAGAAATTACAGGGTTGAACAACTCAAATGTGAAAGTGATGTTGTTTAGAGCACGAAAAATGTTTAAGGAGCTGATAACAACAGCATATCCAGAATTGTATAAGGAGGAATTGATATGAAAAAAGAGAATAAGAGCCAAAGTGCAGATGAGTTGTGGATGAAATCGATGCTAGAATCGGCACGCAAAGAGCCATCCGAGAACTTGTCGTATAGAATAATGCATCAGATTGAAACCGAACAGGCATTGTCACGAGTTGCCAAACCCAAGGTGAGCAAACAAAAAGAGAATCCACTCATCGATTTGAGGAATATTTTTGGGTTGATGTATCTCGTCCTACTGCTTGTTGGAGGATATTTCTATTCTCAAGGTGGGAAAGAGGCACTATTGACAGACACCTTCCTGTGGACCTGCATATCTATTAGTTCTGTTTTTAGTGTTTTCTTTTTGATTACCACACTTGATAACTCAGTGCGTGGGAAAGCAAAAAACAAACCTCCTGCATCGGAGTGATGGGGGAGGTTTGAGGTGTATGTAGCCTAAACTACTATTTTTATTCTTCTGATAGAAGCTGCTCTCGCGCTTCCACCAATATATTTTCCGACTCTCCCGATGGATATCTCAAATTGAGCGATTGCATCTTCTCCAAAATTATATCTCCCACCGCAACTCTTGCAAAAAACTTCTTATCAGCGGGTATCACATACCAAGGGGCATGTTCCCTAGAAGTATTTTCCAGCATCTCTTCATAAGCCGTTTGATATTCGCTCCATTGCGCGCGTGCCTCCAAATCGGCTGTGTTAAATTTCCAATTCTTGTCAGGGTTATCTAAGCGCGACAAAAGTCTTTTCTTTTGTTCATCTTTTGAAACGTGCAAAAAGAACTTAAGTATGTGCGTACCGTTTTGGTGCAAATGTTTTTCGAAACTGTTTATTTGCTCATAGCGGTTTTGCCAAAACTCATCATCAATCTTATCTACAGAGTCGATGCCAGGTAAGTTCTCATTCAATATGAGTTGAGGGTTTACTTTTGTGACCAATACATTCTCGTAGTGCGAGCGGTTGAATATCTCAATCATTCCTCTTGCGGGTAGTGCTTTGTAGTGCCGCCACAGATAATCGTGATCCAATTCTTTTTTCGAAGGGGTTTTGAAGCTATGCACCCGACATCCTTGCGGGTTGATGCCCGACATCACATGACGAATTACTCCATCTTTACCTGCAGCGTCCGATGCTTGCAGGATAATGAGTAATGAGAATCGATCATCAGCATAAAAAACTCGTTGAATCTTTTTCAGTTCTTTGATGTTGCTCTTGATTTCAACTTTGGCACTCTTCTTATTGAAGCCTCCTGTTTCGCTTGTAGCGTACTCCTTTAAATTGATAGAAGCAGCTTCAGGAACTCGTAGCATTGTGTAGTCGAAATTCATCTTCTTGTTCTTTTAGGTTCGTCGTTTCTTAGAATAGCACAAGATTAACTCTCACCATGCAATAGTTTATTATAAAGGTCATCATTGTTTATTACCTCTAACCCTTTTGAGAATATATCGTCAATGTCATTTATTATTCTGTAGAAAGCCGATGAGTCATATAAATCTCGAGCAAGCAGCGCTTTCATTTGAGTGATGATTAACTTTTTAGATTTCTCAAACTCTTCATCTTTCCATTCAATCTCTTCTTCCAGAGCAGTCTCCTTTATTTTACCAATCATATCAGATGAAATAGTATAGTCTTTTTTAAAAGCATCTACATCAGCAAAAGTTCGTAGTAATCGTTTGCGATTATTGTCGACTTCTTGGATTGTTATTCTATTGATAATCCCCTTTGCTATAAGTTGACGGTGGAGTGGGGTGGCAATTGTTGTATCAATGGGCACGAAGACATCTGGCATAATACCACCGCCACCATACACGGTGCGTTTGTTTATCAATGTCTCGTATTTCAGAGAATCTGGAAAGTGAATACTATCCGCATTGATCATTTCTCCATGATTGAAACGATTGATGAAATCCATATTATACAAATCTGGATCACCTCCTTCATATGGTTTTTGTATTCCTCGTCCTGTTGGTGTGTAGTAGCGAGCAACTGTCAATCGAATCATTGTGCCATCCGTAAGAGGCAATTGACGTTGTACCAACCCTTTTCCAAATGTGCGACGCCCTACAACTACACCACGATCCCAGTCTTGTACTGCTCCCGATACAATTTCGCTGGCAGAGGCAGACCCTTCATCAACCAAGATAACTAATTTACCAGATTTAAATTCACCTTTCGATGTAGAATTGATTGTCATCCTAGGCTGGTTCTTTCCTTCCGTATACACCATTAGCTTACCATTGTCCAGAAACTCATCTGTAATGTCTGTAGATGTGCTTAGTATGCCTCCTCCATTGCCTGTGAGGTCAACAATGAGGTTGTTCATGCCTTCCTTCTTTAAATTGACCAGTGCTTCGTGAAACTCTTTTAAGGAAGTTATTCCAAAACGACTCAAACGAATGTACCCCGTGTTATCATTTACCATATACGAAGCATCAATGCTATAGATAGGTATTTTGTCACGTACTATTCTAAACTCTGTGAGACCTTCAACCCCTTTTCGTAATATTTTGACTACAGCTATTGTCCCTTTCTTTCCTCTCAACTTAGAAATGATATCTCTGTTTGTCATTTTCTGTCCCGCAATCAGAGTATCGTTAACGTAGATAATTTTATCACCTGGCATGATGCCAACTTTTTGAGAGGGACCTCCCGAAATTACTTCCATTACATAAACCGTATCGGTAAGCATATTAAAAGATATACCAATACCGTCAAAGTTGCCTTGCAATGGCTCATTCATTTGCTTCACTTCTTCTTTGTTGAGATAAGAGGAGTGGGGGTCTAGTTCTTTCAGCATACTGCGAATAGCAGTTTCCGTAATTTCCTCGGTGTTTACATCGTCAACATAAAGGTCGTTTATTAAACGTATTGTTCGGTCTAATTTAATCCCATCAGGACTAAGCCTTAATTGGGAATGAGTTGAGACGAAAACAAACAGTAAGAGAATGATTGAGTATAATCGGTTTTGCATTTTGATAATTTTAAAATAGATAAAAGGACAAAGTTTGAAATAGGCATCTTCTATTGCTAGAAGCTTTAAATCTTAAATCCTTTTGGTATAAATTCACTCACATCGTGTCCATATTGCATCAATTCGCGGACTAATGTAGAGCTTATGTGAGTGAGAGATGGTTCAGTAAACAATACAAACGTTTCTATTTCAGAAATTGTTCTATTCATGTCTGCAATAGATTTCTCATATTCAAAATCACTCATCGATCTTATCCCCCTTAAGATGTAATTTGCACCAATCTTTTTTGCATAGTCAACGGTCAGAGTATTGTAGCTTTCAACTCTCACATTTGGGTTGTTAGCATAGAAATTACGAATTGAATTTATTCGTTTTTCTAGAGGGAAAAATGTTTTTTTAGCTTCATTCACTCCTATTGCAATCACAATCTCATCCATTAGTGATAGTCCACGCTTTACCAACGATTCGTGTCCTATAGTAAATGGGTCAAAAGTTCCTGGAAACAGTGCTATGCGTTTCTTTTTGTTTTCTAAGAAGGAATTATAGCTATGTGAGTTCTGATTTTCCATAGAGCTTTTAATATATGATAGGTTATTGTTTGTTGTTTGCCGAAAACGTTGGGGTGCTTTGACAGAGAAGAAGCCAAAGCAAATGTTTTTTTATAAGCTGCTAATTATGCTTCTTCATCCAATAAAACCAAGTTGTCAATAATAAAGTTTTGGCGTTCAGGGGTGTTTTTACCCATATAAAACTCTAATAAATCTTTTATTAAGTCTTCCTTACGCATAGTAACTTTATCTAAACGTATGTCTTTGCCAATGAAATGTACAAACTCATCGGGAGAAATCTCTCCGAGTCCCTTAAAACGAGTTATCTCAGGATTTGGTCCAAGCTCTTTTATAGCTGCGACACGTTCATCCTCGTTATAACAGTAAATTGTTTTTTTCTTATTCCTTACTCTAAAGAGAGGGGTTTGAAGGATGAAAACGTGATTCTTCTTCACTAAGTCAGGAAAGAATTGCAAGAAGAAAGTGAGCAGTAGCAAACGAATGTGCATTCCGTCTGTATCGGCATCAGTAGCTATAATTACCTTATTATAGCGTAATCCGTCCATTCCATCTTCAATGTTGAGTGCGGCTTGCAAAAGATTGAACTCTTCGTTTTCGTAAACAACTTTCTTGGTCAGTCCAAAACAGTTAAGAGGTTTCCCACGTAAACTGAACACAGCTTGAAGATTCGGATCGCGACTTTTTGTTATAGAACCACTTGCTGAGTCTCCCTCGGTTATAAATATAGAGGTTTCATCAAGATTATCACCTTTGCTATCGTTATAATGTATTCGACAATCACGTAATTTCTTATTGTGGAGGTTTGCTTTTTTAGCACGTTCTCGTGCAAGTTTTGTTACTCCGGCAATAGCTTTCCTTTCTTTTTCAGAATCTAAAATCTTCTTTTGTAATATCTCTGCTGATTGAGGATTCTTGTGTAGAAAGTTATCAAGTTCTTTTTTAAGAAAGTCTCCTATAAACTTGTTGATGGTCGTGCCTTTTGGAGCTATTTCTCTTGAACCTAATTTTGTTTTTGTTTGTGATTCAAATACTGGCTCTTCAACTTTTATACTTATTGCAGCAACTATACCACTACGAATATCAGGAAACTCAAAGTTCTTGTTAAAGAACTCTCTTATTACGCGAGCTGCAGCTTCTCTAAACGAAGTAAGGTGTGTTCCACCTTGTGTGGTGTGTTGTCCATTTACAAAAGAGTAGTACTCCTCACCATACTGATTGGTATGAGTAATGGCTACTTCAATGTCTGTTCCATGTAAATGAATGATGGGATAGAGAATTTCGTCAGTTAAGTTTTCTTCGAGTAAATCGACTAATCCATTTTTTGAAAAAAACTTTTTCCCATTAAAGGTAATTGTCAAACCTGTATTCAAGAATACATAGTTTTTGAGCAAAGGCTCAATGTGTTCTTCTCTATATTTGTATTCACCAAAAATAGTTTCATCAGGGACAAACTGTACTAAAGTTCCATTATTTTCAGTTGATGGCTCTAGTCCTGATTCGTCAATAGTGTCACCCCTTTCAAAGGTAACAAACTTAGTTTTGTTTTCTCTGTAACTCTCTATTAAGAAGTTTGATGATAGTGCATTAACTGCTTTTATACCAACACCATTTAATCCTACAGATTTTTTAAAAGCTTTTGAATCGTACTTTGCACCTGTATTCATCTTAGATGCAACGTCTTTTACCTTTCCTAGAGGAACTCCACGTCCGTAATCTCGTACAACAACAGTTTTATTTTCAATTTTTACATCGATTGTTTTTCCAAAACCCATCATATGCTCATCAATGGAGTTGTCCAATACTTCTTTTAAAAGTACATAAACTCCATCGTCAGATGATGAACCATCGCCTAATTTCCCGATATACATACCTGGACGACGACGAATGTGCTCTTTCCAATCTAGCGTAACAATGTTTTCTTCCTGGTAATTTCCTTTTTGAGGTTTTATTGATATTTTATCTAATTCGTTCACGTTATATTTCCTACACCTTTCGTTATTAGTTAATTTACTTTGCGCACACTATAGTTTTTTTATGTATGCTCTGCGTTTTTTATGTTGTTTAGCTTCTAGTCCGTCCCACATTGACTGAACACGGCTGTTTAGTTCAAGTTCGGGATTACTTTCGGCTATCTCAAAACCAAGCCTGTTTGCGGAGTAGACAAACTCTCTAAATATGAGTGCATTTACACCCTTACCTTGATATTCTGGGTCAACTCCAATCAACAGTAGGTCTAATATTTTATTGTCATTACTTTTTATTGCACGATAGAGATGATACCACCCAGTAGGCAAAAACTTTCCATTTGCTTTTTGTAGAGCTTTTGCTAAACTAGGGAGTCCTATTCCAAAGCCTATAAGTTTGTGATCCTCTTCTCTTAACACAAGAGAGAGAAACTCTAATCGAAGCAATGGAATATACATGTTTACATAGTAATCTATCTGCTTGTCGCTCAACTCAACATATCCGTAAAGATCTTTGTATGCTTTGTTCAAAAGTTCAAAAATACCTCTTGCATACGGCATTATATCCTTTTTGCTATAGAAGCGTTTCGCAATCAGACCAAATCTTTTCTGCACTATTTCTGCTACACGATCAAACCGCTCGGGTACTTGTTTTGGAATAGTAATAAGATACTCATTCCAATCTTGGTCTTTTACGTATCCCATGCGCTCAATGTGAGTTTTATAGTAGGGATAACTATAACTTGTCAACATAGTGGAAATCTGGTCAAAACCTTCTATAAGTAATCCTTCATGGTCTAAATCTGTAAAGCCCATAGGTCCATGGATATGTGTCATCCCTTTATGTCTTGCCCAGCTTTCGACTGTACCAAATAGCTTGTTTGCAACTTCTGTATTATCAATAAAATCAACAAAACTGAACCGAGCATATTTCTGATTCCATATTTCATTTCCCTTATGATTTATGATTGCTGCAATGCGTCCCACAATTTCATTGTTTTTATATGCTAGAAAATACTCAGCTTCACAATGATCAAAAGCAGGATTTTTGTCTCTGTTTAAAGTTGCAAACTCATCATATATTAAAGGGGGCACATATTGTTCACAGCCTTTGTAAAGATTGATATTAAAATAGACAAACTTTCTCAATAAAGCTTTATCATGAACTTTTTTTATTACTATCGACATATGCTTTGAAGTCTTATTAGTTTTAAATAACTATCAATGTTTCACACTGTAAGTAGATAGTGACTGATAGTGACTTGATTTATTCTTAGTATTAAGGCAAAGATACACTATTTTTTTTAATGCGTAAGTAAAATATATTTCTAAAATCACTCTCAATTGCTCATGAGAAAAACAAAGCCGATTTTCACTAAGAAGTAAATCGGCTTTATTGTTTTCTATTTTTTATTGAAACAAAAGGTTATTTCATCTCAACACCATCTTTTAAATCTATCTCATTTCCATCTTTGTCGTAAAACTCATATTGTAAAAAGCCAAGGTCTTGATTTGCTATAATCTTAAACCCTGGGACGTTATATTTTTTACGCCATTTTCGTTTCAACGAAAATAGACCTTGCTGTGTAAATGCTGCTACATAGGGATGTATGTGCAGGCTGAATTTCCTCACTTTTAAATTCTTAACCAGATATTCAATTTTATTTTCAAGTGTATCTGTAAATAAAATCGATGATTTTATTTTTCCTTTTCCTAAGCACGTAGGACAGTCTTCTCTAGTTGCAATTTCCATTTCAGGCCTTACCCGTTGTCGTGTAATTTGCATCAATCCAAACTTACTTAAGGGTAAAATGTTGTGTCTGGCTCTATCTTTTGCCATAAACTCTTGCATCTTAGTCAAAAGTTTGTTGCGATGATCGCCTTGAGACATATCGATGAAATCTATAACAATTATCCCTCCCATATCTCTAAGTCGCAGTTGTCTTGCTATTTCTTCTGCCGCGGCTACATTTACTTCAAATGCACTGTCTTCTTGACCTAGTGATGATTTGTTTCGGTTGCCACTGTTTACATCAACAACATGTAATGCTTCTGTATGCTCAATAATAAGATAAGCACCTTTCTTAAAAGTCACAGTTTTTCCAAAAAGAGATTTTATTTGTTTGGTTATACCAAAATTGTCAAATATTGGCTGTGCACCGTTATAAAGCTTTACTACTTTCTTGTTGTTAGGAGCAATTAGGCTTATGTAATCTGTAACTTGCTTGAATACATCTTTATTATTGATGTGTATGTGTTTGAATGATGGACTGAAAATATCTCTTAGAATTGCAACTGTTCTTGCCGACTCCTCATAAATAATGGAAGGGCTTTTTGCCTTTGGCAATTTTGCGATGTTCGATTCCCATCGTTTGACTAGAACTTTGAGCTCTGTGTCGAGCTCTGCTACTCGTTTCCCCTCGGCGTTTGTACGTACAATAACACCGTAATTTTTAGGTTTTATGCTTTGCAAAAGTTGTCTCAAACGTGCCCGCTCTTCCCTTGATTTTATTTTCTGAGAAACAGAAACTCTATCAATTAACGGAATAAGGATTAGAAATCTACCTGCAAAGGAGATTTCTGAAGTCAGTCTTGGTCCTTTAGTAGAAATTGGCTCCTTTGCAATTTGCACTAAAAGTTCTTGACCTACTTTTAGCGTATCGCTAATACGGCCATCCTTTTTTATATCTGGCATCAACTTCATTTTTTGAAGTTGGATGGGTTTTTTCTTCTCTTGAGCAATTGCCTGAAACTTCAAAAAGGAGTTGAATTGAATCCCTAAATCTAAATAGTGAAGAAAAGCGTCTCTTTTGTAACCTACATCTACAAATGCAGCGTTCAGTGCGGGCATTAGTTTTTTTACTTTACCCACGTAGATATTTCCTACCGAAAAAGATTCATCTTGAGCTTCTTTCTGTAACTCTACTAGTTTTTTGTCTTCGAGTATAGCAATTGAGATTTCTTTTGGTTGAACATCTACTACTAGTTCGCTTATCACAATTTTTTGTTTTTAAATTTCCATAAATATAAATATTTCTTCATCGGTATATTTTATTTCTCACGAAATAATTGACCGGATACTACAGAAAGAACAAACCTAATTATTTTATTCTCAAGTTTGTTCTTTATGTTTACTATTGAAAGAAAAAATACAATAGAAAAAACTATTTATTTTTATGTCTGTTTTTTCTAAGTCTTTTTTTTCTTTTATGCAATGACATTTTTTTTCTTTTTCTTTTTTTTCCGCTTGGCATTTATTTATTCCTTAATTTGTTATTACT
>CAZXGV010000035.1:0-18178 GCA_964640575.1 uncultured Dysgonomonadaceae bacterium
AATAAAAGTTTTTGGAAAGCTACTTTTAGGGTGACGCATTGTCGAAGTCAGGAAACAAATTACATTACGCTTGGGAGAAGTTCAATCATGCTTAATGTGAAGCAAGATAACCTTTGGTAAGAGTTCATTGTAACTATTGTAATGTAACATTATAAAAAAGAGAAAAGCAATAAGTTCTAATGTGATTCAACATTAGAGAAAAGTTGGAGCAACAATTTCTATTGCGACACTCTTGCTAGGGATGGTAGTTAACAAAGGATGAAGCCTTTAATGATGAAGAACATATATAAATCTATTCTACAGTATAGAAACAAACACACTATCGGTAGAATAAAAGAGTTTATTATTTTGAGAGATAATATGGCAACAACTAAAAGCCAGAAGTACAAACTCCAATATTTTCTTGTTGGTTCTCATTTTTTTAATAAATAAAAACCTTCTTGTCGTTGTCAGAGTAAATTGTAAATCTTCTTATTTTATTTATTGTTCCATTGTAGGTGGAGTGAATCATAGTGTTTACTTCAAGCTCTTTGCTAAATCTAATCGGATATCCTTTAGTTGACTTTGGTAGAATTTTCATTTCCATATCTAAAGGGTCTATAACTGGAACTAAAATATCAGCAACACTATCATCGTATAGTAAGGCAAAGTTCTCACCATGCAAAACACCCATAAACACTACCGTATCTGAACTGAAATTTCTAAAAAAAACATGACCTTCTCCATGCAACACTCCAAGCGAATCTTTTCGATATTGAATTTCACTATTGTCAAATTGAAACTCAATTGCACTAAGACCATTTCTAAAACTCATTATTTGTTCTCCAATTGTTGTTCTTATGCCGCCTGCAATCGAGACTATTACAATGAAGTATAATAAATACCTCCATTTAGAGTTCATTTGTTTTAAGTTCATTCTTAGTCTAAGAAAAGCAAAAACAGTAAATACAAATAACACGAAGTTTATCCTATAATATGAACTTGATGTAGTAATTGATTTTGAAAACAGAAGATTGATTATAGTTTCATTGTTGGGTAATGGAATCAATAGAATCAACAAAAGGGATATTATGCCAATTTGAATATAAATCTCTTGTTTTTTGCTTAGTTTGATCATTACGTTTGTTTTTTTTCTAAAAATGAAGGTCAACTCATAGAACCATGACAAACATAGTTAAACAATTAGCTATAAGCAACTATTATCGCTTAGGAGCTACCTTGCACAGCTTTTGTCATTTATCCCGAAGCTGAATATATTTCCTCACATTCCTCTCCATCCCCACCAACTTTGCCCTTTTCACCGCCGATTTCGAAAACACGCTACTAAATTGTTCTTGATTCATCGTTTGCAATGTTTCTAAATCGAGCGAGAGGAACTCCTTCTTTGGAATAAACTCGGGCGTGTTGTGCGGTTTTGCAAACCGATTCCATGGACACACCAATTGACATTCATCGCAACCGTATACCCAATTGCCCGTGTCCACATCCTCGTCTTGTTCTCCCTTCTTTTCAATTGTTTGATAGGAAATACATCTGTTGCTATCCAGCAAATGAGGTCGCACAATTGCTCCTGTAGGACAAGCCTCCAAACATCGTATACAGCTTCCACACGATAAATTAAGAGGGGTGTCATAATCCAACTCTTGATTGATAATTAACTCACCCAAAAAGAAGAACGAACCCTTACCAGGAATTATCAACAGTGTGTTCTTCCCCACAAATCCCAATCCTGCTTTTGCAGCCCAATAGCGTTCCAACACAGGAGCGGTGTCGCAAAAAAAGCGACCTTCAGTAGCAGGAATAAATGTTTGAATGTAGGCAAGCAACTGTTTTAGTTTGTCTTTCACCACAAAGTGATAATCTTTGCCATAAGCATAGTAAGCAAATTGAGGCAAACTGGGGTCTCGCTTTTCGTAGGGATAATAATTCAAAGCAACCGACACAATAGACTTAGCGCCCTCTACCAACAAACGAGGGTCGTTTCGCTTCTCGATGTTCCTTTCCAAATAAGACATATCGCCCTGATAGTTCATCCGTACCCACTCACGCAGATTGTCCTCCTCGCCAGAAGATTCGGCGCGACATATTCCGCAGGCATCAAAGCCAAGCGAGAGGGCGTACTGTTTTATTTTTTCGGATATTGTCATGAGAGAAGTAATAAGTGCTAAGACGTAAGTTGTAAGTTGTAAGATAAGTAATAAGTAATCTGCACACCACACACCACACACCTCATTACCACCTCAAACTTATATAAAAATATTGGAACAGAGTAGCGAAATTCTTGTGAATCTGCAAATTGTTGTAATAGAAGTTGATAAAATATCGTATTTTTGCAATGATTAGTCTTTTCATAAAAAGACGGTTCCTCTATTTCCACTCTCTAAACCCCCTAAAAGGGACTTTGGCTAAGTGCTTAAGAGAGGACTCAACAAGTTAAATCAGAAGCAGCAACAAATGTCCAACACCACACTAAAGAAAAGAACTGTCATTGCTCTTTTTTGGAGTTTCCTCGATAAGTTTGGTCAGAAATTAATCTTTCTGATTAGTAGCGTGTTTTTAATGCGCCTGTTGGACACCTCCGATTATGGTATTATGGGTTCGCTGCTCATCTTTGTTGCCTTTTCATCGCTATTAATCGATAGCGGGTTTGGACGAGCTCTGCTCAATCGCAAAAAGATAAGCACGCTTGAATATAGTACTGTTTTTTACTTCAATCTTGCCATCAGTCTGCTGCTCTATGTAGCGCTCTTCTTTTCTGCTCCGTTGATTGCACAACTATTTCATGAGCCTCTGCTCATTCCTGTTTCAAGGGTGCTTTTTCTTTCGCTTATCTTCAATGGGTTTAGCCTGATTCAAACAGTCATCTTTATCAAAGCATCCGACTTCAAAACGCAAACCAAAGCTAACGTTGCTGCACTTATTATCTCAACAATCATTGCCCTTGTTATGGCATGGCATAAATATGGTGTGTGGTCGTTAGTAGCACAAAATGTTGTTTACGCCCTTTTCAGAAGTCTTTTCCTCTGGCTCTACTCCACTTGGCGACCCAAGAAGCTGTTTAGTTTCTCTAAACTAAAAGTATTCTTTGCTTTCAGCAACAAATTGCTAGCCTCAGGAGCAATAGGAGCAATCTTCAACAATATCTACCCAAGCATCATCGCTATGTTCTATCCCATGCAGCAAGTTGGGTACTATACGCAAGCTTACAAATACCAAGATACACCATTTTCAGTTCTGTCCGACACTTTTCGGTCTGTCTCCATGCTTGTTCTTTCGGAGATAAATGACCAAACCGAACGACTGCGCCGCGTATTATCAAAATTGATGAAGTCAATGTCGTTCCTTTCATTTCCCATAGCATTCATACTCATTTTGATTGCCGAACCTCTGTTCGTTACGCTATTTGGCGAAAAATGGTTACCCTCTGTACCCTACTTCCAAATTCTATGTGTTGGTGGTGCTGTTTCGCCCTTCACATTTATCCTCAACGAACTCTTTATTGCCAAAGAGCGAGCAGACTTTTTTTTGAGTGTTGAAATTGTAAAGCGTGTTATTCTTGTTGCCCTCATCATCGCCTTTTTCAAACAAGGAATCACTGGTTTGGCAGTAAGCTGGGTGGTATATATGTATATCACACTGACTATTTCATTGTTCCTATCCAAAAAGCTAGTCACCTACTCTCTTTGGAATTTTATTAAAGATGCTGCTCCTTATGTTTCCCTGTCGTTTTTGGCTGTAATGGCTGCCTATTTTATCTCCTCTCAAATATCTAATAGCATTTTGAGTATGTTCGCTGCATTGGCTGTAATGGGAGTTGTTTATTTAAGTTTGTGTAGAATTTCCAATTTGGAAATGACAACTGAAATCAAACACTATATTAGTTCGAAAAGAGGAAAAAAGAACAATCATGGAGAATAGAAAAGTATGCATAATTATTGTCTCCTACAATTTTGAACCGTGGATAGACCGATGCCTCACATCGGTGTTTGTCTCGTCCATACCTACAACTGTTCTGGTTGTTGATAACAACTCGCGTGACAACACCGTCGCACGATTAAAAGAGAACTATCAAGAAGTAGTTTTGATAGAGAACAGAGAAAATTTAGGCTTTGGAAAAGCCAACAATGTGGGATTATCTTATGCATTGCAAAATAATTTCGATTATGCATTCCTATTAAATCAAGATGCGTGGATTGAGAGCGATATGCTTGAGAAATTAGTGATTGCATCGGAGAATAATCCTGATTTTGGAATTATTTCCCCCGTTCATCTCTCATCCGATGGTATCTCGCTTGACCATGGCTTTGCCGACTATTCTCAAAAAACGAGTGTTGACCAGTTGCCACAAAACTCTTCCGAATTGGTAGAACTACCCTTTGTGAACGCAGCATTTTGGTTGCTCCCCATAAAAACAGTGAAAAAAATTGGAGGATTCAGTCCCCTATTCTATCACTATGGCGAAGATAGAAACTACATCCAACGTGCCGCTTTTCACAACTACAAAACTGGTTATCTACCCAATGCTTTTGCTACACACGACCGGCAACAGCGAAAGGTGAGCAACAAAACATTTCTGCATGCCGAATACGTCTATTTCTTAAGCGAATTGGCAAACATAAACTACAACCTGCCCAAAGCAATAGCTTACAGTGTACTTGCTGCGGTGAAGAAGATGTTTATTGAAGCATTCGGAGGAAGATTTTACAATTCATTCGCCTATTCCAAAATGACTTTTAAATTATTGGGGAAAACTCCTGCTGCTAATAGAACTCGTAGAGAGACGAGGAGGGTGGGGGCGAGTTATTTGTAGCATTAGTTTACAAAGAGAACAAAAGATATATACCACAGTACAGCAAATTAAAGAGACACTTTTTTTTACTTTAATCGACTCACATTTTTTAGGATTTGGTCACTTTACTCTAATATTTCAAATGGGTTAGTTAGAACAGCAAATCATTATATAAAAATAGCACTCTTCTCTCTCGAGTTTTGTTCAGGCTATGTTACGACCTTACTTTCACTCAATAAAGAAGAATGCTATTACCATTACTCTAAAGTTGTGTATAGAAATAACTCTATCTCTACACAACAACTATTTAGCTATTATCAGTCTGGGTTATTCACCATACTTTTATTGTTTGGAGTTCTAGCATCAGTTTTTGGAACTTTAATGTCTAATATCACCTTGTAATGACCACCTGCAGTGGGCTGAACATCACGAACAACATAAATACCGAAACGGTTATTATTAAATCTATTACCTGTTTCTTGGTCCCTGTTTCCCCATCCAATAACGCCAACTTTATCTTTTTCTAATTTATCAGACAGCATTCTATCAGCAATTGGATATCCATAGGTTTTATTATAAAAAATTATCAACTGCGTCATTGATTGCACATCGCTCACATTTTCATAATGTTCAAGTTTTGTAGCATCAGCAGAACCAGATCTCCAGCCACTAAGCATCATATAAGTGATTTTTGAGAAACCATTAGTATAAGGAGCTATACGGTCTTTATAACTTGCATGTTGATATCCAATAAATGCACTATAAAGTCTCACCTCATCTGAAGAATGTAGTACTGGTGTAAAATCCATCATATTCGATTTACCTTTAGCTTCTTCTTGAGTAAATGTTTTATTATCTTTATCAGCATAAGCTGAAAACCAATTTTTCTTATTAGGACCAATTTCAGTAGTTAGTTCAATCCCTTTATACTCTACCATCTCATTTGAAGGATCATAACTTGGATTATCTATGATTACATTCTGTCCCTCAGTTTTAAGCGTTTCAGTTCTAACATCAACATCAATGTATTTTGCATCAAATTTGATTTTATAATCTTCTCCTCCGTTTATAGGTGTCACCTCTTTAATGTAGAGCATATAAAACTGAGTGTTGACAGATACTTTAGCACCAGTTCCTTGTATGAGTACACGATTATCGCCTTCAATTTGACTTTGCAAATTATGGCTAGTCATTCTGTCGGCAACATAAAAATTATATCCGCTAGTATTTTTCAGTTCCTCAATTTTGCTTGTCATTTCTTCAGATGAATTTACTGCATCAAAGTCAGTTGGAGTGAAAAGTCTATTCATATTAGCTGTATGCGTCAGCTTCTTAAATCCATTAATATAAGGATATAAGTATCTATAATAATCTCCACCATGTTGCCATCCAATATAGGAGGTATGAAGCCTTAAATTTCTTCCAAATTTCAAAAGAACAAAGTCCATCATGTGCGATTGTTCTGCAGCCTCTTCAATACTAAATGTGTGTCCGCCTTCGCTGTTAGTAGCATAAGCCGAGAACCAGTTTTTCTTATCAGGACCTATTTCGGTTGTTAACTCAACATCTTTCAGATGTATTAAAGCTGGCGGTGGTAGTTTAGATACAATAAGATAGACAATGTCTCCATTAGTGCTTATTGAAGCATTTGGATCACCTTTAAGGAGAATCATTTGTATTGGTAGTAAATACTCTACATCACTATCCATTCCTACAGAGCTCAGCGTAATATTAACATGTGAGGAAACTTCACTGTATTTAGGGAATATAAATTCTGTTGTTTCAAAAGAGTAAGAGCTTGGAGGCAACTCTTGATAATTTGTTCCATGCTTCTGATTATACTCTTCTATTAAGCTAGCTTTTGTTTCCACTTCTGCTACTATCCCAAAAGCACTTAAATTATCAATTTCTGCTTGTAAAGCTATTTGGCTTCTTTGTGCAGGATCTACAATAACTTCTAGTGTAGATTCATTATTGGACTTAACTAACGAAACTTCTTTTTGACCTGTTTCGTATATACTTTTGTCATCATCATTACAGCTTGTAATACTCAATAGTAAAACAAAGATGATCAAGTTAAATATTTTATATCTGTACATATTCGTTGATTTTAAAGTTTAGATATTCTTATCTGCCAAGTATTTTCACATCTACAATTATTGGTAGATGATCTGATGCGGTTTTCGTATCACCCGACTCGAAAAACTTTACTACTTCGGCATGAATCAATTCACATTCTACTCCATTGTTATATTGCAATATATAATCTAATGTTCGATTTGGTTTATGAGAAGGAAAAGTGTATTGCAAACTTGATAAAATAGTCCATTTTTCTTCAAAAGAATTAATAGTTTCACTTCCTGGTCTCGCATTTAAATCTCCACCTAAAAAAACAGGTTTGTCTGAATCGCCATATAACTCTTCAATTGTTTCGTTAATAATTCTTACTTGATCTGCCTGAGCTTCTGGAACAGCATGATCAAGGTGTGTGGTAGCAATAACATAATCTTCCATCTCCATCACAACAAAAACACGAGGCTCAGCTCCAACTCCCTGAGGCAGTGGAACTGAGAATTTTTTAATTGCTTTTTCTTTTGTAGCAATTCCTTCACCATAACCTCCCCCTCTATAGGGCATGGCTGAAGCATAATGAAAATCCCAATTTCCCATTAAGTCCGCAAACTTTTTTAATTGATAATCTTTAGCTGTTCTAGTTGTCAAGCTATCTAATTCATTGAGACAAACAAGATCGGCATCTTTTTCTTTAACCATGTTTGCAATTGTTTGATAATTGAGAGGATCGTTAGGATCATTATTAAAAACAGCGACATTATATACCATGATTCTAAGTGCTCCATCAGGTTTCTTTGTATTATCCACATGTGGAGGGAATTCTAAATCATGAAATTTGTCATCGTTATTGCATGCACTAAAACTTATGCCTAAAAGTGTTGCGATTACAACGATAATATTAAATATTTTCTTCATTTTATTGATTGTATTATATTTTAAAATTCTAATCCATCATCCCACCCTGGATTTTGTTCGAGTGCACCATTGGTCAACATTCTATCATCTAAAGGTATTGGGTATAGATAATCTCTTTCTTCGTTCCATTTAGCTTTTATGTTCTTATAGGGTGATATGTAACCTTTATCTCCTTCTGATAAGAATATTTCTTCATCTACCTTTCTGAACAAAGAAGCGTCAGAGTCGGGTCTAGAACCTTTATAAAAACAGACATCATTTTTCCCATCACCATCTAAATCATAAGTTCCAAGAGCAGGGATATAAATTCCATGATAGTCAGTTTCAAAAGTTTTTCCTTCTTTCCATCTCATCATATCTTCATACCGAAAGCCTTCCATAATTAACTCGATGGTTCGCTCTCTCCTGATTTCTAAAATAACTCCTTTATTTGGACCACTAACATTTGGGTATCCTGTTTTAGAATCCATTAAATACGGATCGGGATTCGCATTAGAATCCGCTAAGTCAAGTGTTGGCATTCCAACCCTCGCTCTCAGTTTGCCTATTGTATTATCTAATACATCTTGTGTCAGCGTTCCCAATTCAGCCTTAGCTTCTGCTAAGTTGAGATAAACCTCCGCTGTCCTGAATATAGGTAAATCATTTTCACTCATCGAATTCGGACCGTCATATTTATTACCCATAACAAACTTAATCGGCTGATAGCCAGTTACGCTAGTTAATAAATCTGGAGCAAGCTTGGTGGTCTCGCCTATACGTGTATAACCTGGGGTTCTTATAGTTTGTGATAAGCGCGGATCTCTATTCTTGGTTTCTTCCAAAAAACTATAAGTTTCATAATCCTGATTGTCAGTAAATCGACTGCCATCTGCCATCAAATAACTATTAACCATTCGCTTGGTCAATCCTGGTCTTCCGTAAGTCACACCTAAAGTGTAAAAATTAGCATTATGCGACTGCCCAAAAGCTTTATTATAGTTTCTTGCTAAGATTATCTCCTCGTCTCGTGCATCTAACGTTGCAAAAAGATCTCTATATACAACACTTGGGTCATCAAGATAAAGTTGATATCCACTCTGAGCCACAAATGCTTCACTCGCTTTAACAGATTCATTCAAATAGTATTCATATCCAACGCCATCAACAGTTAATCCATGATATTTTCTAAATGTACCTTCAAAAAGACCAGCCCTCGATTTTAGTGCCAATGCAGTCCACTTAGTAACTCGGTATACGTCCTTTTTAGCCGGAAGATACTGAATAGCAAAATCTAAATCTTCTATTACCTTAGACATTATAAATTCACGAGAGTCACGTGGTTTTTTCAATTCTGGGTCATCTGAAGATAATTGTTTCTCATACCAAGGCACATCACCAAAACGTTTTACTTTTTCGAAGTAGAAATAGGCTCTGAAAAATCTTGCAAGTGCATTATACCTGTTCCTTACCTCTCTGTCAGGACAATTTACAGAATACTCCAAGAGCGTGTTAATATCCCTAAGATGCCCCCAAGTCCAACCACCCCCTGAGCCTGGTATTATTCTGCTCCCTCTGAGTGCATCACTCATTTCGTTTTTAGCTATGTGATCAACACCCTCTCTTAAAATCCCTGACTCTCCAGGTAACATGTTGTAGAATGTATTGCTGTACATCTGCAACTCATTTTCGTTTCTAAAAAAATTCTCTGGAATCATTTTGTCTTTTGGTGTAATATCCAGATAATCGTTACACGATAATGTCCCTAATAAAATAAGTATAAATGTAAATATAGGGAGTAATTTATTTGTATATGTTTTCATATTTCCTTCGATTTATTATTAAAAAGTTATATCAATTCCAACCGTATATACCCTCTGAAATGGATAGTTACGTGCAAGGTTGCTCGAACCACCGTATATGTCATTTGTTACAACAGATTCTGGATCGATATAATCTGATTTGAGATTGGACCATGTTACCAAATTTTCGCCACTGAAATATACTCTGAGATTATCAATTTTTGCTTTTCTAGTCCATACTTTGGGTAGCGTGTAACCAACTGTAAGATTTTTGAATCTTAAGTAGGCTAAACTTTGCATGTATCTATCATTAATAGCAGTGAGCTGTCTTCTAGATCCTGAAAGAGCGGTGTATCCTCTAGGACGTGGGAAATAAGCATCGGGGTTTTCTTCACTCCAATATTGTGTGTGAAAGTTTTTTGGAATATATGTCGAATATGGTCTAGCATACATGTGCCAAAAAGCCATTGTATTAGGTTCGGGATACCAATCTCTTTTCCCCACTCCTTGAAAGAAAAGCGATAAGTCGACACCATACCACGAAGCATTAAAACTTGCTCCATATTGATACCTAGGTTCGGAGTTACCAATTATCTCTTGATCACCAGGATTATTAACAGATGTTCCTGGTTGAATCTTATTGTCGCCATCCAAATCTAAAAACTTCAAGTCTCCTCCTCGTGGTCTGCCTTCTGGACCCGCTGACTGGTTTATAATTTCATTCACATAGCTCTGATCTACGATGGAAGTATATTCGGTGGCTTCTTCATCAGAAGCAAATAAACCATCAACTCTATATCCCCATATTTCACCTAAACGTTTTCCTTCGTAATGTCTTTTTGCAAACGATTTTTCAGGATTATCATATTTCGTTATTGTACTTATATAATCATTAAAGGTGAGAGACACTCCATAAGATAGCCTTTGCTTCAAAAGCATCTTGCTATCTCTCCAACTTAAAGTTAATTCATATCCCTTACTTCTAAGGTCTGCCGAATTGGCTTTGGGTGCAGATGCACCGTATACACTAGGTAAAGCAACACTTTCGCCAAGCATATCTTTAGTATCTCTAATATATAGATCACCTGTAAATGACAATCTACTTTTTAAAGCAGAAACATCCACACCTAAATTATAATGCACAGCCTTTTCCCATGTCAAATTTGCATTGGTAGGCGCTCCAATTGATGCAATAGCAGAACTGTCTCCACCAAACAAATAACCTTGAGTACCTACTGATATTAGCCTTAAATGATCATAGTATCCTACTTGTTGATTACCAAGTGTTCCATAAGAGAATCTAAACTTAACATCCTCTAAGATGTCTTTAGCGCCTGCATAAAAGCCTTCCTCACTCAACCTCCACCCTGCTGATGCTGAGGGGCTGAAAGCCCATCTTGAATCCCTTGCAAAACGAGATGTTCCATCCTGTCTACCACTAAATTCTAAAAGATATTTACCATCATAGTCGTAATTTATTCTACCAAACACTCCTATTAACGCATACTCATTATGACCACCAGCAACATCTGTGCGCCTATCGCCATCTGCATCTTGTCCAATAAGATCAAAATCACTTAAACTATCATCAAGCAAATTATAACCAGTAGCTCTTAGATCCTTGAATGTTTGGTTCTCCCAGTTATACCCAAGCATTCCAGTAAAATTATGCTTCTGCTCAATCGTTTTATTATACGTACCATATACGTTAAACGCATAGTATCTATGAGTATTTATTCTTTCATATAATTTATTGTCAAAACGACCTGTCTCCAAACTCTTTCTTACTCCTGGATATTTAGAATATCCAACATTTGTTTGTCTATTCATAAAACCCTGGCTGTTATATCTATAATTGAAATTGCTTTTCAACTCTAACCCTTCAATTGGTCTATATGTATATTCAGCAATTAAAGATGTTTGATCTCTTTTATCTTCATTGTTATTACCTGGATTTTTTAATATTAGAGGCAATCCATCCATAATAGAATATCTAGATATTGAAGTTTCGTAAACCTGAGAACCATCTGGATTCTCTGGTACAATACTAGCTAAAGCATGTACTTTATCTAAACTGAATGCGGTGTTTACACCTCCAACACCTGGATATTTATACGATGAGTTGAGATAACTCACATTAGTAGAAAATTCCATTTTGTCATTGATTTTAAAATCCATTTTGGCTCTAAAATCCATCTTCCTAAATTTATCAGTATTTGTCTTAAAAAGACCATCGGATTGATGAAAGCCACCTGAGACAAAATAAGATACAGCATCAGTACCTCCACTAAGAGAAACATTGTGATTCATCGATGGTCGTTTTTCATTATATAGATAATGATACCAATCTGTATTTGCATAGTATGAATAGGAGTCTCGTCCATCACGCTGATCAATAACAACCCAAGGTCTATCAGGATGTTCTACCCTATCATTTCGCCTTATCCACAGCTCATCATAATCTTCATTAGTATAGTTTGAATAGTTATTCCCTGCGTAAGACTTGAAAAACATATCATTGAGCCATACTGAATAATATCCTCTTGTTTCAAAGTCAGTAGAAACGGTTGATTTACCCGAACCAAACTGCCCACTATATTTTACAGTATTCTTACCTTTTTCACCTTTTTTTGTCGTAACGAGGACTACTCCAAAAGTAGCTCTAGCTCCATAAACTGCTGAAGCTGATGCATCCTTTAGAACAGATATACTCTCAATATCTTTAGGATTTATAGTTTCAAGATCTCCTTCAACCCCATCAACCATTACAAGAGGATTTCCTCTATTTATAGAGTTCACCCCCCTAATATTAATACCTGAACTGCTCCCTGGTCTTCCCGATGAGGGTGTTACTGTTAGACCAGGAACTTTACCCTGAAGCATCTGACTCGTAGAGTGTCCCATTCTGTCATTCAAAGAGCTACCATCGACAGAGGCTACAGCTCCTGTCAAATTTATCTTTTTCATTGTACCGTAACCAACTACCACAACTTCATCAAGCGTCTGAGTATCCTCTTCCAATGTCACATCGATTCGATTTTTTCCTTGAGTAGAAACTTCTTGTTCTAAATAACCTATGTATGTGATTCTCAAAACAGCATCACTAGGTACATTTAGTGAGAAATTTCCATCTAAATCTGTTATCGTACCCGTATTAGAACCTTTTATAATAACATTAGCACCAATTATTGGTTCTCCTTGTGTGTCAACAACAGTACCTTGAATGGTTCTTTCTTCTTGTTGTTTTGAAGCAACGAGGTCATCAGCAATTTCAGTCATTCCTCTTGGGGAAAGAACTATCTGAGAACCTTTAACTTCATATTCTACATCTTGAGATGAAAACAAACGATCTAACACTGATGAGATAGCTTCACTTTCAACTTTTACACTAACAGTGCGATCAACATCAATTAATCGATTACTATATAAAAAATAATAATCTGATTTTTCTTCAATAGTTTGCAATACTCTTTCGATGGAACTGTTTTTCACATCCAACGATATCTTCTCACTTTGAGAATGTGCATGTTCAGCATTGATTTGAAATGCAAACACAAAAAGTAAAATTAGAGAGACTCTCATAATAAGGGGGATTTTACTAAACAAAGTACAAAGAGACTGTACTCCTTTGAAATTTAAGAATTTGTTCATACTTTTACATTGTTATTAAATTAAAACACTGGTTTATTAACCTTATTGCTTTAGGTCAGGTGAGATTTTCCTTATTGCAATATGTCTTTTTGTGAGGGAAAAGGAATTAATTCCTTTTCCCTCTTTTCTGTCAAATTTAGCCTGGGTTCTGTTTCATTTATCTGATTTTTTGATTACTTACATATTAAGGTAACTACTTTTTGTGAAAATGTATCATTAGAAAGTTTTTGTTGTTTTGAAATTGAATAATCAATAGAAGATGAAAGTTTTAAAAGCTCTAATATGTCTTCTAATGATTCATCGGTAAAGGTTGCTGTAAACTGATAATCTTTTGTGACATCGCCTTCGACCTGTATCGCCACACCAAATTTCCGGGAAATTTTTTCTGCTATGTTTTTTATATCTTCTCTCCTGAAAACCATTTTCCCATCTTTCCAAGCTGTTTCGGCATACGTATCAGCTGCAGATATTCTCAAAGCTTTAGTATCTTGTCCCACAATTGCTTTTTGTCCTGGTTTCAAGGTTTTCTTCTCTTCTAAATTGCTTAGTAAAACATCTACGCTCCCTTTAGCTAAGGTTATCGTATATTCAGAATCTTGGCTGTAAGCATTTACATTAAACTCTGTTCCAAAAGCACTTACAACCGTTTCATCAGGTGTAATAACATTAAATCTGTTTTTATCATCAGAAAGAACCTTAAAATATGCCTCTCCCATAAGTTTCACCGTTCTGTCATTTCCTATGAATTCGCGAGGATAGGATAATTCACTTTGTGCGTTTATCCATACTTCGCTCCCATCAGGCAACAGAGTTTTTGTAATAACCCCTGGAGCAGAGTATAATGTGATAATTTCTTGTTGAGAAGATTCTGTCAAAAGAGGTTGAACAACATATTGTAGCAACAAAAACAGGGGAAGCAATATGGCTGCAGTATTGCGAGTAAAGTTCCAAATTGATTTTTTGGTTTTGTCCCTCTTAATTTTTTTATCAGTTTTTCTCCAAGCAGATTCTATGTCAATTTTCTTTTGTGCTTCTAAATTATCAAATAGATGATATATCTCCATTATTTGATTTACTTTTTCAGCAAAATCAGATGAAGAATCCACAAGAATGTCACACTCTTTCATCTCTTTGTCAGAGAGAGTGCCTTTTACATAAGATAGTATGTAAGTATCGTTTGTTTTCAATTATTACTATTATTAAAATTGGATAAAAAAAGCATTTAGCACTCCTTTATACTAACTTGACGTACAAGAATGCAAACACCCTATGATAAAGTGAATGTAAATTAAAAGAAAGAGACTTTGCTATTTCAAAAAAGTAAACAAAAGTATGATCGGTAAATAGTCTTTAAGCTCCTTCCTAAGTAGTTTTAGTGCTTTACTAATATAACTTTCTACTGTTTTAGGTGAGATACTCATTTCTGCAGCTATTTCTTTATACGTCATGTTTTGATTGCGACTCATATCGAACGCTGTTTGAATGTTGGGAGGTAACTTTCTGAGTGCTACTTGAAGCATATCCTCTAATTCATTAATGGTATAGATATCGATGGGAGATGACGGGAGAGAAGGTGAAGTATAATTTTCTAAATATCGTTCGTGAGAAGATTGTTTCCGAAGATAATCCGTACATTTATTTCGAACACTTGTAATTAAAAAATTTCGGAATGAAGAGTGAATGTTTAAATTCTTCCTGTTTTTCCATATACTAAAAAAAACCTCTTGCACAATATCTTCACATGTATCCGAAGAAGATATATACCTCCCTGCAAAGACACAAAGAGAGGGATAGAATTCAAAAAACAATTTCTTGAATGCTACGTGATCATCTTCCAAGACGACTTTCAAATATAAATTGTTATAGAAATTATTGTTCTTCATCAATCACCCTTCTAGTAGATATTTTATCTATATCAAACAAAGATACGCAATAATACCATTTAAATAAGAAAAAGCAAAGCACTCACAAACAAACCTGCTTTCTCAAAAAGACACTCTGCAAATAACAAAAACACACATAATCCTTCTCTTAAATAACAGCATCAATAATAATATCAAATTTTTAAAACAACTCCCAACTTCCAACCACTATGATAAAATTTTATTGTTATCCCACAATAAAAGAGGAAATAAATAGTGCAAATTATTTATTGGGTAGACTGGAGTAATTAAATCGTAAAGCACTTATCTTGATAAGTTGATTGACTTGAAGAATATATTTTGAATAAATTATAGCCTTTCTCATGTTAAAAACTTTGAGTAGATGGTATGAAAATAAATTAGTTATGACTATATTTGCAACAGATGGAACGTGAGTTTGGTGGAGCTCAAACAAGTAATTTTTTTTCATGATTTTACGAGTGGGTAATTACGATTTAGTGCGAGAAGCCTTTAAGGAATTAAAACTGCTACCCTTGATAAACAAATTGGATGAAACGCAGAAAGAGTAAAAACAGAACTGTAGTTGAACCCACTATATCCGCTAATGCAAAAGATGAAAAATAAAACTGCAACTACTACGACAAACAATATCAACTATATTAAGACATGGATATACTGAATGATTACACAAGTGAGACAATTCAACTAAAGCCCGACTATGAGGGAGAAGTTATAGCAACTCTTGTAAAGTCGAAACACAACATTGGTAACAGAAGAAGTGTGCTATACCTTCACGGCTATGTAGATTATTTTTTTCAAGAACATCTGGGGCAAAAGTTTATTGAAAACAACTTCGATTTTTATGCACTCGATCTCAGAAAATATGGAAGATCACTCCTGCCACATCAACACCCCAATTATTGCAGAGATATCAGCGAATACTATGAAGAGATAAGCATCGCAATTGAGCAAATTCACAACAACAGCAATGGAGAGGTGTATCTATTAGGACATTCGACGGGTGGGTTAATAGCCAGTAATTACATGAATTATGGAGGAAAAAGATGCTTAATAAAAGGACTAATCTTGAATTCTCCTTTTTTAGATTTCAATCAGAGTGAGCTTAAAAAATTGTCCGTTTATCTTCTCTCCAAACCCATGGCTCGCCTCTTCCCCTATTCCAAAACAGAAGGAGCACTATCGCCTGTTAACGCGCAATGTATTCACAAGGATTTTCATGGAGAGTGGGATTTTAGTCTCGATTGGAAACCCATAGAGGGATTCCCAACTTATTTTGCTTGGATTCTTGCTATTAGAGAAGCACACAAGAACTTATTAAAGTCAAACATAGTGGTTCCTATTTTGGTGATGCACTCGAGTGGTTCTGGTCTTTTCTCCAACTATTCAGAAGAGGCAACAAAAATGGATACAGTATTAGATATCAAAGATATCAAAAGAGTGGGAGCACAACTTGGAAGTCGGGTGACGATGTTGGAAGTGAAAGACGCTCTTCACGACATATTCTTATCAGCCAAAGAGGTGAGAGAGAAAGCTTTTAAGGAGATGTTTGAGTGGATAAATGACATTTCATACAAAGAATTTATGTAGGATAATGCAATAATGGCTAAATTCAACAATAGGTATAGGACTGAATTAAACCGTTTGCTGTATTGAGATTATTCTGAAAGCGGACACTATTTTATCACCATTTGTGTGGGAAACAGATAAAAATCAAACGAAAAACACCAAGCACAAAATACAGGCAAACAAATTATCACAACCATACTATCCGTGATGTTTATCGTTTCAACGCATTAAAAATCATATTATTAATAACCCCGCAAATTGGGACGAGGATATATCAAGATGAAGTGAATAATTCCAGCCTTGAATGATTCGACCAGAAAGAATCCGCAGATTAACATTATTTAGCCAAATGGGGGGGCATATATATTTTTCACCTATCTTTGATGCTTTAATACATTATAGGGGTTCTTATTAAATAAATTATCATATAAACCCCCTACATTTACAATCAAAATTAGCTCAATCTACAATCACTACACCCAAAAGACCTCTAAAAATGAAAAAAATCTACACCCTGCTTTTAGCATCCATCATTGTTACATCAATTCAGTCACAAACTGTTGACTTGTCTCTTAAACTTGAGAAAGGAAAAGAGTATAAGCAAGTTACTAGCACAAAATCGATTGTTGTGCAAAACATGATGGGTGAAGAAATAAATATGACTATGACTGCAAATGGAACAACATCTTTTTTAGTGAAGACTATCAACGATGATAGTTATGAGATGGAAACAATGTACGACAATTTGAGTATGGCTGTTGAAATGCCTCAAGGAGCAAAATCGTATAGCTCTGCAAAAGATAAAGATAATCCCATATTCTCAGTTTTAAATAAACTTAAAGACAAACCTTTTGAAGTTGTGATGAGCAAGAAAGGAAAAATAAAAGAGGTTAGAAAGACTGATGTTATAGAGCAAACAATTATAGATAGCTTTGACCAACTACCCGAAGGGCACAGGGAGCAAATGAAAGCTCAAATAATGGCGGCTTTTGGTGGTGAAACTATGAAAAAGAATATAGAATTGGTGTCGGCAATCTATCCAGACAAACCTGTGAAAAAAGGAGACAAATGGAACATCAACACAAGTGTTGCAGGGGATATATCATTGAGTGTATCTACCGAATATGAGTTGGTAGATTACAATTCGGAATATGCATTAATTAAAGGAAATGCTACAATTAAGCCAGGTGACAAAGATGCTGCAAGCATGACGACATTGGATTTCGAATTTTCAGGCTCGCAAATATCTGTTATTAAAGTTGATATAAACACAGGGTGGATTATTGAGGCAAAAACCACGCAAGAAATTAAGGGAGAACTTGAAATGAATATGGGAGGAAGTCAAGAGATGAATGAAGGAGTGAAAATTAAGATGAAAATGGTGCAGGAGACTTTGGTTACGAATTAATTTAAAGCAGAAAGAATCAAAAAAAACCCATTAAACAAATTATTAAAGATGAAAGCCAGAGATATAATATTTTCAATGCTGTTTATAGTTT
>CAZXGV010000036.1:0-18164 GCA_964640575.1 uncultured Dysgonomonadaceae bacterium
TCGCCCCATTGAAACCCTACACTTTCTATCTCCTCTTTAGTTAGGTTGCCCGGCTTGTTTCCTGGGCAGTATGTAACAGTAAATCTACCTTCGGATGAACCATGAATGAGGTGTGCGGCAGCACTTAGGTTGTTGCGAAGTTCTTCGTTTTCATCTACAGCTTTTAGTGTGTTTGGAGTTCCTAAATATCCATACTTACGAATCAATCGGTCAATCTCTTTGTCCTCGCCAAACTCTACAAGGGAAGGAGCCAACACAATTAACTCACCTCCATCGGCAATTGCCATGCGAGTACGGTAGATAGCTTTGTTGCCCAACCAGGTGCTTTTAAATTCTGTGGGGTCTAACCACACCACTACTTTATCGAGTGGCTCATCCAACATTTTGAAGTTTACTTGAAGCGACAACTTAGCAGCCATATCAAATATATCTAAACTATCGCCTACAAAAAGACCATAGGTCTGCAATTTATCGTCTTTGTTTACACCTACTACAGTAAGCACATATACAATCGGGAAATCTTTCAGGTATTTTTCCGATGCATAGTTGAATATCCGCCTAACAGGAGTATCTGCATGTCCCATCATCTTCTCCATTCCATAGGCTGCTCCTACATAATGACTTTTATTGATACCCTCTACCCCTCCAGTTCCTACTAATATGTTTTTATTGTGATTTGCCATTCCTACTACTTCGTGAGGTACAACTTGACCAATCGAGAGCATTAAATCGAAATCTTCATCCAATAAGAGTTTGTTCACTTGTGCGGGCCATGAGAAATCCACAGCTCCTTCAGATACTTCTTTCACATATTCGGGTGGAACTTCTCCTAATGTGACCACATCATTTCTCCAGTCGTGCTCTCTGAAAAGATGGCGTGGAGTGTTGCCAAACATGTGAGATATCTGAGAGTCGGTCATTGGTGTGTGTGTGCCCAATGCAGGAAGAATATCTGTGAGTGTATCACCGTAGTATTCCCACGCCATTTCTGTTAACTCACCTGCTCTACTTTGAAATCGGGTGTAATCGGGTGGTACTATCAGCACTTTTTGCTTCTTTCCCATTTTTTGGAAAGCCTCGTTAAGCCCTTGTTGCAAATCGCTATGCGATAAGTTGTTTTCAGTTGAACCGTTTTGATAATATATCATGATAGCTTGAATTATAATGACACGTAAAAAAAAGTGTTTTATCAGAAGTTGAGCCTTAGCAACTTGCTCCTAACAAAACACTTTTTGGCACTTTTACTACCCTTCGAAAAGCGCACAGAATGTATGTATTTCGCTAATCGAAATTAACACTCGCTCTCGCAAAGTCTTGGAAGTGAAAAGAAAATTAAGTAGTAACCTTTTGCAAACTCAAGAAACAGAGAATCTGAAACTGCACTCTTTTATAAATATAGTGATGCTCCATAATCTTGAACAAACATTTTCAACTGTCAATTCTCAATTTTCAATTATTTTTTGCATGCCTGATTATTGTTATTTCAGCAAGAAAGCTGTTGTTTTATAAGTTTTACACTTCATACGTTGTAGAGGCAGTATCTCCTCCTCGCCCTGTCCAATTGGTATGGAAGAATTCGCCGCGAGGTTTATCTACTCTCTCATAAGTGTGAGCTCCAAAATAATCGCGTTGTGCTTGCAACAAGTTGGCAGGCAAACGTGCACTTCTTAAACCATCGAAGTATCCTAACGCTGCTGTCATGGCAGGTATTGGAATGCCATTTTCGATGGCAATGGAACATACACGGCGCCAGCTATCTTGAGCTGCTTCCACATTCTCTTTGAAGAAAGGCGATAACAACAAGTTTTCCAATTCAGGGTTATCGTCAAATGCTTGTTTAATATCTTTCAAGAATGCAGAGCGGATGATACATCCACCACGCCACATAAGAGCGATTCCACCATAATTTAAGTTCCACTCGTACTCTTTAGCTGCTTCCATCATCAGGTTATAGCCCTGTGCATAGGAGATAAGCTTTGAGGCAAAAACAGCTTGCTTTAAGTCATCAATAAATGCTTGCTTATCGCCTTTGAATGCAGGTTTTGTGCCCGACAAATAGTTAGAAGCTTTTACACGCAACTCTTTTTGAGCCGATAGGGTGCGAGAAAAAACTGACTCGCCAATCAATGTTAACGGGATACCCAAATCGAGTGCAGTAATGGCAGTCCATTTACCAGTGCCCTTTTGTCCAGCTGTATCCAATATCTTTTCAACAAGCGGACTACCATCCTCATCTTTGAAAGCAAGAATGTTAGCAGTAATTTCGATAAGGTATGAATCTAACTCTTCTTTGTCCCACTGTTTAAATACTTTGTGTTGCTCGAAAGCATCCATGCCCAAGAGGTCTTTCATCAGATGGTATGCTTCATTAATTATCTGCATATCGCCATATTCAATACCATTGTGCACCATTTTTACAAAATGACCGGCGCCGTCCTCTCCTACCCAATCGCAACATGGTACACCATCATCCACTTTTGCAGCTATCGATTGAAAAATCTCTTTTACAAAGGGCCACGCAGCTTTAGATCCTCCTGGCATGAGTGAAGGACCAAGCAAAGCTCCCTCTTCACCACCCGAGACTCCTGTACCTACAAACAACAACCCTTTACTTTCCACGTATTTTGTTCTGCGTATAGAATCGGGGAAATGACTGTTACCGCCATCAATAATTATATCTCCTGGATCGAGAAGAGGAATGAGTCTGTCGATAAAATCATCCACAGGCTGTCCTGCCTTCACCAACAACATCACTTTTCGTGGTTTGCTGAGCGATGAAACCAACTCCTCCAGTGATTGTGCTGGAATAAAGTTTTTACCTTTACCCCTGCCTTCAGCGAAAGTGTTTACTTTTTCGACTGTTCGGTTAAAGAGTGCTACAGTATAGCCTTTGCTCTCCATATTTAGAACAAGGTTTTCGCCCATAACAGCTAACCCAATTAAACCTATATCTGCTAATTTTTTCATTTTTTATATTTATATCTTAATTGTAATTATTTATATTAGACGTTGCATGCTACGTTTGTTGTCATACAAACCTCACATCACACATATCTCTATACTTATCGAGTAACTCGTGCATTTCCCTCCCACACGTTCCATACCATTTGCTCGTCGGTAGGTTGTGCATAGTCTGTAAGGAATGTGGTGGCTAAGGCTCCAGTTGCCCAAGCAAACTGAATCCATTTTGAAGGCTCCCATTGATTAAGGATGCTATACAGCAAACCTCCCACAAAACCATCACCACCTCCAATACGATCTAAAACACGTATTGAGCGAGGCTCCACAATGTGCCAATTATCATTCTCAAAAACAATTGCACCCCAAAGATGTTCATTCGTATTTAACACTTCACGCAGTGTGTTTGCAAAAACTGAAACGTTCGGATAGGTCTTCTTCGCATTTAAAATCATTCCCTTGAATGCATCTAAAGTTGCTTCAATATTTTCACCTCCTGCTTCGGGTCCTTCCACTCCTAAACAGAGTTGATAATCCTCCTCATTCCCGATTAGAATATCAGTCAATGAAGCTATCTCACTAAAGACCCCTCTTAACTCCTCCTCACGGTTTTCCCAAAAGGTGGCACGATGATTGAGATCAAAAGAGATGAGAGTTCCATGTTTTTTTGCAAAGCGTGCAATCTGCACACAAAACTCACTTGTTTCGGGTGATAATGCAGCTATCAAACCAGAAATATGAACCACTTGAACTCCTTCTTCTCCAAAGATACGCTCTAAATCGAAATCTTTTGTATTGAGTGTACGCCCTACTTCACCAGCCCTGTCATTTTGAACATGTGGTCCTCTTGTTCCATAACCACTATCTGCAATATTAATTTGGTGGCGATATCCCCAAGGATTACCTTGTTCCACTTCGGGTCCTTCAAAATCCATGTGCCTGCTTCGAAGATTACTTTTAATTATTTTTGCAATTGGACTATCCTTTACAAATGTAGTAAGCACCTTAACAGGGAGACCTAAATAAGACGAGATACTTGCTACGTTTGTTTCTGCACTCGTCACATACATCTCGAAAAGGTTGCTACTATGAACAGGTTGTCCGTTAGGCGGTGTAATACGCACTCCAATACTTGTTGGAACTAACATCGCATATTTACTATTTTGTCTTAACTCTAAAGCCATTTTTCTATACTATAAATTGTAATTAATAAATAATCTATTTTCTTTATTTAAATGCAGAATGCATTAAAGCCACCATCCACAATGGTTAACGTGCCCGTTACAAATTTGGAAGCATCACTTGCAAGCCAATGTAACGTTCCAAGCAACTCTTCAGGTTTACCAAATCTACCGAAGGGTGTGTGGGCAATAATTGTTTTGCCGCGGTCGGTGTATGAACCATCTTCTTGCGTCAGCAATGCGCGATTTTGTTCTGTAATGAAAAAGCCAGGAGCAATAGCATTCACGCGTAATCCTTCTCCAAACTTTGTAGCCAATTCAGTTGCCATAAAATTAGTAAAGTTATTTACAGCTGCTTTGGAAGCGCCATATCCTACCACTCGTGTGAGAGGACGCAACGATGCTTCGGACGATATGTTGATGATGCTTCCTTCCTTTTGTTCTGTCATGCTGGCACCAAAAACCATCGAAGGCAATACTGTGCCAAAAAGATTCAAATCAACCACAGTTTTGAAGTCATCCATATCTAAGTCGAAAATTGTTTTATCTGGTCCAATAGTTGCTCCAGGCATATTGCCGCCTGCACCATTGATAAGTATATCAATTTTTTTGTAGCGAGCTATGATATCATCTCTGTTCTGTTCAAGAACTTTCTTATCATTTACATCGGAAACTAAAAAGATAGCTTCACCCCCTTGATCACGCACTTTTTTAATTAGGGCATCTCCCTTTTCTTTGTTACGTGCCAAAACAGCAACCTTTGCTCCATGCTGTGCAAGATATTCTACCATGGCTGCACCTAAAACACCAGTTCCACCAGTGATAACTACTACTTTATCCGAAATATTGAATAATTCATACATAATACTAAAATTTAAATTTTTTGTAACTCTATATAAACAAAAGTACTTTGAAAAAACAACGATGAGGTTATAATTAACGAAATTGTATCTTCAAATAACGATGAAGTTAAAGAAAAACTCTGTTATTGTGAACTAAAGTGTGTACTGCCCACTTAAAATCCAAGACTTTGAGGCAACCACAATGAAATGTCGGGAATGTAAGTAACAAACAACAAGACCAACACCATAGCAAGATACATTGGCAACAGAGGTTTTATAACTTTGTCGATACTAAGACCCGCTACACTACATCCTATAAACAACACCGAACCTACAGGAGGAGTGCAGAGCCCCACACTAAGATTCAGCACCATTATGATACCAAAGTGAATTGGATCTATGCCCATAGCAGTTACTATAGGCAGGAAAATTGGTGTGAAAATTAATACTGCTGGAGTCATATCCATAAAAACACCTACCAATAGAAGAATTATATTGATGAGGAGTAATATCACAATAGGATTGCTGCTAAGCGAGAGCAAACTCGCGCTCACACTCTGTGGTATGTTTTCGTAAGCCATAATCCACGATAAGCCTATGGAAGTGGCAACTAACAACATCACAACTGCAGTAGTTTTCACCGAGCGTAAGATAATGTCAGGTAAATCCTTCACCGAAATTTGTCGGTATATAAATGCCAAGATTAAGGAATAGAGTACCGCGATGGCAGATGCTTCTGTGGCGGTAAAAAATCCACCCACTATACCACCAATAACAATAACAAGCATCATTAAACTGGGAATGGCATCCAAAAACTTGCGTGTGTTTGCAATTGCTTTTTGTTTGTTTCTATTGACTCTGATAATTGTCCACACTACGAAAGCAACGCTTACTATAAAAAGTAAAGAGTTATTTATAGTTGTCGGAAAAGCAGTTTTGGCGAATGAGACTGCTCTGAAAATCAAGAAAAAACCAAGTCCTATCAATAAAGCTACTCCCAAAGCTTTCGCAGCCGCTTTTGATCCACTTTTCTTGTAAGTAAGCATGGTTATGACGGCAAGTATTATACCAAGACCCGTTAAAATGCCAGGAAGATAACCAGCAAGGAAAAGTGCCGTAATAGAGACTCCTCCACTTGCCAACGAATAAACTATAAGAATATTGCTGGGTGGAATTGATAGTCCAGTAGTTGCAGAAGAGATATTAACCGCTGCACTAAAATTCTCGGGATATCCCTCCTTTTTCATTTCGGGTTGCATAATACTCCCAATGGCAGATGCAGAAGCAGCTGCTGAACCAGAAATAGCCCCAAAAAGCATATTGGCAACCACATTCACAATAGCTACCCCTCCAGGAATTCTTCCAACAAGGACACGCGCAAAGTCAATGAGCCGTATCGCAATTCCTCCGCTATTCATTATGTTGCCAGCCAGTATAAAGAAGGGAATAGCAAGCAATGCAAAACTATCCAATCCTGTTGCCATGCGATGCGAAAAGGTAGTTAGAGCAGGAATAAAGTCAATACTAACCAACATTGTTAATACACCAGAGATACCGATGCTGAAAGCAATGGGAACACCAATCACCAGCAAGGTGATAAAACTAAAAACAAGGATAAAGATTTCTAAGTACTCCATTACAATTGGTTTTCTCTGTGATTTTTAATCGTGTTATATATATTATCAATTTCGAAATAGACTATCAGTAAACCACTTATTGGCAAGACTAAATAAACTATTCCGAGTGGCAAGCCTAAAGCTGCTGACTTTACAGAAAGAAAGAAGCGAGTATACACTAACCACGATCCTCCAATAACCATTACTACAACTGCAAACAAAGCTACCGTTGCACTGATGATTATTTCGAGTTTGAATTTTCTTTTTTCTGAACTTCGTTGCAACAATAGATCAATGGCGAGATGTTCGCGTTTGCCAGCCACATAAGCTGCACCAAACAAACCCACCCAAATCAACAAAAAGCCTGCTAATTCGTCGGTATAACTACTTGGCGAATGCATAATATAGCGGCTCATAACTTGCCAAAGTACATCTAACACTAAAATGCTCATTAAAAAAACGAGCAGCCACTCTAACACTGAATCAATTCTTTCACGTACACTCATAGTTTGTTTCTTTATTCAATAGCTTGAATCCTTTTTATATAGGAGTAAATAACTTCATTGTTGCTGTAACTCTCAATTAATGGTTGCACCTTTTCGATAAAAGGTTCTTTGTCAGGATAATTAACCTTAACACCTGCCTTTTGCACTTTTTCCAAAGACTCAATCTCAGCGGCAGCCCAAAGTTCGCGTTCCAGTATGGCAGACTCATCAGCAGCTTGTTGAACCCACTCTTTTTGCTGACTGTCCAACTTATCCCATACTTTCTTGCTGATTACAACTACATCGGGGATAATAGTATGTTCGTCCATTGAATAAAACTTACAAACCTCGAAATGATGCGAACTGTGAAGACTTGGTGGATTGTTTTCTGCTCCGTCCACCACTCCACTTTGAAGTGCTGTATACAACTCGCCCCATGAGATAGGTGTTGCCGATCCTCCCAAAACACGAAGCATTTCAACAGCTGTAGCACTGGGCTGTACTCTAATTTTTAATCCAGCCAAATCATCTGGATGTGTAATTGGTTTATTTTTAGTGTAAAAACTACGAGAGCCAGCATCGTAATAACATAATCCGCGAATCCATTTATTCTCGGTACTTAGCAATAAATCACTCCCAATTTTCCCATCTATCACATTAAAAAAATGTTCTTTTGATTTAAAAATATAGGGAAGACCAAATACTTTGTAATCATCTGCAAAACTTTGCATAGATGCAGCAGAGACTTTAGTAATTGCTATGCTACCAATCTGCACCAATTCTATTAGTTGTTGTTCAGACCCCAATTGTTCCGAAGGGTAAACATCTACGATTAATTGACCTTCGGACAACTCATTGATGCGTTTGCCCATAAACTCAAGGGATATATGTACTGGATGATCGACGGAAAGGCCATGAGCCAGTTTTAATTCCACTTTTTCAGAAGTGTTTTTGCAGGATGTTGCTATTAGAAGCAAAACAGCAGCAAAAACAAGGATAGTTTTGTTCTGTTTTTTCAAAATTTAAAGTATTCTTTTGCGTTATAGTAAGATATATTCTCAACCATCTGCCCAATGAAATCCATTTCAGATGCTGGTAGTAATCCCTCTTCAATGTCGTTACCAATTAGATTACACAATATTCTACGGAAGTATTCGTGTCGTGGATAAGAAATAAAGCTCCTCGAGTCTGTCAGCATTCCTACGAATCTGCTCAACAAACCTTGAGTGGAAAGAACATTCATTTGATCTTCCATTCCATCCTTTTGGTCAAGAAACCACCATCCCGAACCAAATTGCATTTTAGCTGCTGTGGGACCTTCTTGAAAATTGGCAATCATGGTTGCAACAAGGTAATTTTCTCTGGGGTTTAAATTATATACGATAGACTTTGCTAATTTGTCTTGCCCCTGTAACCGATCGAAAAATCTCCCCATAGAAGTTGCAAGATCCGAAGTATCATCGATGGAGTCATATCCTGCATCAGGTCCTATGGTTTTAAACATCTTTGTGTTATTGTTTCTGATAGCACCAAAATGAAATTGTTGTACCCATCCTTTTTCAAAGTCCAGAACTGCATTCTCATAAAGCATTTTAGATTTGAACTTGTTTATTTCTATTTCAGTCAAATCTTTCTTATCAATATATACTTTCTTGAAAATGGTTTTTGCCTCTTCCAAAGTACAATCATCCGAATAAAATGCTTCGATTCCATGATCGGATAGTTTACACCCCATGGAATGGAAATAATCATGTCTTTGTTTGATAGCATTCAGGTAGTCGTCAAAACTATTAATAACAGTAGCTGTAGTCTTTGCTAATTTCTGAATGTAGTTTACAAAAGCCGTTGTGTTTTCTACTGCCAATGATTTATCGGGTCGCCACGTGGGTAAGACCTTAATATCAAAGTCACTATCCTTTATTTGTTTGTGATAGACAAGTGAATCACAAGGATCATCTGTTGTACATACAATTTCAACTTTAAACTTCTGCATCAATCCACGAGCTGTAAATCCATCTTGTTGCAACATACTGTTACACTTCTCATAGATTTCAGCTGCTGTGTCAGGTGTTAGAAGTTTATTGATGCCAAATACACGTTGAAGTTCCAAGTGGGTCCAATGATACATTGGATTTCTCATTGTGTAAGGAATTGTTTCAGCAAACTTTTGAAACTTCTCCCAATCGGATGCATCTCCTGTAATAAATTTCTCGTTCACTCCATTGGCTCGCATCAATCGCCACTTGTAGTGATCGCCACTTAACCACAAATCGGTTATATTTTTGAAGCGATAATCCTCGGCTATTAGTTTTGGATCTAAGTGACAATGATAATCGATGATAGGAAGATTTTTTGCATAATCATGATAAAGTGTTTGCGCAGTGGACGATTGAAGAAGGAAATCTTTATCCAAGAAAAGTTTCATATATATTTGCAGATTTATTGAAGTTTATACTCAGTACCAACTAATCTAATTCTTTTATTTTTACGTTTTGAAACCACACCTCATCGCCATGATCTTGCAATAGAATATGACCCGTTTCTGCATTTCCAAAGTTGGGCCAATCTTTGTATTTACTGAAGTTAACCAATGCATTCCACATTTGTGTGTTTCGTTCGTATTCAACAATTTTCACTCCATTGAGCCAATGCTCTACATGATTTCCTTTCACAACAACCATTGCTGTGTTGAAAAATCCAGGACGGAAAGGTTTATTGTCAGGTGCTGGAATTATATCGTATAATGCCCCTAACTGTCTGTTTCCTTCAACTCCCATATTAGCATCAGGATGGTTTTTGTCGTCCAATATTTGGAACTCACAACCAATGGCTGATCCTTCTCCAGTGTTCAAGTCAGGGTCTACAAAGTATTTGATTCCACTGTTGGCACCTTTTGTAATTTTAAAGTCTACCTTTAAGATGAAGTTCTTATACTTTTTAATTGTTACGATATCACCCCCGAAAGCCGATTCCGCTCCTCCGCTACTCATCACTTTTAGAATGCCATCATCAATTACCCAACCTTTTTCGGGAAAATGATCTAATCTTGCTCCTCTCCAACCATCAGTTGTTTTGCCATCCCAAAGTAGTTTCCAACCTTCTTGTGCTTCCTTTTCGGAGATTGTGTTCGCAATAGTATTTATCTGTTCTATTATGTGAGATGTTGTGGGTGTGACAAACTTCTCCAGATTATCCGTCATAACTCTTATATTGCGCCATGACACAGTTTTCCCTGCATCAGCTTCGCCCACTGCATGCACTTGCAAAGCGATGAAGCCTGACAATGTCATATCATCGAGCAGATTTGCACACGGAATACCATTTACCCATGTTCTAATTGAGTTACCAATGCATTCAACGCGACCTGTGTTCCATTCATTGTTTTTAAAAGCATTTTGACCAGGGATATTATTTGTGAGTGGATAAATCCAGCCTCTTCGGGCTTCGTCATATATGCCTCCTGTCCAACTGCGTTCTGATGGATCTATTTCAAATTGATAACCATGCACTCGCCCATCTCTGTAATCCTTGAGACTATGGCTTCGGATTTGCACACCCGAATTCAATCCATCATCTACTTTAAAGTCAAACTCTAAAATGAAATCATCGTACATTTTGTTGGTTGCCAAAAATGTATTCACCCTGCTAACCTCCGATGTACCAATAAGTATTCCATCTACAACTTTAAAGTCAGCCGTTCCATTCACACGTGTCCAACCTTTTAGGTTTTTTCCGTTAAACAAGTCTTGCCATTTAGCCTCTTGTCCCGAAGCTGTCATAGCTATAAATAAGGTAATAAAAAGAACTAAGTATTTTCTCATTGTAGTAAATTGTATAATATGTTTTTGTATAAAGTTTTTTCAGTCTTAAAATAGATTTTGAAGCCAGAGTGAATCAATGTTACTCTTTTGTTGCTGCTACTACCCCTCTAAAATAGCCAATTGATTCTGCTATTCCCATAAAAGGATTGTCCATGTTGCGTTCATGCTCTAAGCTTACTACTCCTTTGTAGTTGACCTTTCGCAACATCTTCACAAATCCAGGAATGTCTAATATTCCACGACCTACTTCAACGGAATAGCCTTGTTTTGTTGCCCCAGTAACATCTTTAAGATGAATGTCAAATATCCTTGAATGATATTTTTCTAAATCTGCAACCGGATCTTTTCCATTTCTTCTGTCATGACCAATATCAAGACATATTCCCAGGCGTGAATCTAAATCCTTCACATTTTCCCACACATCATCCGCATCGGGATATAGTGCAATATCGGGTCCATGCAGATGAATGGCATATTGCATATCGTACTCTGCAACCTTTTCACTCACATAAGGTAGCAACTCATAATTAGGCACACCAACAATTAGTTTAACACCTACACGCTTTGCATAATCAAAAGCACGGTCCACCTCCTCTTTAGTTTTCATATAAATGGGACCTACACCATATCCTGTTACGTCATACTCTGCCAATTTTTCATGAAAAGCTTTAATCTCTTCGTCTGTGCTGCTAAAAGGTAAGTGAAAATCTTTGATGCAAAGATATTTTACATCTGCTCTTTGTAGTGTTTCAAGGGTTTTGTCCAAGTCAAATTTGTGAAAAGTATAACCCGCTATGCCAAGTTTGAAGCTTTCTGTAGTTTCTGGGGCGGGTTGGGGATCAGGACGTTTTGCTTGTTGTGCGTTAACTATTCCACTAAATGAGAATATTGCTACAAGTATGCTTAATAATAAAGTCTTCATAATATATTGTTTTGCTTATATTTTATCTGAAACAAAAAGTGAACTTCAAAATAAGAATAAAATTCAGGAATTCTTAATGGATTAACGTATTTCAGAACATCAAACTATTCTATATTTATATTAAATAAATGTTATTACAAATATACAAGTAAATATATAAACACCCTACAATATATCTACTTTGTTCTATAAAAATGAAATTCCTCTTCCAAACTGTAGTTTTTTATCCTCAAATTGCTATTTTTGTAATTGTAATAAATAAACACGTATAAATAGACTTAAATTCATTCATTTGTGAAAATCAAAAGAAGAGGTATAAGCCTCATCACCCTATTGTTTATCCTAACTACTCTATTGTTTGGCATTTTACTTATATCAAATAACTTCTCGAAAGACAAAGAGATTGGATATGATAGCTCTGCTATACTCAATCGAGTTGTGCCTATACAAGAGCTGGCTCTCGTCAAACATAACTATTCGGGTGTGATTGGCTACAAAGACTTTCTAAAAATAATGAAAATCAATGTTCCTCTCACCGAAAAGTCTTTCTTGCTGAAATACAACGGTTACATCAAGGCAGGCGTTGATTTCGAAAATATGAAAGTGGAAGTAACTGGTAATGACGTTCATATTTCGCTACCAAGAGCAAAAATATTGGAAACCGTAATTGATGAGAAATCCATCAGAGTTTACAACGAAAGTATGAATGCTTTTAACCCTCTTACTATTGGTGATTACAACAAGGCAATCATGAAAGAGAAGGACAACATGATTACCAATGCATTATCTCAAGGAATTCTGAAAGATGCCACCAAACAAGCCGAAGTTGTATTGACATCAATCATGAAAGATATGGGCTTTGAAAATATAAAAATTACGCAAGAAATTAATATTCCAAGACCAAATTAGAAATAAATCATATTACTAAATAAAAGATTCATCATGAAATTTACAACGAAGTTATTGATTTTCTGGGCTTCTGTTTTTTTGATTTTCCTACTCGGTATTATCTTAGTAATGTCTGTTTTTTGGGGGGTTCATTTTAATTACTGGCATCTGTTTGTAGCGTTCCTTATCAATGGGGTAATACCTCCCGCCATTATCACCTCTTTTTTCTATAACAGATTAGAATACATGGAATCTGAAGATGTCTCTCCACCACAATTTTCAGGAGTTAAAAAAAAGCGGTTAACTTTCAAAGCAAGAAGCAGGTTTCCATTTGATGACGTAATGCAAATAATTGACCGACAATATATCATATCGTATTCCGATAGAAAGAATAAAATCCTTAAATTTAGAACAGACTCACGCATGTTAACTTGGGGTATAGGTGGTTATCTGAAGATGATAGACGATGAGACTGTGGATGTTTTTGTATATCCTATACACAAAAGGTCTCGAAGAGAAAAGCTCACATTAAATCAAACTCTGCGGGTGCTCTGTTCAGTTTTTAAGCAGTGCTAATTTCCATCTTACATCCTAAAAAACAACTCATTGGTATAGTACAACATAGTAATTTTTTTTATACCATATACGGAATTAGCTTATTTTCAAATGAATGCTTTTAAGATTACTCAAGGGTCTACTTCCATAATGCAACTTAGCCACAAAACAGAATAAGAGACACTCTGATGTTCTGTTTATCTTCCCACTAATCCTATTTTAGCAATGGAAGTTCTCAAACTTTTTTCTAACTGAAAAAATAGTTACTTTTGCATAGATATAAACACATACAAATTACTTTTTGGTCATTGAAACAATAACGACCAATTAAAACAAATATATGCAAAAAGAGAAAAACAGTGTTATCAGTTTTGCTATGCAGGCTGGTTTTGGATTGGGCGGATTTTGGATTTTCAAATACCTTTTTATAATGGGGGCTACAAAATACCCCTCATTAGAATTTGTAAATGGGTTCTTAATCTTTTTCACTCCCCTATTACTTCTTTTCTATTTAGTTCAATTCAAGAATACAAAAACTGATAATACGCTCAAGTATTGGGAGGGAGTAAGGTTTGGGATAACTCTTTTTTTCTTTGCCTCTATCATCGAGTCAGTTATTGTTTTTATGCACATAACAATGATTGACCCATCCTATATTTCGAGGGTGACTCAAGAAACAATAGAATTAGCTCAGTCACTCAATTTTAATGAAGCAATGATGGATGAACTAAAAAGACAAAGTTCTTTATCACCCTTCACCTATGTCTTCAGACAGATAATGAGTAATGTGTTTATCGGATTCATTTTCTCTTTAATACTATCGCCACTTGCATCAAGAATAAACATTAATATTAAAAGAATTAAATAAGTAGTTTTTCAATTAATTATAGCCAGCATGGATATTTCTGTAGTAATTCCTTTGTACAACGAAGAAGAGTCGCTTCCTGAACTCAACGCTTGGATTGAAAGTGTGATGGAGAAGAATAACTTTTCATACGAAATAATGTATGTGGATGACGGAAGCACCGACAATTCGTGGGATGTTATCACACAGTTGAAAGAGAAATCGAAAAACATTAGAGCCATCAAACTACAACGAAACTATGGAAAATCGCCAGCTCTACACTGTGCTTTTCAAAAAGTAAAAGGCGATGTAGTTGTTACTATGGATGCCGACTTGCAAGACAGTCCCGACGAAATTCCTGAACTATACAGAATGATAAGAGAAGAGAACTACGATTTAGTGTCGGGTTGGAAAAAGAAACGATATGATAGCAAACTAACCAAAAACATTCCTTCAAAATTATACAATGCAACTGCCAGAAGAGTCACCGGTATCAAATTGCATGATATGAATTGTGGGTTAAAAGCATACAAAAAAGAGGTAGTAAAGAGCATCGAAATTTACAACGATATGCATCGTTACATTCCCGCATTAGCTAAAAATGCAGGATTCACAAAAATTGGTGAAAAAGTGGTGACGCACAGCCCTCGCAAATATGGCAAAACCAAGTTTGGGGTAAGTCGCTTTTTCAATGGATATCTTGATTTGCTTACACTCTGGTTTTTATCGGTGTTTGGTAGAAAACCAATGCACTTCTTTGGACTCTTAGGGAGCCTAATGTTTCTAATAGGCTTTATTGCAATCATAGTGGTGGGTGCATCAAAAGTTTATGCAATGAAGCATGGACTTGGCTATCGATTAGTGACAGATTCGCCTTATTTCTTCCTTTCTATCACTGCAATGATATTAGGAACACAACTGTTTTTGGCAGGCTTTTTAGGCGAAATCATATCGCGCAACTCTGCTGACAGAAACAAATATAACATAGAAAAAGAAATTTAAAAGACCCCAATATCAATGAGTATAGACAAACTATTTTTGATGCGAAAATCGGTGCGATCATTTTCAGATAAGAAGATAGATAAGCAAACAATAATGGAGTTGCTTGATGCTGCACGTTTGGCACCATCAGCTGTAAACTATCAACCATGGCGTTTCTTTGTTTGCAATGCTGGTGAAGTAAAACAACAAATTGTTGAAAGTTATCCCCGCAAATGGTTTGAGAGTGCCCCACTCTACATAGTAGCATGCACAGATAAGTCGCAATCGTGGAAACGCCCGTCTGACAACAAAGATCATGGCAATATTGATGTAGCCATTGCTGTTACACACTTAATGCTAAAAGCAACTGAGATGGGTTTAGGAACATGTTGGGTGTGCAACTTTGATGCAAACATACTGAAAGAAGCACTCAATTTGGATAAGGTTTTAGAGCCTGTTGCAATTATACCTGTTGGTTTTCCTTCAGAAAAACAAACTTTTGACACTGAACAACCAAAGAAAAGAAAAAACGTGGAGGAATTTACAGAGTGGATGTAATGCCCCATTTTCCTTCATAACAGTTCACTTTATTATACCCCCATTTATGAATATTTTCAAGAGTTTATCAAATTATATAATCCTCTCCCTCTTTGTTGCTTTGCTATTTAATGGCTGTAACTCTTCAGATAAAAAGGAAAACTTTCAATACTATCATGAAAACGGAGAGATATTTCATACCTACTTTAATATTAAGTATGAATATAATCGCTCCGTAAAAGAAGAGATAATGGAAGCGTTGCAACGCTTCGATCAATCGCTTAACCCATTTAAAGAAAATTCGATTATCAGTAAGGTGAATAACAATGTGCCTGTTACTTTGGATTCACTTTTCATTAATGTATTTGAAAAATCGGAAGAGGTATCACAAAAAACGAATGGCAAGTTTGATATCACCGCTTCACCGTTTATCAATGCTTGGGGGTTTGGATTCAAAGACATGGATAATGTTACGCAAGAGAAAATCGACAGTATGAAGCCATTTGTTGGCTTTGAGAAAATAAGACTTGAAGATGGAGTGATTGTTAAAGATGACCCTCGTATTCAGATAAACACTTCTGGCATTTCCAAAGGATACTCTTGTGATATTGTAGCACACACATTGCAAAATTTAGGCATCGAAAACTACATGGTAGAGATTGGTGGAGAAATAACTATGCGTGGAACAAACGAAAAAGGTGATTGCTGGCGTATAGGCATAGACAAGCCAACAGACGATTCATCTGCTATGTCGCGAGAGTTGCAAATCGTTTTGTCAATTTGCGACAAATCTGTAGCAACTTCGGGTAATTACAGAAACTATTATGTAAAAGAAGGTGTGAAATATTCACACACCATTGATCCACAAACAGGTTATCCATCAGAACAAGATATCTTAGGAGCAACGGTAATAGCCGACGACTGTATGACCGCAGATGCTTATGCTACTGCATTTATGGCAATGGGTGTAGAGGAATCTGTGAAAGTAGCTAAAACAATACCTGGTTTACACTACTACTTTATATATGTAAATCCTGATGGAGAGGTAGCCAGTATGTTTTCGGATGAGTTTCATCAGTTTTTTGTAGATTAAATGGAACTATTATAAGCTAATTAATAGCAAGAATCGGATTGCAACTTTATTCTTGATAACATAACTTTGAAGTTCTAAAAAATAAAGCTTATGAAAACAAATGAAAACATTGACTTCAAACGTATAGAATTGGCAATCAACTACATTCGCACCCATTTTAAAGATCAACCATCCTTAGATGATATTGCTGATGCAATACATTTAAGTCCTCATCATTTTCATCGTCTCTTTACACGTTGGGCTGGAGTTTCACCCAAGAAGTTTCTTCAATACACCACAATCGAATATGCTAAGCAACATTTGAAAGAGCAGAAAACGCTTTTTGATGCTTCTGCAGATGTAGGGCTATCAAGTACAAGTCGCTTACACGATTTGTTTGTTACAGTTGAAGCCATGACACCGGGTGAATATAAAAATCAAGGAAAAAACCTTACCATCTATTATTCCTTCTTGGAAACTATTTTTGGTGCAGCTTGTATAGCTTCAACCGACAAAGGTGTTTGTTATATTGCTTTTGGCGATACTGAAATCGCTTATAAAGAATTGGTAGAAATGTTTTTTCGTGCCAATTTTATTCATGAAGAACAACCCAGCCATTTGCAAGCGGTTTCTTTTTTGCAAAATCCCGAAAACGCACACAATCCTTTGCAACTTCACATTAAAGGAACTGACTTTCAACTAAAAGTGTGGGATGCCCTTCTCAAAATTCCTTTGGGACAACTCACAACCTATAGCCATATAAGCAATCACATCGGCAAACCCAAAGCAAACCGTGCAGTTGGAACAGCAGTAGGCTCAAACCCAATCTCTTACATTATTCCTTGCCATAGAGTCATTCGCTCCAGTGGAGAATTGGGTGGTTATCATTGGGGATTGGATTTGAAAGTGGCTATGATTGGGTGGGAAGCTGCGAGAATAAAGTAATTGGATAGATTCAATGCAACTATTCGTTTAAACAAAGTAATAAGATTTGTTATTTTGTTTGCTAATTGATAATTGACAAAATAATTGTGTAATTTTGTTCTTAAATAAACGAGATAATAATTATAAAGAGAGGGATACAGATAAATGAGAAAATGGCGCATTGAAGATTCGGAAGAAACATATAACATAGGTGGCTGGGGAAATAAATATTTCTCGATAAATGAAAAAGGAAACGTGCTTGTTACTCCTCAACAAGACAGTTATGGAGTTGACTTAGATGAACTGATGAAGGAGTTAGATATGAAAGATGTATCCGCCCCTGTATTAGTTCGATTTCCTGAAATTCTTGATAGTAGAATTGAGAAAATAAGTACCTGCTTCAAGATTGCAGCTAAAGAGTATGAATATAAAGCACAAAATCATATTGTTTACCCTATCAAGGTAAACCAAATGCGGCAAGTAGTTGAAGAGATTGTTACACATGGCAAAAAGTTCAATATTGGATTGGAAGCAGGTT
>CAZXGV010000037.1:0-17416 GCA_964640575.1 uncultured Dysgonomonadaceae bacterium
TATTTTTTATGGTTCACCAAGCTCTACAAAAATTGCTTTTGAATGGGAGGATGGGATTAAGTTGGATAATAGAGGGAGTCAAATGATACAGTTACATTAACGTTTTAATCACAACTATTGAAAGATAAATATAAATGGCAAAACACAAAATAGAAACGGTGCGAGAGCAGATATATTGGTCGTATTCAAACCTAGCAATGGCTCATAGTGCTGTTGAAAAAGAACAAGAAAGGTATGGACCGTTCAACTTTATGATAAGAGCTAGATTGTTCAGAGGTTTTAAAGACGGTACAATGAATATGCGAACAATATTTGACGATGAGAAGATTAAACTTCAAACTGGTCAAATATGCAATTATTGTGGTTCATCGGATAGTCTATCACTCGACCATATTTTTCCTAAACGATATGGAGGAACAGACAATGCAGAGAATTTGATATTTGCATGCAGAACATGCAATAGTTCGAAAGGGAAAAAAGATTTGATGGAGTGGATGCTGTATCGGGGTGAGTTTCTGCCAATGATGATAATAAGACGATACTTGAAGCTAACTTTTAATTATTGTTTCGAAAACAACCTGCTCGACAAAAATATGACAGACCTGCAAGAGATGGAGTTGCCTTTCAAAATAGAGCTTTTACCGTTGTCTTATCCAAAACCTGATGAACTACTATTGAGTATAGAGAAAGGGTGAAATACAATCTACCAGTTGGCATATATCTAGCGACATTGAAGCTAAGGGGTAAGTGGGTACAGATAAATGGCTGATTAGTGAATGTAGGGTGGGGTGTGTAGAGACGACGATTTATCGCGTCTCGCTGATATTGAAGTGAAAACAATCGCAGAAAATAAAATCATTGTCGGAATTGATGGGGCGTATAAAACTACAGCATCAAAAAAAATTCATCTAATTGGACATAACTATTTTGTATGGCAGCGTTCATTTTATGACCATATTATACGCAGCACTGTATATTACGATAAAATATTTGAGCATATAATATCCAACCCATAGAATTGGGCAAACGATGTGTTTAATGAGGAATCAAAAAAAATGCGTGGAAGACACGGATAAATATCCGCGCCAGTCGTGGATTGCCTTGTTGTAGAGGCAGGTCGAGACTTGTCCTTCGTTAAATTGTTGTGCCACTCTCCCATTTACAGTAATGCCTTGCTCTAAAAAGTCCACTTATCCGAAGTTCGGGTCTCGGGCTTCACGCTGGTTTTAATTTTTTGCTCTGTTTTGTTTTGAACGCCTGCCCCTTGATAATACTGCAGTGCTTTGGGCATATTTTCTTTAATTTTTGCAATTCTATTTTGATCGCTTGGGTGAGTGCTCATAAACTCTGCAACAGAGCCGCCACCTGCTTGCGACATCCTTGTCCAAAAATCTACAGCCGAGCGAGGGTCATATCCAGCCATTGCCATAAATATGATACCAAGTTCGTCGGCTTCATATTCATGTTTGCGAGCATAAGGAAGCATAACTCCGAGTTGAGAACCAACACCAAATACTAAGCCCCCAATTTGTTGTGCCGCTTGATTATTGCCTAACAATCCTCCTGCTATTTGACCACCATATTGTAGCGCCATTTGCTGGCTAATGCGTTCGTTGGCATGTTTGGCAACAGCATGAGCTATTTCGTGACCCATCACGATTGCCAATCCTGTTTCGTCTTGTGTGATAGGGAGCAAACCTTCGTACACTACAATTTTTCCTCCTGGCATGCAAAATGCATTCACATCCTTGCTTTTCACCAAATTGAACTCCCAACTAAAATTTTTTAATTCAGATTCGTATCCATTGTTTATGTAAAAAGTTTCAACAGCACTCGCTATTCTTGTTCCTACACGTTCCACCATTTGTGCATGGGGGGTGTTTTTTTCAACGGGTGCATCTCGCAAAAAATCTTGATATTGCTGAAAACTCAATGCCAACACTTCTTGATCGGGTACAAGTAGAAGTTGTCTGCGTCCCAAAATTGGCACACTACCACAGGCTTGAAGCACTACAGCTAAAATGGAAATAAAAAGTGTGTACTTTATTGTTTTGAGAGTCTGATTCTTTAAAATAGTTGTTGTCATAATTAATTAGATTAGATATATGATGCAAAGATAATTATTAATTTCGTAAAACTGTTTACTGATATACATTAAACAAATAGTATGGTAAGAGGTTTAGTCTTACTGAAAATATTTTGATGGGATAGAGACTTCCCCACTCATATCTCGTTTGCATATCACATCAAAAATAAATACCTTTGAACGATTTTATAACTTTAAATGCTCCGAATGTATGAAAAACAGACTATTTGGAGTACCTTTTACAACTTAATTACTTGTTTTTCAATTATTAAAATTATATATGTCCTCTAACAAAGATTTAGATAAGGATAAGATCGACAACGTTGATAAGGAATCCGAAAATGATAAAACTAATGATGACAAGCGTGCTACTGGTTCGAAGTTTGCACAAAAAATCAGTAGTGATGCACCTTTGAATTTAACGAAGATGTATCAAGATTGGTTTCTTGATTATGCTTCTTATGTAATTTTAGAGCGTGCTGTGCCACATCGCAACGATGGATTGAAGCCCGTGCAACGGCGCATTCTTCACTCGATGAAGCGAATGGACGATGGTCGCTACAATAAAGTGGCAAATATTATTGGTAACACCATGCAGTTTCATCCTCATGGTGATGCTTCTATTGGCGATGCACTGGTGCAACTGGGTCAAAAAGATTTGTTGATAGATACTCAGGGTAACTGGGGTAATATTTTGACAGGCGATGGATCGGCAGCACCTCGATACATTGAGGCAAGGCTATCGAAGTTTGCATTAGAAGTACTGTTTAACAATAAAACGACAGAGTTTAAGAACTCATACGATGGCAGAAACCAAGAGCCTATCACACTTCCTGTGAAATTTCCCTTGCTATTGGCGCAAGGTGCCGAAGGTATTGCAGTGGGATTGTCGTCGCGCATTTTGCCTCACAACTTCAATGAGCTGTGTGATGCAGCAGTTGCCTACCTCAATGATAAAGAGTTTCAACTTTACCCCGATTTTTTAACAGGGGGATACATCGATGTGGAGCGATACAATGACGGTGAACGAGGTGGTAGTGTGAAAGTGCGAGCCAACATCACAAAGATTGACAACAGAACACTTGTAATAAAGGACATACCGTTTGGTAAAACAACGGCTTCGGTTGTTGATTCAATCCTTAGGGCTAACGATAGGAACAACATTAAGATTAGAAAAGTAAATGATATTACTGCCCAAGAAGTAGAAATTCAGATAGAGTTGGGTGCTGGTGTTTCGTCCGACAAAACCATCGATGCACTCTATGCATTTACAGATTGTGAGGTTAGTGTCTCTTCCAACTGCTGCGTGATTGAGGATAATAAACCTCATTTTTTAAGTGTTAGCCAATTGCTTCGTAGCTCGGTTGACAATACAAAAGAGCTGTTGCGTCAAGAATTGCTGATTGAGAAACAAGAAAAAGAAGAGGCACTTTTGTTTGCATCGTTGGAGCAGATATTTATCGAGGAACGTATCTATAAAGACAAAGAGTTTGAAAATGCTAAAAGTATGGACGATGCTGTGAAGCACGTTGATGTACGTTTGGCTCCTTATAAAAAATCTTTCCTCAGAGAGATTAATCGCGATGATATTTTGCGGTTGATGGAGATTAAAATGGCGCGTATTCTTAAGTTCAACACAGAGAAAGCAGACGAAATAATTGCACGCTATAAAGCCCAAATAAAAGAGATTGAGCACAAATTAGACAACTTGGTTGACTATACCATCTCTTGGTTTTTAATGTTGAAAGAGAAATATGGTAAAGATTGGCCACGTAGAACAACTATTCGTAGCTTCGAAACAATTGAGGCTTCAAAAGTGGTGGAAGCCAATGAGAAGCTGTATATCAACCGTAAAGAAGGTTTTATCGGGACATCGCTTAAGAAAGATGAGTTTATAGCCAACTGTTCGCATCTTGATGATGTGATTGTCTTCTTTAAAGACGGTAAATACAAAGTGGTGGAAGTAAGCGACAAGGTGTATGTGGGTAAAAACATTTTGTATGCCAATGTCTTCAAGCGCAACGATAAACGCACGATATATAATGTAATTTACAGAAGTGGAAAACTTTCTCCACACTACATTAAGCGTTTTGCTGTGCCAGGCGTAGTACGCGATAGAGAATATGACCTGACGCGCGGAAAACCCGGGTCGAGAATTGCCTATTTTAGTGCCAATCCTAACGGCGAAGCCGAGACTGTGAAGGTTGATTTGAAACCAAAGCCAAGGATGAGAATTCTCACTTTCGAGAAAGATTTTAGTGAAATTGCCATTAGGGGTAGGGGGGCAGTTGGGAATATCCTCACGAAATCGGAGGTGCATAGAATAACATTGAAAGAGAAAGGTGCTTCTACTTTGGGAGGGCGTAAAGTTTGGTTCGACCCAGATGTGTTGCGACTGAACTACGACGAAAGAGGTGTCTATTTAGGAGAATTTCAAGGTGAAGACAGGATATTGGTTATTCTTAAAAATGGAGATTTCTATACCACCAATTTCGATTTAACTCAACATTTTGCTTCTAACATTCAGAGAATCGAAAAATTCAAACCAGAGAAGATATGGACAGCAGTGTTGTATGATGCAGATCAAAATTACACCTATATAAAAAGGTTTACCTATGAAGATTCGGAAAGAACATTGAATTTTATGGGTGATAACCCTGATTCTTCATTATATTTGTTGTCCGATGTCTACTACTCGCGTATAAAAGTTACATTTGGCGGCGAAGATGATTTTAGAGACCCAATAGAGATTGATGCGGATGAATTTATCGGAATCAAAAGTCACAGAGCCAAGGGCAAGCGAGTTTCAAACTTTGAAGTGAAGACAGTGGAAGAATTAGAGCCATTGCGTTTCCCGGAAGTGGATGAGGAGGAAGTGTTAGGGTCTAAAAAAATTGAAATAGATTTGGACGACGAGGACTCTGATAATGATGCCGAAGCCAATGAAGAGGGTAAAAGTAGAGATGATAACAAAGGTGAGATAACTGGGCAGATGAAGCTGTTTTAAACGAATTATGTAACAATTATAGTACAACTTCATCTTTAAAGCAGGTGTGCTATTTGAACATAGTTCGACCCGCTGAAATTATATCAGGAATGATGAGAAGGATTCTTATTGGAGTAGTTTTTATGGTATGCACCGTTTATGTAGTATTGGGGCAGAGTAGCCAAGATATTCCAATAAAAAAAGCGGTTAATCAGTCAACTCTTTTTGGAGTGGGCAATATGATTTTAACTGATACTTATCTTTCGCCACTCGAATATGATGGACTATCGCTCTCTTTGCTGCATGAACGTATGAATGCGTCGTCGCTGCTAAAAGATAAATTGATTTTTCAACAACAGTTTTTCTTACAAGCTTCATCTACCACCAACCCTGTCGGAAATGCCAATACTTATTATGGTAATATTGATTACAAGCTAAATGGGTTCTATCCACTTTATGCAACAAATTCTTTTAGACTTTTTGGAGGAGGAGGAGTTGACTTGTCGCTGGGAGGAATTTATAATATTCGCAACAGTAACAATCCCGCTCAATTAAAAACACACTTCAACTTGAATGCGTCTTTACTCGCATTTTATAAATGGAATTTGCTAACGTTTCGATGGCAAGTCTCCTCGCCGTTGATGGGTGTTTTCTTTTCTCCTGAATATGGACACTCTTATTATGAGATTTTTGTGTTAGGAAACGATTCGGGAACTATCCACTTTGGCACTCCTGCCAATCAACGTGGACTAAGAAATTATCTTACTGCAGATTATCCTGTTGGTAAAGTTACACTCAGAGTTGGTTATTTAAGAAACTACTATCGCTCGGAGGTAAACAAGCTTATCACATCCATCTCTTCACATCAGTTTGTGATTGGTCTTGCTTTTGAATCTCTCAGCTTTGGAAGACGAGAGTTTGAGAATAACGACTGGCTCAAGAGTGTATATAACGATTAGAACAAAATAAAAAATAGGCTACTTATGAAAATAAAATATGATTTCGATCAAATAATTGATCGGAGCAACACCAATTCTGTTAAAGTTGATGCATTAAAAAAAGTGTTTGGTGCTGATGACCTCATGCCTCTTTGGGTTGCCGATATGGATTTTTTGTCTCCCCCTCAAATAACAGAAGCACTCAGACAAAGAGTCGATCATGGAGTGTTTGGTTACACTTATCCAGGCGAAGAGTATTTTAGTGCTATCATAAATTGGTTGAAAAAGAGGCACAAATGGTCTGTTGCAAAAGAGACTATTACTTTTGTTCCAGGGGTAGTGAAAGGATTTGTTTTTGCTATCGAAGTGTTTACTAATATCAATGACAAGATTATAATTCAACCACCGGTTTATCCACCATTTAAAGCTTCTTCCGAAGGCTTAAACAGGAAGATTGTAAATAATCCACTTGTATTGGAAAATGGACAATATAAAATGGACTTTGATAACTTGCGAGAGGTTGCAAAAACAGGTTGCAAGATGCTTATTCTTTGTAATCCACAGAATCCAAGCGGCCGAATATGGACAAAAGAAGAACTATATGAATTGGCAGAGATTTGTTTCGATAACGACATATTGGTTGTATCTGATGAGATACACGCAGACTTGGTAATGCCAGGCAACAAGCATGTACCTTTTGCTACTGTTTCAGACAAAGCTGCTCAAAATAATATCACACTGATGGCTCCCAGCAAAACGTTTAACATTGCGGGAATTGTGAGTTCGTTTGCTGTAGTTGAAAACAGAGAGATTCGAAAAAAGTATTTTGATCATCTCAATGCACGTAAATTAGACCAAGGTTCTATATTTGGCTATTTAGCAGCACAATATGCTTATGAACAAGGAGAGGAGTGGTTGGATCAAGTGTTGGTGTATATTCAGGAGAACATCGACTTTGTAGATGATTATATCCAAAAGAACATTCCTCAAATAAAAACCATGAAGCCTGAGGCATCATTCTTGATTTGGTTGGACTGTCGCGACTTGAATTTATCGCAAACTGAGTTAGAACACCTCTTCATTAAGAAAGCCAACCTGGCACTGAATAGTGGAACTATGTTTGGAGAAGAAGGCGAAGGTTTTATGCGGTTAAATGTTGGATGTCCACGAATTACTCTTGAAAAAGCTCTTGATAACTTAAAAAAAGCAGTAGTTTTGTGAAACAAAATAGAGTTGAATTGTTTTATATAATGAGGTTTTACTATATACCTTGACAGTCAACTTTATAATGCAGTAATAAATAGACACTTATAAAAAGGAAATTTAAAAATGAAAATAGAGACTAACAAATACGTAATAGTTTCATACGATTTACACGTGGGTGAAGACGATGAAAGAGAATTAATGGAGCGTGCCACAAAAGAAGCACCCTTAGAATTTATATTTGGAACAAATTCAATGTTGCACTCATTCGAGAATCAACTTGCAGGAAAGAAAACGGGTGATACTTTCGCTTTCTCCCTTTCTCCTGAAGAGGCTTATGGTGATTTTGAAGAAGAGAAAATATTGGATCTTCCGAAAAATGTTTTTCAAGTAGATGGAGAAGTAGCTGAAGATCTGTTATATGAAGGGAACACCATTCCAATGATGGATACCGAAGGCAACCAAATTATGGGTTCAGTTGTTGAAGTGAAAGAAGATGTAGTTTCAATGGACTTCAACCACCCTTTAGCAGGCGAAACTTTGCATTTTGCAGGCAATGTAATTAATGTGCGAGATGCTTCTACCGAAGAGATTGCTGCATTATTTACACAAGATAGTGGTGGTTGCTCGGGTTGTGCTGACAGTGGCTGTGGAGACAGAGGACAAGGATGTTAATAACATTGCCTAATAGCAAATGAAGATAGATGAAAGATCACAGTATCTGCATATTAAATGGCAGTCTGTGATTTTTCTTTTTATATTTGTACTTTAAGTACATTTTTTTTGGATACGTAAAAGCAAATCACAATGAATACATTTGGTAATATTTTTAGACTTACTTCCTTTGGCGAATCTCATGGTCAAGCTATTGGAGGAATTATAGATGGTTGTCCATCGGGTATAGAAATGGATATGAATTTCATTCAAAATGAACTGGATAGGCGTCGCCCCGGACAGTCGAGCATAACCACACCACGTGAGGAAGGAGATAAAGTATCGTTCCTTTCAGGAATTTTTGAAGGGAAAACTACAGGAGCTCCTATTGGATTTACTATTTACAATAAAAATCAACATTCATCAGATTATGATAATCTAAAGAACATCTATCGCCCTTCGCATGCCGATTATACTTATGCAAAGAAATATGGTAATCGAGACCATCGAGGTGGGGGACGTTCTTCGGCTCGAGAAACAATAGCACGTGTAGTAGCAGGTGCTGTTGCTAAACTAATCCTGAAAAAACTATCCATTGATGTGATAGCTTACACTTCGCAGGTAGGCAGTATAATGGTGGATAAAGATTATAGTAAATTAGACCTTTCGCGGATAGAGTCAACACCAGTGAGATGTCCTGACATGGAGAAAGCCAACGAAATGATTGAGCTTATAGAAGAGGTGAAAGCAGAGGGTGACACAATTGGTGGTGTTGTCACCTGTATTGTGCGTGGAACTCCAGTGGGGTTGGGTGAGCCTGTCTTCGGCAAACTGCATGCTGCATTGGGGAGCGCCATGTTAGGTATCAATGCAGTGAAGGGATTCGATTATGGACAAGGTTTTGATGTAGGTTTGCGCGGATCGCAGGTGAATGATGTATTCTATAATGACGACGGGAAAATAAGCACACTCACCAACAACTCAGGGGGAATTCAGGCAGGAATTTCCAATGGTCAGGACATATACTTCCGCGTCGCTTTTAAACCAGTTTCAACTATATTGAGAGATCAAAAGACGGTTGACAAGACAGGACTAGACACCAATATAAAAGCAAAAGGACGACACGATCCATGTGTTCTTCCGCGTGCAGTCCCTATTGTTGAGGCAATGGCTGCTATCACGATATTAGATTATTATTTGCTGTCGCAAGCACAGTTAACATTCTAATAAATAAGAAAAAGAGAAATAAGCATTCAAAGCTTTTTGATAACCGGAAATAATTTCTATCTTTGCACCCTCAAATAGAGAAAATATTTAACAATAAAATTAACTAAATGGCAACAAGATTACGTTTACAAAGAAGAGGTCGTAAAAATCGCCCTTTTTATCAGATTATCGTTGCAGATAGCAGAGCTCCACGGGATGGAAAGTACATTGAAAGGATCGGTTCATATAATCCGAACACAAATCCTGCTACAATCACTTTAGATTTCGAAAGAGCTTTATACTGGCTGCAAACTGGTGCAAAACCATCAGATACAGTACGAAATATTTTATCACGTGAAGGTGTTCTAATGAAAAAACATCTGTTGGGTGGTGTAGCAAAAGGCGCATTTACTGAAGAAGATGCTAACCGCAAATATGAAGAGTGGATAGCTAATAAACAAAAAGGCATTGAGTCAATAAAAAGTGCAGAGGAAGAAAAACAACTTGCTGAAGAAAAAGCACGTTTAGAGGCAGAGAAAAAAGCGAACCAAGCACGTATTGACGAGTTGGCTAAGCAAAAAGCGGATGAAATAGCTGCACTTGAGGCTGAGAAAGCTGAAAAGGAAGCTAAAAAAGAAGCTGAAAAAGCTGCTAAAGAAGAAGCTGAAAAAGCTCCTGCTGAGGAACCAGCAAAGGAAGAAAAATCTGAATAAAAAACTTTTCGTAGAATAATAAAACCTTCGGGTTTTCTATATTGATAAATAAAAAAGCAGTAAGTTCTAAACTTACTGCTTTTTTGTATTTGTACAATTAGTAAACTATGAGTGTGTGTTATAGAGCTTTTCCTTCAACTCGGCAACAGTAGGATCAGTTATATAATCATCATAATCCATCATTTTATCTATTATTCCATTCGGAGTCAATTCAATAATTCGGTTAGCCACTGTTTGAATGAACTCGTGGTCGTGACTTGAAAACAAGACATTTCCTTTAAAAGTTTTCAGCGTATTATTGAATGCCTGAATCGATTCTAAGTCGAGGTGATTGGTGGGTGTATCCAAAATTAACGTGTTGGGATCTTTCAGCATCATCCGCGAAATCATACAACGCATCATCTCTCCTCCAGACAAAACACTTACTTTTTTGGTTAATTCATCGTTTGAAAAAAGCATGCGACCCAAAAATCCTTTTAAGTATATTTCGTTAGTATCATCCGAAAACTGACTCAACCAGTCAATTAAGTTTAAATCAGAATTAAAATACTGTGCGTTATCAAGCGGTAGGTAGGCAGTTGTAATGGTTTGTCCCCAATGATAGGTTCCTTCATCTGCTTTTTCTTCACCATTGATAATTTGAAATAAGGCAGTCATAGCACGAGGATCTCTACTCAAGAATACAATTTTGTCTTCTTTTTCAACATTTATATTGAGGTCTCTAAACAAAACTTGTCCATCAATACTGTGTGTAAGTCCTTTCAATTCCAAAATCTGATTCCCGGGTGCTCTGTTTGGTGTGAAAATTATGCCTGGATAGCGACGTGATGAGGGCTTGATTTCTTCGATATTCAATCTCTCAATCATTTTCTTGCGACTTGTAGTTTGTTTTGATTTGGCTACGTTGGCACTAAAGCGACGAATAAACTCTTCCAGCTCTTTTTTCTTTTCTTCTGCTCGTTTGTTTTGTTGTTGCTGTTGACGAAGTGCCAGTTGACTGGACTCGTACCAAAAACTATAGTTGCCTGAAAACATTTGCAACTTACTGAAATCTATGTCCACAGTATGTGTGCAAACAGAGTCAAGGAAGTGACGGTCGTGACTAACAATCAATATGGTGTGTTCGGAATTGGAGAGGTAGTGTTTCAACCAATTTATAGTTTCTAAATCAAGATCATTGGTTGGCTCATCCAACAATAGATTGTCTGGTTGACCAAAGAGAGCTCTTGCCAATAGTACACGTACTTTTTGTTTACCACTCAAATCTTTCATCAAACTATAGTGCAATTCTTCTTTTACTCCCAATCCGCTCAATAAATTAGCAGCATCGCTTTCTGCATTCCAGCCCTCCATCTCTGCAAACCTTCCTTCCAGCTCAGAAACACGGATGCCGTCTTCATCATTGAAATCGGGTTTTTCATACAGTGCGTTTTTTTCACTCATTATTTCCCACAATGATGAGTGACCCATCAATACAGTGTCAAGTACGGTATATTCATCATAAGCAAAGTGATCTTGACTCAACACCGAAAGCCGTTCGCCCGAACCTAAGGTTACTGTTCCTCTTGTAGGATCTATTTGTTTGCTCAACACACGAAGGAAGGTAGACTTACCTGCACCATTAGCACCAATTATGCCATAGCAATTTCCAGGAGTGAATATTAAATTGACATCCTGGAAAAGAACTCTTTTGCCAAACTGGACATCCAAATTACTAACTGTTATCATATAATATTGTCTCGTTTTTTTTTAAATGAATCGGCAAAGATACGAAAATAGATAGAAACTCTTTGTAAGTAAGAGAAAGCAAATCTATAAGTAAGCCTTTTGAAAACTAAAAAACAAAGAGTTGAAGAGCAAGTTTTATGCTTTCTCAAATATACAAGAGATATATAAACTGCTGTCAAAAAGGTTGTTGTAAGTCTGTATATTTATTGAGGAGAGTATTCGAAAGTTAATGAGCTTGAAATAGGATGAAAAGCTTTTTGAGTTTATGCGTTGCTATTTTTGATTTCGATTATTCTAATCCACCATCAATAATCTTATTAAATTCTTCTTTATAAGATTCTCCAATTGGCAATTCTTTGTCTCCAATCGTTACCCTGTTTTTGCTGATAGAGTCAATCTTGTTTTTTTGAATAATGAACGAGCGATGAATGCGAATGAACTTGGTTGAAGGTAAGGTCTGTTCCAAACCTTTCATACTCATCAACGAAAGAATAGGGTGGGGTCTGTCATTCAAATGTATTTTCACGTAGTCTTTCCATCCTTCAATGTAAAGAATATCCTTAAACAAGACACGAATCAGTTTATGGTCTGCTTTCACAAACATCTGTTCCTCTTCTTGTCCCTGGCTTGTAGTTGAATCTTTACTTAAGGCAGACTCTTTCATTTCAAACCATTTGAGTGCTTTTTTTGTAGCTTCCAAAAACTTGGTGTAGGTAATAGGCTTCAACAGATAGTCTAAAGCATCCACTCGATACCCTTCCAATGCATATTCGCTAAAAGCCGTAGTGAAAATAATGCGCGTGTCGTCTTTAATAAACTGTGCAAACTCCATTCCACTTATTTCGGGCATCTGAATATCTAAGAAAACAAGGTCGACAGATTGCGTTGTTGCATCTTGCATTGCTTGAATGGCACTCGAGTAGCTACCTGTTAGTTTTAAAAATGAGGTTTTCGCTACATACGATTCCAACAATTCTATTGCCAATGGTTCGTCATCAATAATCCAACAAGTCAGTTCCATCTTCTTTAGTATTAATAGTTATGTGAGATTCAAAAATACTATCACCATTATTTTGAACTATCTTTTGTGTCCAAGTGTGTTGTTTGGGATAAAGCAACTCTAAGCGTCTTTTCACTTGATTGAGCCCAATGCCACTTCCACTTTTATCTGATTCACTTTTGGGGAAAGCGCTATTTTTACAGATAAACTCAACTAAACCGTTTGGTTTCTCTGTGAGTTGAATGTCAATAAAAGATTTTTTGTTTCCACTCACTCCATGCTTAAAAGCATTTTCAATAAGCGATATGAAGATAAGCGGCGCAATGAGCGTTGAAGAGCCAGGTGTCACTTCAATGTTTGTAATTAGTTCGACATTTTTCGACAAACGAATTCTCATTAGCTCGATATAGTTTTTGATGAACTCTACCTCTTTTACTAATGGCACATACGTTTCGTTGTTCTCATAAAGCAAATGACGCAACAGTTTGCTCAACTCCTCCACAGCAGTTTGTGCTTTAGGCGGATTGAATTCGATAAGTGCATAAATGTTGTTTAACGTATTGAGTAAGAAATGGGGATTGATCTGAGATTTTAAATTATTGAGTTCAGCTTCAGCTTTCGCTTTTTCCAGTTCTTTTCTTTCTGACTCTGATTTTGCCCATCGTGAACTCATTTTTATGGCAACGCTAAGACCCACTATCAGTGCCAGCGAGAACATATTGCGTGCAATAAATATGTAGGGTATTGTTTGATAACGACGGCGACGTCGCATGGGGCGACCATCAAGATTGAGCGACATCACGTAATCGTGAGCAAAATACATAAGTGATGCTATCACTACAATGAGCAGTAAATTGATAATAAGGAACTCTTTGGTTTTTTGCTTATACAAAAAACGGTCTATCAAATAGAGATAGTTGATATAGAAAACGATTATAAAAGCAATCATTACTGAAGCCGATCTCCAAAATTGCGACCAGCTGATGCCTTGTCCTCGGTCTGTTAAGAAGAGAGGTAAGCCAAAGAGAATAATCCACACAGTTAAGTGTATAAATACATTGTCTAAGTAACTATTTGGTTTTCTCTTCATTCTATTTAATATCTGAATACAAATATACTTTTATTTACGGTTCTTTGAGGCTTTATTTGTTTTTATATGGTTTTAAACGCACTACTATTTAGTGGCGCCCACGTCCATATCCACGACCCATTCCCATTCCACGTCTTTCGCCATCTTCACTTGCCGAACTGCCACCTTTGAAAATGTTGAATCGATATACAAAGTGGAACATAAAATAGCTGGTCAGTGTGTTGGTAGTTGTATCGCGAATATAGTTAGATGTCACAGAGCGGCTAATATCACTCTTTTGTTTTAAGATATCATAAATCTTGAAGCGAATAGTCCCGTTCTTCTGTTTGAAAAGTTGTTTTGATAAGGCAGCATTCCATAACAGCTCTTTTTGTTCGAAACCATCTGCATATCCTGAGTTGGTTGAATAGTTGATGTCGCTTTCGATTATAAAATCTAAGGGTAGATAGATGGTTGTTTCTCCTCTACCACCATAGTTTAAGTACTCTTGATTTTGCTGTCCAGGCAAAGAGTTGTCTACTTTATTATACGACACATTTCCTCTAACTGATAGGTCAAGTAAATCCGAACGATAATTTACTCCTAATGTTTCACCCAAGTTGAGTCTTTTGCTTGTGTTCTTTTCTGTAATAAGATCTTCTGTTGGAGATAATTTAATTGAAGAAAACCCATTAGAATTGTTATAGCTTGCAAAAGTCATGGAGAATACCGAAAACTTAATATTGCTCAATGGTTGATTGGTCATAAAGCGTGCACTTGCATTCCAATTTCCATTTACGTTTTCGTAAGTAGATTCTTTTTTACCAGTATCTTTATCAGTTATTCTGTAAGGAACAATATCGTTGACAGAAAATCCTGCATTGGTCATAAACATATACGATCTATTTGTTTCGGGATTGAAATTGCGATATCTCAATCGTAAGCTATGATTGAATGCAGGCTTCAAGTCAGGGTTACCATAAGATATGTTCAAAGGATCAGAAATATCAACTACTGATGATAATTGACTTACCGATGGTTGGTCAGTTCTACCATAATAATTGAGGCGTAAGTTTTTTTGACGACTCCACAAGTAGTTGAACTGTGCCATTGGCGCAAAATTGATAACGTTTTGTGAAACATTTTCTTCTAAAGACTCAACTTTGTATGTTTTGCTTTCAGATTTCGATGGCTGCATGCTTACTCCCAACATGTAGTTGTATTTTTCTCTCGACGCTCTGAAGTTTAACTCTATGTTTTGGTTGTAGAAATTATTTTCTAATCTTTTGCTGTAAGCTGTGTCCAATACGGTATATTCCCCATTGGTGTCTTTTTTTCGTGTATCTCTATCCGATTCAGAACGATTGTATCGATAGTTATATGCCAGTTGCAAGAAATTATTCTTGCCCAATGGTTCCACATAAGATGCATACAAATTCAAATTGTTTCCACTATTAGTGTTTTTCACACGTTGGTCTATTATATCATCGGAACGTGATCCATTATAGAATGTGCTAGACAAGTTTTCTCCGTTATTTTCAGAGTCATTCATTCCTCCCCCAATGCTAAAGCTCAACACTCTGCCTGTTGTGCCAAGTCTTCTGCTTGCTTCGAGCGTTCCACCTATATTTTTGCCTGTACCTTTAGAAAAATACTCTGAATCGCCATGGTTGATTGTGTCACCTTCAGCATTTACGGTTGAAAAATTACCTATCTCCGTGCGATTGTTATTATAGAAAGAAGCGTTGGGTCTGAAAATAAATTTGGTCATTGTATCAGGTTCCCACTCTAATCTAAAGTCCATATTGATATTTTGACTGTAGTTGTTAGAGCGATTCTCTTCTCGTTCAAAGGTGTTGCCCGAGCTTAGTAAGTTTTGTGTGTAAACACTCGATTTGCTATCCGTGTCAGTATCTCCATATCTAACATTACCTCCAAGAGTGAATTTCTCGTCAAACTCTTTGCTAAAGTTCAAGCCTCCATTAGCCGACTTGGTAATACCACTGCTTCCTCCCCAGCCTCCACGTCCACGGCGACCTCCGCCCATACCGCCAAACATGGCAGATGCTAAATCGGAGAAACCTGCATTGTTAGTATTGTTGAGTCCACCAAGAAAAGTTAATTGATCGCTGTCGCGCATATAGTTTACCATGGCATTAGCTTCATAGCGATCCTGGCTACCATATCCTGCAAACGCATTTCCAAATACTCCCTCTTTCATTCCAGGTTTTACTGTAAGGTTGATAACCATCTCTTCATCACCATCATCAAATCCAGTCATCAGAGACATGTCTGTTCTTCTTTCCAGAACTTGCAGCTTGTCCACCATCTTAGCGGGAAGGTTTTTAGAGGCTACTTTTGGGTCGTCGCTAAAAAACTCTTTTCCATCTACCAATATCTTCTTAATCTCTTGACCATTTACAGTTATCTTTCCGTCGGTATCGATTTCAACTCCTGGCATTCTTTTCAGTAAATCTTCGATAACGGCACTCTCAGTTACTTTATATGAATCAGCATTATACTCAATTGTATCTCCTCTGACAACAATTTCGGGAGCTTTAGCCGTAACTAAGGCATCAGATAATAGCACTCCATCCTCACGAAGTGATACGGTCCCTAAATTTACAGTGTTGTTTTTGCCAGTTATAGATGTATTTGTAAAAACATCTGTGTAGCCAATATAAGATATATGTACAATGTAGTCACCATTTTTGATAGGTATCGAAAATGAGCCGTTCTTATCCGAAGCCTTCCCTGTTATATAAGTGCTATCCTTTTGAGCAAGAATGCGTATATTGGCTTCAGGAATAGGTTCTTGTGAAGTATCATCAATTAATATACCAGAGATGGAGCCTCTTCCTGAAGAGCTTTGCGCATTTGCTAAGAATATAAATGCAAATGAAACAATTAAATATAAAAACAGTTTCCTCATTGTTGACATAGTTGTTATTTTGTTGAGCTTTTATGGCTCAAATATTACGTTTTGGTTAGTTTTAATAAAACACAAAAATACACTTCATTTATGCCAAAGCAAAATGAAATAGATTAACAAGCATAATTTATAGATGAATGAGAAGATTGATGCTACGAATCCCTATTTTGTGCAGTATGTTGGATTTATGATGCTCTATTTCGAGTTGTAAAGGTAGAGATGTATTGTAGTTTGGAAAAGACTTCACCTATATGTGCAGTGAGATGTCACTGCACATATAAATATTATTTTCCTGACAGTCCACATGTCACTCCTGTTGACTAATCATCCGTTCGTTGCCACACATCGGCAAACTGATCAGGATGGCGACGAAACTTTACAGAAATGTATGAACACGATGGAAGTATCTTGTAATTATTTTCGCGAGCATACTCCACCAGTTTGTCAAATAGTTTGGCGGCAATTCCTTGACCCTCCAGTTCCTTGCGAACACCAGTGTGGTAGGCATTTAGTAGATTGTCTTTTACTTCAAAATCAAGCTCTGCTATTTGCTTTCCATCTTTGTTAATGAAAAAACTGCCACGATTGTTATCGTCTATTTTCAATTCTATTTTATGTTCCATTATATTATTATATTGTGCAATTTATTACTGCTCTTTTTTCGATACTGTTTTAACAACTTAGAAGAGTAATTGTTGACTTACAATATCATTTCTTGATAGTAGAAACCAATGCAGTAAATAATCCTTTGCAGATTTTCTAATATTGAGTTGGTTTATTAAAAAACTTGTGCTATTTTTGCACCGCGAATTTGGGAAGCAGTAAAGATGCAACTCTATTTATTTTTTTTGGCGAGATAGCTCAGTTGGTTAGAGCGCATGATTCATAATCATGAGGTCCC
>CAZXGV010000038.1:0-17195 GCA_964640575.1 uncultured Dysgonomonadaceae bacterium
GTTTTGTAGTCTACAAAAGTCACTTGCAATTTTACATCATGGTTTTGTAGTCTACAAAAGTTACTTGCAGTTTCACATTATGGTATTGTAGCGTATAAAAGTGGGATCAATTTTATTAATGCTAAAAAGCGCAGTAAAGAGTTGCTCTACTGCGCTTTCTGAATCAATAATCGAATGTTTCTATCGATTTATTTTATTTATGCTACTTCTATTATCTTTTGTACGACCTTGCAGTTGCCCTATCAATATCCGCTGCATTCTTTACGGGCACGAGGGTGAATCCCCACTCGTAATCTTTATTAGCAGGCAATGTGTATTCAGGTAGAGGCCGATCGCCCCAGCTGTTGTATCCTGCCACTCCTTGTTGTTTCATATCGATACATACTTCCACAAAGTTGCGTGGAGAAATATCATTGATATGTGTGTGGCGGCGTAATTTGTTTTTTGCTTTTTCTTCATTGTGCTCTTCATTCTCTGTGAAGTTGTGCCATTGATAAGGGCGATGTGTTGCTTCTTCAGAGTCGAAGTCTTCAATGCTGTTTCTAAGCGAATTGAAACCTACTGTTTCATCTGCTACAACAAGTAGCCCTTTGCCTCCGTTGGTGAATGCAACCCAACGTGTGTCTGTTCTGTGACCATTCTCTTGTGGTCTCACATAAGGATAGTACATGTTTTCTGCCGTAGTGCTGTAAATACCTACCTTAGAAGCTGCTGCACGGTCGATATAGTTCTCGTCGGGTCCTCGACCAAAGTATTTCACTCTGTTCATATTGGTGGGTACTCTAAATCTCATCCCAATACGTGGAACGTTTAGCTCCGAAGATGCTTTGCGGGTTGCATCCGCTTCAGGTGAGAATGTTGCCAATTTGGCTACTTCAGAAATTTCGACCTGCGATGGTTTCATATCTGTGGAGGTGAATTTAATGTCAGCTTTAAGTACTCCCGCTGGATCTAATGTATAGGTAACTATATATAGATTTCCTGCAGCCAGCAAGTAGTTGGCTTCAATCACCACACTGTTGCCCTCATCATGCGACGTAGCTTCCACAACGTGGAAGTTCTGGCTCGATTGTTTCCATATTTGCAATCGACTGGGCATCGAGTTACCATAATCATTGTCATTGGGTCCTCTCCAGAAGTTGGGTTGCAAACCAAAACCTTTATCAAAATACTCTGTTCCGTTTACCTTGTAGGAAGTAACTAATCCACTCTTTTTGTCGAACACAAAATTAATGCTGGACGATTTTACAACTATTTCATTGTCCGTTGTAGTGGTTGTTAACTTGCCACCGTTCGAAGCTGTATATTGGGGTTTGGCTACTTGCTCCTTGTTTAGTTTGAATTGTTCGATAGCCACTACATATCCTTTGGGGACAAGGTGAGATGCGTCTTTCTGTGTAAACGCGAAGTTCACAAAATACTCATCCGGGTTGTCTGCTTTTATTGCTGGAACATCCAGTGTTACTTCTTTTGTCTCTTGAGGTGCAAGCTGAATGTCAACTGTTCCACTTTTTATTTTCACACCATTGCGTGTAATGGTATATGTGATAGCATATCCTTCGGAAGTAGTAAAGAAAAAACGGTTGGTAATATTGAATTTCCCAGCCTCTGCATTCACCTCTTCTACTGCAAAGTTTTGATGCACATACTTCACCTCATTCATGGCGGGGTGGGGGGTCCTGTCTGGACTAACCACTCCATTGATGAGAAAGTTGCCATCGCTCGGCATGTCTTTTCCATAGTCACCACCATAAGCCCAATACATTACGCCGTTTTCATCTGTTTCTTCAATTCCCTGATCCACCCAGTCCCAAATGTAAGCTCCTTGTAGGTTGGGATATTTGTAAATCTCTTTCCATTGAAGTGCCAGATTTCCATTGGAGTTGCCCATAGCATGCGAATACTCGGAAGGAACAATGGGTCTGTCCGAACCTTTCTCGCCCATCTGAGCCAACCATGCAGCACTTGGATACTGAGGAACATACATGTCTGAATTCCACTCCCATTGTGCTCGCTCATAGTTCACAGGACGTGCCATCCACTCTTTGTCTTGTTCTTTTACCCACAAATAGGCCTGGTAGAAGTTATATCCATTACCCGCTTCGTTTCCTAACGACCAAATTGTTACAGATGGGTGATTCTTGTTCCTCTCATACATGTTCATAATGCGGTCCATGTGAGGTGTAAGCCAATCGGGATTGTTGCCTAAAGTACCTCCTTTTCTGAGGTCATAATACATGCCATGAGATTCTATGTTGGCTTCGTCATATACATATAGTCCGTATATGTCGCATAGTTCATAGAAGCGTCTACTTTGAGTGTAATGAGCTAAGCGTACTGTATTGATATTGTGCAGTTTCATCAACTCGAAGTCTCTAATCATTATCTCTTCCGTAACGTAGTGACCCGTCTTAGGGTTGTGTTCGTGAATATTCACACCCTTCAGTATGATGGGCTTCCCGTTCACTAAAAACAACTTGTCTTGTCGTCCTGATTTATCGATAACTTCCTTTATTTCAATTGAGCGAAAGCCAACAGTGAATGGAATAACTTCCGTTACCGCTCCATTTTGCTTCACTGTCATCACCAATGTATAAAGATTGGGTGTTTCGGAAGTCCATTTCAATGGGTTTTTAACTGTTTTAGTGAAAAGAGCCTCTTTCTCTTCTCCAGCATCCAAGGCGACTGTTTGTTTGTCGGTTGCAACTACTTTCTTGTTGTTGTCCAACAATTCATATTCTATTTCAACCTCGCTATTTGCTTCATCGCTGTTCTTTAGCATTGTTTTCAATGCAAAGTTGCCATCTGTGTAGGTTGTATCCAGGTCAGATTTGACTACAAAGTCGCGCAAATGGGTTTTGGGTTGCGACCAAAGGTAGACATCTCTCTCAATTCCCGAGATTCTCCAAAAATCTTGACACTCTAGATAGGAACCTGTCGACCAGCGGAATATTTTAAGCACAAGAGTGTTGTCTCCTGCTTTTACGTAGTCGTTTATTTTAAACTCGGCTGGATTTTTGGAATCTTCGCTATAGCCAACTTCTTCACCATTTATATAGACATACACACCAGCCTTTGCGCCTGCAATATGAAGGAACACATCCCTTTTCAGCATATCAGCAGATACCGTCATATCCCGACGATACACTCCCACGGGATTCATCTCGGGTAGAGTAGGGGGCTGAGGGTTTCTCGGCTGAAACTCATAGCCATGATTGGTATAGATTGCAGTACCAAACCCCTGCACTTCCCAGTTACCAGGAACTTTAATGTCATTCCAGTCTTCTGTAGACACATTTGGATCTGTAATGTTGTCGGGTAGTTGTTTGTATCCATCTACAAAGTAGAACTTCCATGTACCATTGAGCGAATGATAGTATTTGCTCTCTTCAAATTTTTTAGACAGAGCGTCCGTTTTATTATCGAATGTCATAAAAGAAGTTCGAGGATATTCCTTGTTCACCTTTACAACTTCTACATCTTGCCAATAAGGTGTTTCGGAACTTTGGGCTTGCAGTGCAGTCGCACCTATCAGGGCGATTGCAAAAAGAAACGCATAGATTTTAGTTTTCATAGATGTATTGTTATTGTGATGGGATATATTATTCGTTATGTATGAACTCTTATTGAGCAGCTTCTAATAGGATGTTAGCTAAACTACTTGTGCCTATTCTAAAAAGTCCTGGATTGCACCACTCTTCCCCCAATGTCTCCTTTACAATTGTGTAATAGTTCACCGCATCTTCCACAGAAGATACGCCACCCGATATTTTAATTCCTTTTCTTACACCATTCTTCTTGTAGTAATTTTTAATGGCTAAGCACATCACATAAGCTGCTTCTAACGTAGCACCCGGATATACTTTTCCTGTTGAGGTTTTTATAAAATCAGCACCCGAATATAGAGCCATCACTGCCGCATTGTTGATGCTTTCGCTCGTTTTTAAAGCTCCAGTCTCTAAAATCACCTTTAATTTGGCACCGTGACATGCTTCTTTTATTTCATCTATCTCTTCACTCAGTTCTTTGAAATCTCCATTCAAAAACAAGCCAAGGTTGAGTACAATGTCTATTTCTTCTGCTCCATCTGCTACAGCTAATGCTGTTTCGGCTATTTTCACCTCTAATAGAGTTTGAGCAGAAGGAAATCCTCCGCTTACACAAGCAATTCTTACATCTGCAGTTAGTGACTCCCTCACAGTTTTCGCAAAGTTGGGGAAAACGCATACTGCAGCTACATTATCAATTTCGGGATTCGTTCCCTCAAAATTATTTACTTTGCCTGTAAACTTCCAGATGTCTTCTCTTGTGTCGGTTGTGTTGAGTGTAGTGAGATCGATGCAACTGTAAATCTTTCTTAATACCTCTGTGGAGTTATTTGCTTTTGATTTTTCTGCAATGATTTTTTTTACTTTTTCCTCAATTGCTTCGTCAGATAGTTTTATTGCATTGTCCTTCAGTGTTTTGATGTATTTATCTTCCATGTCCTTTTTATTTATTTCTGTATAGTGTATTGTTTCTGCTATTTTTTGTCTTTCTGGTTCAATTTCGCATTATTCAAATGTCTTTCTGAGTCTCGAATTGTCTTTTTCTTGATGTTTTTTATCAAAGCCTTTTCTAAATCGACGCCTGTTTGATTGGCAAGACAAATCAATACCCAAAGCACGTCAGCCATTTCATCTCCTAAGTCTTTTGCAGCTTCAGAATCTTTAAAAGACTGGTCGCCATAAGTGCGAGCCATAATACGAGCTAGTTCGCCTACTTCTTCTGTAAGGACAGCCATGTTTGTTAATTCACTAAAGTAGCGAACACCATAGGTTTTAATCCATTTATCTACGGTGCTTTGAGCCTCTTTTATTGTCATCTGTTTATTTGTCTTTAGAGTCAATCCATATTGTCACTGGTCCATCGTTTACGAGCGATACCTTCATGTCTGCACCAAACTCGCCAGTTTGTATTTCAATTCCCGATTGCGTCTCCAGTTGTTTGCAAAACTTTTCATACATGGGGATTGCAATCTCGGGTTTTGCTGCTTTAATATAGGAAGGTCTGTTTCCTTTTCGCGTATTGGCGTGTAGCGTGAATTGCGAGATTACCATAATATGACCTTGAGTTTGTAGAACAGATTCATTCATAACTCCGTTCTTGTCATCAAATATACGTAAATTAATAATTTTATTGCACAGATACTCTATATCATCATCCGTATCCTTATTTTCGATACCTACTAAAATGAGCAATCCTTTTGAAATATTGCTATGCTCGCTTTCATCTATTGTAACTTTCGCTTCTGTTACTCTTTGAATAAGTACTCGCATTTTTTATTTTTTCTTAAACCAATTATACACTAAAGCTCCTTTGCTTTCGCCTAACACTTTTTTTATCTCTTCTTCTTCTGACTCTTTTATTCTTTTTATGCTTTTAAAGTGAGTCAGTAATTTTTTCTTCGAAGCAGGACCAATTCCTTTTATTCCATCCAATTCAGATTTAACTTGAGACTTGCTTCTTTTTTTTCTATGGAATGCCAATCCAAATCTGTGTGCTTCATCTCGTAAATATTGGATGAGTTTTAAAGTTTCTGAGTTTTTATCTAAAAAGATTGGAATTGGATCTTCAGGTGAATAAATCTCTTCTAAACGCTCAGCAATCCCAATAATTGCAATTTCGTTATACAGATTCATCTCTTTGAGTTTTTTTACAGCAGCGCTTAGTTGACCCTTACCGCCGTCAACCACAATTAGTTGCGGTAGTTTTGCCCCTTCGTTAAGTGCGCGAGAGTAGCGTCTTTGAATTACTTCTTGCATAGATGCGTAATCATTTGGTCCTACGACGCTTTTAATTGTGAAATGTCGGTACTCTTTTTTGGAGGGCTTTCCTTTTTTGAAAACTACACATGCAGCAACTGGATTTGTACCTTGTATATTTGAATTATCAAAACATTCAATGTGTATGGGAAGTTCTTTTAAGCGCAAATCTTTTTGCACATTTTTCAAGAGTCGAGTAGAGCGTTGTTCTGGATTTAATATCTCTGATCTTTTTAATTTATCTACTCTGTATTGTTTTACATTTTGTTCAGATAGTGCCAGCAGTTTTCTTTTATCGCCTCGTTGAGGAATTGTGAATTCAACATTTGTTAATTCAACATCGGGAATAAACGGGACAATTATTTCTTTAGATTCACTTTTGTAACGTTGACGCATTTCAACAATGCCCATTGCTAAAAGCTCCTCTTTAGTTTCATCCAACTTTTTTCTATACTCAAAAGTATATGCTTGAATTATCGCTCCATTTACAACATGCAGGTAGTTGATGTATGCTGCTTGCTCATCGTCGGAACAGAAAAATACATCGATATTATATCCAAAGTTGCTCACCACAGTAGAGCGTTCTTTGAAGTTTTCTATCATCAAATACTTTTCCTTCAATTTTTGCGCCTCTTCAAATTTCAACTCTTTAGCGCATTGCTCCATTTCTTCGTATATCTTCTTACTGATTACACCCACGTTCCCCTTTAATATTTCAAGAACTTCACGAATGTTCTTATTGTAATCTTCCATAGTTTGTAGTCCTTCACAAGGACCTTCGCATCTCTTAATGTGGTATTGTAGGCACACTTTGAATTTGCCTGCTGCTATGTTTTCAGGAGACAGGTTTAGTCTACACGTCCTTATTTTGTACACTTTGTGTATTGTTTCAAGCAATGCTTTTACAGATGCAGCAGATGTGTAAGGTCCGAAGTAGTGCGATCCATCTTGTTTAATGTTTCGTGTTTGAAAAACACGAGGGAAGAATTCATTTTTTACGACGATAGAAGGGTAGGTTTTATCATCTTTCAGCATCACATTGTAGCGTGGCTGGTATTGTTTAATAAGATTGTTCTCGAGTAAGAATGTATCTTCTTCTGTGTTTACTACAATGTATTTAATCTTTGCAATCTTTCGTACAAGGATACGTGTTTTGGGACTGTCGTGGTCTTTATTGAAATACGACGACACTCTTTTTTTTAAGTCTTTAGCTTTACCGATATATATAACAGTCCCTTCCTCATCAAAAAACTGATAACATCCAGGTTGATGGGGTATAACAGAAAGGGTTGTTTTTATATCGTTGTTCATAAGTTTTTTCTTATTATATTTCAAATTTTAAAATAGAATCTACTTCCACATCTTCAGGAAATAGTTTTCTTGCTTCAAGGCTCTCCAGTTCAATCAGAAAGTTGAGATACACTTTTTTGACGCCCATTTTCTTGACCAATTTGTATGCAGCAAGCATTGTACCTCCTGTTGCCAGCAAGTCGTCGTGAAGAAGAACCACGTCGTCTTCAGTCAGTGCATCTGCATGGATTTGGATGGCATCCTCACCATATTCCTTTGTGTACTTTTCTTCTAGCACTTTATAAGGAAGCTTACCAGGTTTTCTAATTGGAACAAACCCTGTCTTTAGTCGCAGTGCTGTAGCCGGACCCATAAAGAAACCTCTCGATTCAATTCCCACCACCTTTGTTATTCCTCTCTCTTTGTACTTTTCATACATGATGTCTGAAAGCTCCTGCAAACATTCAGCTGATTGGAAAAGTGTTGTGATGTCTTTAAATTCTATTCCCTCAATAGGAAAATTAGAGATGTTTCTTACAACATCCTTCAAACTTTGGGTGCTCATTTTTTGTTTTTATTTGTGATTATTTGTGTGAATGTTTCACGTGGAACATTCGTTTTTACCTGCCTAATAGGACAAGTAGTACAGATATATCGTTAGGGGTTATTCCCGGAATTCTACCTGCTTGTGCAATTGTTTGCGGGTTTATTGAAGTTAGTTTTTCTCTCGCTTCGGTCGATAACGATTGGATTCCTTTGTAGTTGAATTTGTCCTTTATATTAATATCTTCCAATCGGGTTATCTTGTCTGCTATTAGCCGTTCTCTTTTTATATAGCCTTCGTATTTTATTTTTATATTTGCCGATTCTATTATCTCCTCTTTCCTATTCGGAATCATTTCTATCTGCTCTTTCAATGCAGGTATTGCCTCCATTAAAGTTTCAATCGAAACTTGTGGACGAGTAATTAGGTCTACTAATTTAATTCCTTGCTTCAATGGCGATGTGCCAACAGATTCTAGGAAACTGTTTATTTTATCTGGCTTCAACGAGTACTTTTGGCTAAATTTAATGATACGATTTACCTCATTCATTTTCTCATCAAGAAGATCCACTCTTTCTCTTTTAGCTAAACCAAGTTCGGCAGCTTTTTTAGTCAATCTTTCGTCTGCATTGTCTTGTCTCAAAAGGATTCGATATTCGGCTCTTGATGTGAACATGCGGTAGGGCTCATCTACACCTTTTGTAATAAGGTCGTCAATCAGAACTCCAATGTATGCTTCGTCGCGACGAAGTGTAAATGGTGTGCCTCCGTTAGCTTTTATGTGTGCGTTGATTGCAGCCATCATGCCTTGTGCTGCTGCTTCTTCATATCCAGTTGTTCCGTTTATTTGACCCGCAAAATAGAGGTTCTTCACTCGTTTTGTTTCGAGCGTTGCCTCTAATTGAGTGGGGTCGAAGAAATCGTATTCGATTGCGTAACCAGGGCGGAAGATATGCACATTGCGAAATGCTGGAACTCTTTTTAAAGCTTCAATTTGTGTATGCAAGGGTAGGGAGGAGGAGAACCCATTCAAGTAATACTCATGCGTGGTCTCGCCTTCTGGCTCAAGAAATATTTGATGACTTGTTTTCTCTGCAAATGTCACCATCTTTGTTTCGATGCTTGGGCAATAACGTGGTCCAATGCTTTTAATCTGTCCGTTGTAAAGCGGAGAAAACTCCAATCCTTTGCGAAGTGCTTCATGCACATGTTCGTCTGTATATGTAATCCAACAACTTCGTTGTTTCAATTCTCTATTGACGGTGTCGAGGTAAGAAAATTTGTGGAAATCATCTTCACCCGCTTGTTCTTGCATTAATGAGAAGTCAACAGATCTTCCATCCACTCTGGCAGGAGTCCCTGTTTTCATCCTGTCTGTTGTGAATCCAATATCTGCTAATTGTTCTGTTATACCGTAAGATGAGGGTTCTGATATCCTGCCTCCTCCAAACTGAACTTCTCCTACATGAATTAATCCATTGAGAAACGTTCCATTGGTAAGGATTACAGATTTTGCAAAAAACTCTACGCCCATTTGTGTTTTAACACCTACAACTTCTCCGTTCTTCACGATCAGCTGTGTTACTGCGTCTTGCCACATATTAAGGTTTGGAGTATTCTCTATTATATTTCTCCATACATCAATATATCTTTCTCTGTCACTTTGTACGCGAGGACTCCACATAGCGGGTCCTTTAGATCGATTGAGCATGCGAAACTGAATGGCTGTTTTGTCACTAACAATTCCCATTTGTCCACCCAGCGCATCAATCTCTCTTACAATTTGTCCTTTAGCAATGCCTCCCACAGCAGGATTGCAACTCATTTGTGCAATCTTGTTCATGTCCATGGTGATCATCAGAGTCTTCGAACCAAGATTTGCTGCAGTTACTGCGGCTTCGCATCCAGCGTGCCCAGCACCTACTATTAATATGTCGTAATTAAATTTCATAATTTGATAACTATGTAGCAAAGATACTAAAAAAGAAAACTTTAGGTATTGCTCTTACTGTTAATACTGAATAACAAAAACAAAACAATTCAAGAGAAGTTCAAGTGTGGTGTATGAACCACACTTATTTATTGAGCTCTTGTTGGCTTATTTTTCTGCCAGTAAGATAAGATGGAAGTAATAGGGGGGAGTAAGGGGAAATTTACTTAGAAAAGAGTATTTTCAATGCATTATCTTCCGCATTACGCATCTTTTTCTCATCTTCTTTCGTCAAGTCATTCAACCCACACAAGTGAAGAATCCCATGAATTATCACACGATGCAACTCTTCATTATAATCAGTTTTATACATTTGTGAATTCGATTCGACCGTTTGTAAACTGATTATTATATCTCCCGATATTGTATTTTCTTCAGAATAGTCGAACGTGATGATGTCTGTATAAAAATCGTGATTAAGATATTGCTTGTTTATTTCCAGTATTTTTTCGTCGCCACAAAACAGATAAGAGATTTCACCTACCTCTTTATTATAGCTTTTAGCTACTTTTTTTATCCAACTCGCTATTTCTTTTTCGTCTATCTCGGGTTGGTCCACTTTTTCAGATTGAAAAGTTATCTCCATTTTGTGATTTTATTGAACAAGTTAAATCGATTTCCTTAAGCTATAGCTAACCAAAGAACAGGTAGCTTATAAATATTGCAGCTATAACGCCTGCCAAATCCGCCAATAGCGCATAGGGAATGGTATAGCGTGAGTTTTTTATGTTTACAGCTCCGTAGTAAACAGCAACAATATAGAAGGTAGTGTCTGTTGCACCTTGTAAAACAGATGACAGTCGTCCTGCAAACGAATCTGCACCGAACTCTTTCATGGTGTCAATCATCATTCCTCTTGCCCCGCTCCCACTGAGAGGTTTCATCAATGCAGTGGGCATTCCATCCACCCATTGTGTGTCGCCTCCAAATACTCCGACCATTGCTTTCATCCCATCCATCATAAAATCCATTGCACCCGATGCTCTAAATACACCGATGCCTACCAAGAGAGCAATGAGGTAAGGGATAATTCGGACAGCTGTGTGAAAGCCTTCTTTTGCGCCATCAATAAAAGCATCAAATACATTTATTTTGCTTTGTAATCCTTTAATTAAAAATGCAACAATGATGCAAAAAAGAATAATGTTGGCAATAAGACCTGATACAATATTTACTTGGCCTTGTGGTAAGCTTTGAAAAGCTACTACTGTCAGCGCAATTATTGCTGCGAGTCCACCAAAAAAACCAATAATGGCTTTGTTGAATATATTGATTCTTTGTTTGATGCAAACAGCTAACGTCCCTACCAATGTTGCAACAAATGTTGCCATCATGACAGGAATGAAAATATCGGAAGGATTGGCAGCTCCCATCTGTGCCCGATAGACCATCACGGTTATGGGAATGAGAGTTAGTCCAGAAGCATTCAAAACAAGAAACATAATCATTGGGTTGGATGCCTCGTTCTTGTTAGGATTGATTTGTTGCAACTCCTCCATTGCCTTCAGTCCGAAGGGGGTAGCAGCATTGTCAAGTCCCAACATGTTGGCAGATATATTCATGAGGATAGAAGCCGAAGCTGGGTGACCTTTGGGTATATCAGGGAATAGCTTAGAGAAGAGAGGAGCGGCAGCTCGTGAAAAAACATTGACCATTCCTCCGCGTTCACCAATCTTCATAATGCCCAACCAGAGTGACAACACACCCGTAAGACCCAACGAAATTTCGAACCCGAGCTTTGCAGTATCGAATGTAGAGTTCATTATTTCTGTGAAGATACCTGTATCGCCCAAAAATATGAGTTTGATAAGTGCTACCACAAAAGCGATGAGAAAAAAGGCAATCCAAATATAATTTAAAACCATATTTTTAGGAAAAAGAGGATATCATGCAACAAATGCTCATTTATAATGAAATATAGAGCCAAAGTTACATTTTTATTTGGTGTGATAAAAGAATTATTTCTATCTTTATCATCTACGTTAACATTATCGGTATGCATTGGAAAAACTTTCTTTACTTTTCATCTGCTGAGAAAGTAGCTGTTTTAATCTTGATAGTGATTATTGTGTTCTCATTTGGGCTCAATGTGATTTTATCGAGAAGAAGCAATGCGCCTGTTTCTATTCCTCAAAATGACTCTCTTATTGCTGCATTCGAACGACTGCAAGAGAGCCTCGAAGATAAAAAGGTTGAGCCTAAAGGCTCTGATTATAAGGCTTATACAGAATATGATAAGAGCGTTGTTAGTGAAGATGTAAGAAGTTCAGTGGAGAGCAATCAAACTGATAACTATACTGAAAAGCCGCATTATATAAAGCAAGAGAAGTTTACAGAATCGGGGTCTATTAGCTTAAACGAAACTGATACAACAGAGTGGAAGAAAGTCCCCGGTATAGGTAGTGCTTATTCTGCGCGTATTGTTAAATATAGAAATATGCTGGGTGGCTATATCTCTATCAACCAGTTGAAAGAGGTGTATGGATTTACTGAGGAGCTGTTTGATGATATCGCTCCTTTCATTTGTCAAGATGGAATTGATATAGGTAGTTGTGTGAAAATAAACATCAACCAGTTGGAGTTTAAAGAGATACTTGCTCATCCCTACATCAACTTTGAGCAAACCAAAGCGATAGTCAACTTGCGTAAACGTATTGGAAACATCACGTCAATAAAACAACTGACAATGTTAGAAGAGTTTACCCCTGAAGACATTGAACGGATTACTCCCTATATAGGATTTTAAAATTACCTCTTTATTTGGTTAACTATATGCAACAAATTGACATACACTTTGTTTATTAGTGGTAGTACATCTTCATACAACATAATAATACCAATTTGATTATGCGAAACATATTATCAAGTGCTTTCTCTTTTTTACTTACAGTATTAATTGGAGTGTCGTTTGCATCGTGCAAAAAAGAAAAATCAAAACAGATAGACCCTGACTTTGTACAGTACATCTCAGGGTTTACTTATGGCACAATTTCCCCTCAATCTTACATTCAAGTAGAGTTGACGCAAGAGATGCCAACAGTAGAGTTGAATGCAGAAGTGAAAGATAAGCTCTTTTCATTTTCTCCTAAACTAAAAGGAAAGACTGTTTGGATTAATTCTCGCACCCTTCGCTTTATTCCCGATGCCAACGAGTTGGAAATGGGCAAAGAGTATGCAGCAAAGCTGCAATTGGGTAAGCTTTTGAAGGTGGAGGATAAGTTTCGCACTTTCGATTTCTATTTCAAAGTGAGTGAACAGAACTACAGCTTTGATCTGTTGCCTTATATGCCCATAAACTCCAATGATTTGAATTGGAATCGCGTTGAAGGGACATTGAAATTGATAAATGCAGCTACAGTCGAAGATATTCAAAAGATGTTTACCCTGAAAGGTGCTAACAAAGAGGCGAGAGTTAATGTGATGCCACGGAGTGAAACAACCTATCGTATTATTCTAGACAGCTTGGAGCGGACTTCTGTGGAGAAGTCTTATACACTAAACGTCGAAGGCAAACCGATAGACGTTAAGAAATCTGATAAGCATTCAATAGAACTGTCTGCTATCCCCGAGACAGAGTTGGATGTTGTCGATGTGAGAATGTATGATGATGGTAGTCCAAATGTGCGTGTAACGTTTAGTAGCCCATTAGCATTAGACCAAGACATGAAAGGGCTTATTGTTGTATCGGGTGTTAATAACTTTACTTATAGAATCGACAAAAATGTACTATATATCTATCCCGAAACCTTTCCGAAAGATGAGCTTAATCTCCAACTGAACGAAGGGATTAAAAACAACATTGGATTAGGGCTAACGAAAGATTATTCCTATCAGTTGAAAGTAGATGACGAAAAGCCTCAAATAAAAGTAGAGAATAGTGGCAATATACTTCCCAACTCTGAACAACTCATATTGCCGTTTAGCGCTGTAAACCTTTGGGCAGTAGATGTGAAGATAATAAAGATATACCAAGACAATATACTCTACTATCTACAATCAGGCTCATTGTCAGATAACTCTTTAGGTGAAATTCGCCGTTTTGGACGATTGATAAAGAAACTACGTATCCGATTAGACTCTGACAAAACAAAAGATTTAACACGTTGGAATCAGTTCGCACTCGATTTAGCTCCGCTAATAGAGCAAGACGCTGGATCCATGTATATGGTTCAGCTGAGCATGACGCAAGATTACTCATTGTATAAGTGTGGAGGCATCAACCCTGCCATTCCACAAGGGAATACAATGCGGAGCTTTTCTAATGAACTCATTACTGAAGAAGATGAAAGTGTGTGGGACGAAACACAACCTTACTACTATGAATCGATAGATTGGAATGAATATAATTGGAAAGAAAAGGATGATCCATGCAAGCCTTCCTATTATATGGATCGCAACAGAACGGTCGAATCGTTTGTGTTGGCATCTAATATTGGCATGATTGCTAAAGCGGGTAGCAATAACTCGCTAACTGTTGCTGTAAACGATATACTCACTACCGATCCTTTATCAGGAGCAAAAGTAACGCTCTACAACTATCAAATGCAAGAGATGGGCAATGCTACTACTGATAAAAATGGTTTTGCCACTATTGATTATAAAAAAGGGAGACCCTTTGTAGTAACTGCTGAAAAAGACGATGAAAAGGGATATTTAGAGCTCAAAGAGGAGCAATCTTTGTCGTTGAGCAATTTTGATGTGAGTGGAAAAGAGATTCAAAAGGGAATAAAAGGTTACACTTATGGTGAGCGAGGAGTGTGGCGACCAGGTGATACTATTCATGTGTCGTTTATCTTAGAAGATAAGGAGCAAAAGTTACCCAAAAATCATCCCGTAGTTTTGGAGGTTTATACACCAACACGCCAATTCTTTCAACGCCAAGTGGAGACAAAGGGAGAAAACGGATTTTATACTTTCACTATTGTTACCGACCCATCAGCTCAAACAGGGGTGTGGCAATCCTACATAAAAGTGGGTGGCACATCGTTTTACCAACCTCTGCGTATAGAGTCTATCAAGCCTAATAGACTGAAAGTCCGTTTAGAAACAGATTCTATTTTTGATGCCAGCAGGGGTACATTCTCTGGCACACTCAATGCACAATGGCTACATGGTGCACCCGCTTCGAACTTAAAGGCTGAAGTACACCTTTCGCTTTCAAAAACAGATCATCCATTTAAAGAGTATGAGGGTTACGAATTCAACAATCCACTTTCTCAGTTTAGTACCAACCGACATAAATTGTTTGAGGGCAATCTAAATGCTTCAGGTGTTGCAGGAATAAATTCCAAAGTACCGATGGCAGAAAATGCTCCCAGTATGTTGCGAGGCAACATTTTGTCACGGGTGTATGAAACAGGAGGTGATATGAGTTTCTATGCGCAAACCATTTACTATTCACCTTACAATGTGTATGCAGGAGTGAAAGCTCCGAAAGCACCTCAGGGACAGTTTCTTGAAACAGATAAGCCGATATCGTTCGATGTGGTATCACTCACACCTAATGGGCAGAAAGTATCCCGAGCGAGTATGTCTTACAAAGTTTATAAACTCAATTGGAGTTGGTGGTGGAATAGTTCAGAAGAAGATTTGGGTTCCTATATCAATAATACTGCTGTGAGCCCTGTTGCGCAAGGCACAGTGTCCACTACTAACGGAGAGGGCAAAGTGAACTTCCAAGTGGATTATCCCGATTGGGGACGTTACCTCATTTTGGTGAAAGACACTGAAAGTGGACACACTACAGGCAGTATGTTCTATGTGGATTGGCCCGCTTCAAGAGGGCGAGCAGACAGAAGAGACCCAAGTGGATTGACTATGTTGGCATTCACAACAGACAAACCCGCTTATCAAGTAGGGGAGAAAGCAACCGTTACCATTCCAAGTAGTTCCGAGGGTAGAGTATTGGTAAGCATTGAGAATGGTACTAAAGTTATTCAGCGCGAATGGGTGAAAACTTCTGATAAGGAAGATACTAAGTACATCTTCACCATAACAGAGGAGATGAATCCCAATGTCTATATTTTCGCTACGCTACTGCAGCCTCATGCTCAAACGGCTAACGATTTGCCGATACGGATGTATGGAGTTCAAAATATTGATGTGGAGAGCAAGGATAGTCGTCTCGCTCCTGTGATATCGATGCCTGACGAATTACAACCCGAAAAGGAGTTCACCATTTCAATATCGGAGAAAGCAAAGAAGCCGATGACCTATACATTAGCCATTGTTGACGAGGGGTTGTTAGACCTCACAGGATTTAAAACTCCCAATGCTTGGAGTCACTTCTATGCCAAAGAGGCATTGGGAGTACGTACTTGGGATTTGTATGATCGTGTATTGGGTGCAAACACTGGAATGTTTGGTACACTATTGAGTATTGGTGGAGACGAGGCACTCAAAGCTTCAAGTGACAAAGTGAATCGATTCAAGCCCATTGTCCGCTTCATGGGACCTTTCACCGTAAAAGCTGGAGAAACGAAAACACATAAAGTAAAACTACCTCCTTATGTGGGTTCAGTGCGTGTAATGGTGGTTGCTGGTGGTGAGGGTGCTTATGGAAGTGTCGAAAAGAGTGTGGTTGTCAACAATCCATTGATGACACTCTCCACCCTGCCACGCGTAATGGGTCCCAACGAAGAGGTGTGGTTGCCCGTGAATGTATTCGCAATGGACAACTCTGTGCGCAATGTGCGGGTATCTATTGAAACAGATGGATTGCTAAAACCTGAAAATGGAACATCGCAAACAATTCAGTTTGATAAAATAGGCGATCAAATAGTGTACTTCAAACTGAAAGCGGGTACTAAAACTGGTGCTGAACAAGTGCGTATTAAAGCAACTGGCGGAGGACAGACCGCCACCGAGACAATCGATATAGGTATTCGCAACCCCAATCCACCTATCGTATTGAGCGATGCTCAAATGATTGATGCCAATAGTTCTGCCAAGCTCTCTATTGCAATGGATGAAGTGGGAGCAAACGATTGGGCAAAACTAGAACTCTCTCGACTGCCCAATATCAATTTTAATAAGAACATCGATTTCTTGCTTTCATATCCTCATAGTTGTACCGAGCAGCTTGTTTCGCAAGCATTCCCATTGCTCTATGTGGATGAGTTGACAGAAGTGGATGAGAAGCAAAAGAAGCAAATGACAGAAAAAATAGATCAAGTAATAAAAACACTGGCTACTCGTCAGCTCTCCGATGGAGGATTTACTTACTGGGCAGGCGATAGTTATGCTTCTGAATGGGTATCAACTTATACAGGTCATTTCTTGACAGAAGCGAAGAACAAAGGATTTGATGTATCAGACAATATGTTGTCACGTTGGGTGCAGTTTCAAACCAAACAGGCTAACAACTGGAGTCGCACTGTGGCTTATCGTAACTACTACAGCGTTTCGATGACAGAACTACAACAAGCCTATCGCCTCTATGCATTGGCAGTGAATGGTTCACCTCAATTGGGCGCTATGAATAGGATGCGTGAATTGAAAGACTTGTCATTACAATCGAAATGGCGATTGGCTGCAGGTTATGCTATAACGGGCAGGAAAGATGTGG
>CAZXGV010000039.1:0-17068 GCA_964640575.1 uncultured Dysgonomonadaceae bacterium
TCCATTGTCCATTCTCCATTAATAATGATACTTCTCTCGTTTAGCAACAAAAAAGAAGATTACAGCCACAACTGCCATAGCCTCTGCCAACACAACAGATAGCCACACACCCTCTACACCCCAAAACAGAGGAAACACGATAACGGATATAACCTGAAAGATGAGCGTTCGCATAAAAGCGATTAGTGCCGATATCAATCCATCGTGCATTGCCGTGAAAAAGGATGAGCCGAAAATACCAACACCTGAAAAAAGGAAAGAGAAAGCATAAATAAAGAACCCTCTTTGCGTCATTTCCATTAGTCCCTGGTCGTAACCCACAAAGATCATCGACATAGGCTTTGCAAGGAGTTGAACAGTGGCGAATATAAGAAGTGAAAAACTGCCCATAATAACTACGCTTTTCTTTAACACACTCTTCAATTCATCGAAGTTTTGTGCACCAAAGTGATAGCTGATAATGGGTGCAACACCCACAGAATATCCAAGATAGACAGACAGGAAAATCATATTGACATACATCAACACTCCATAAGCTGCAACACCGTTCAATCCAGCGTATTTTAACAATTGCACATTGTAGAGGATACCAACAAGAGACATGGAGATGTGATTCACAAACTCGGAAGAACCATTGGTTATGGTTTTGAGGAGCGCCTGCCCGTCGTATTTAGTCTTTGTTAATTGCAAAAGACTGCTGTTTTTTCGACTAAAGAAGAGTAAAGGGATGATACTCCCCACACACAAGCTTATGACTGTTGCTACCGCTGCACCCACCAATCCCCACGAAAAAACAACAATGAACAGGGCATCCAGAATGATATTGGTTAAGCCTGCCGCTATAGTTACATATAGCCCAATCTTGGGCTTTTCTGCTGTGGCAAATAGAATTTGGAACTCGGTTTGAAGAACAAACGCGGGAACTGCTATTGAAATCAGTTGTCCGTAAATGATACTATCTTCCAACATCTCTCCCTCTGCCCCTAAAGCAGAAGCAATAGGACGCATAAAAACAATGGCTAACACTGCCAAAACGATACTAATGGCTATGGATATATAAATTATAAGAGAGAATAATTGGTTAGCCTTTTCTCTTTCTCCTTTGCCAATGCTTTTTGCAATGAGTGCACCACCACCAGTGCCAAACATAAAACCAACACTTCCCAAAATCATCATTACGGGAATAACAAAGTTGACCGCAGCGAAGGATGTTTTCCCTACAAAGTTGGACACAAAAAAACCATCCACCATGCCATAAATTGAGGTAAACACCAACATGATGACGGCTGGAAACGTGTAGCGCAATAATTTTGTGTAATTAAAGCGGTCTGATAGCTTAATCATCTATTTGTTGCTCTCAAACCAACGTTTTGTGAATTCGGCAACTGCTTGTGCCAACTCTTTTATATCCCAATCAGAAGTATTGAGGGTTATATGATAGGCAGTTCTATCTCCCCAATCACTATCGGTGAGCAGACCACGCGTCTGTGCACGACTTTTATCTATTTTGTGTATTTTTCGTTCGAGTTCTTTGGTATTTAGGCATTCATCTTCTGATGAACGCTCCATGCAGCGACGTTTTTTAGTTTCCAAATCGGCACACACAAAAATGTTGAAAGGTTGATACTTCCAGAGTATCACATCGGCATTTCTACCCACTATCACGCAATCTTTACCTGCTTCTGCAATCTCTTCTATCACACGTTTTCGTTCCAAAAGCAATTCGATGTGAGTAGAGTCAAGAGAAATATTGGTAACCGATTGGTGGAAAGTAAGCGGCACATTTTGCCATCTATCTTGCTTTAAGGTGCGCTCTACGTACTTCTCATCCATTCCTGTCTTTGAAGCAATGGCAGCAATAATTTCTTTGTCGTAATAATCGTAGCCAAGTATGTTGGCAAGATGCTTGCCAAGCTCTCTGCCACCACTGCCAAACTCACGACTGATTGTTATTATTCTCATACAGTTATCCTTTCCTCTTGTTTTTCTTATTGTTGCAAATATACAAAGAGTAGTTTACATCGTAGTGAAAATAAGGTTTAATAATTTCTCTGTTTGTTATTAGATGAAAGAATAAACTGGGAAATAGCACGCAGATAAGATGTAATGTAGATTGGCACAGATGACCCCGCTCGACCGATTTCCGAATCGGTGTGCTGCGAAACAGAAAATAATTTCTCTAACGCCACACAATCAGCAGCAGGATGAGTGTCATTCTGAGACTTCACCCAATAAAAATTGGATTCTTACTCGGAATAAATCAATCTTTTACATCTTCTCGAGTTCTTCGCTCAACTCGTCTGTCAATTCGAGGTTGTGATACACATTTTGTACATCATCGTCATCCTCAAAAGCTTCAATCATATTCACAATGGTCATAGCTTGCTTCAGGGGCAACACTTCGGTATGATTGGGTATCAATTCCACAGCAGCACTTTGCGTTTCGATATTCATCTCATAAAGCTTTTCAGACACATTGCCAAAGCTCTTATAATCAGAATAGATTAAATATACCTCCTCTTCTTCTTCAAAAGATTCGGCACCGTGCTCTATCAGTATGAGTTGCAACTCATCCCAGTCCATCTCCATTTTCTCCTTTTCGATAGTGAACACTCCAAACCTATCAAATAAAAATTCTAAAGAACCATTCGTTCCCAAGCTTCCACCATATTTATTGAAGATGGCTCTCACGTTGGCAACTGTTCTGTTGGTGTTGTCGGTGGTGCACTCCACAAACAGGGCTATTCCGTGAGGACCGTATCCCTCAAGGCTGATGTGCTTATAGCTTTCAGAGTCGGCACCTGAAGCCCTTTTGATAGCCCTTTCGATATTGTCTTTAGGCATATTGGCACCACGTGCATTTTGTATAGCATTCCTTAGTGCTGGATTAGTTTCTGGATCTCCATTGTTGCCGTTCTCTTTTATCGATATTGTTATCTCTTTAATTACTCTTGCAAATATTTTGGCTCTCTTCTTGTCTTGAGCACCTTTTCTTGCTTTAATATTCGACCATTTACTATGTCCTGCCATTTTATTATAGTTTTTGTATTTAACGAACAATTTATAGATACAAAGATACCAACTTTTTTGCTCATGAACCTTTATTAGAAAAAGAGCATGAGTTAAAAAACAGACGATATAGAAAAATCACTGATTAAAGATATTCATCTGTGTTGGTAAGCATCTAAATACAGCGTTTATCATGTTGCAAAAAAAGGCTCAACTTCAAAAAAAAGATGAACCCTTCAATATTATTATCCAATAGAATATGATGCTACAACAACCCCAACGTTTCTTGCGCCAAATGAATTTCACGTTTTGAGCCAGTATTTTTGCCTGACACATCCGAAAGTTTGACACACTCGTGCCACTGCTCTTTCTTTGTCATTTTGCAACGGAAAAGCTTCATCACTATGTTCATTCCTTTTATATTGTTGCCCACATCATTCGTCAGGTTAGTGCCAATACCAAAAGTAGCCCCTATTTTATCGCCACAATACTCTTTTATTGCCACTGCTTTCTCTACGTTCAAGCTGTCCGAAAACACAATGTACTTTATTTTAGGGTCAATTCTTAATTCTTCGTATCGCTTAATGGCTTTATCTACAAACTTGAAAGGATCGCCACTGTCTTGTCGCAAGCTTGTGAAAAGAGCGGCATGTTTCTTACTGAAGTTTTGTAGGAATATCTCGGTTGTATAGGTATCGGTCAACACAGTTCCCAAATCGCCATCATACACATTTATCCAGTTTTCCATCGACATGTAGTTTGCCATTTTGTAACCATATATCGATCCATGAAACTGAACCCACTCATGAGGATGCGTACCCGACACATTCACATTGTGTTTGTAAGCCATATATACATTACTGGTGCCAAAATAGTTTTCACCCGAGTGAGTCTTTAATAACTCGGTGACTCTATCTTCTACAGCGGCACTAAATCGGCGGCGCATACCGAAAAGTGAATAAGTGATGTTATGTTTCTTCAAATACTCCGCTTTTTCGATGGCAGTTTTCTCCATATACTCAAGGTCGGCTTTTTGATTGGTAACCTTGAAGTAAAGCTCAGATATGGTTGCCAGTATAGGAGTTTCCCACAATGTAATCCGATAAAGTTTCCCTGTAGCTGTAACTTTTAGTTTATCTCCTTCCATCCAAACTTTTACTTCCGAAGAGTTGAAACGAAATCCTTTTAAGAAGTCGATGTAGGTGGGAGGAAGATAAGGCAGCTTTTTCTTCAAAAACCTCTCCTCATCGTCTGTAAGGCATAGCATTTCCATGCTTTTGAGCTCTTGCCTTAGCAATTCGTCAAATCCTTCGGGATAATCGCCATTGCTTCTGTCCACAAATTCGAACTCACCATAAGCTCGTGGAAAGAGTTTCGAATAAGCATAGCTGGTGGTGAATTTATATAAATCGGTATCTAAAACACTTTTTATAATTGACATATCGGGGATAGTATTGGTAAAATAATTGATTCTCTAATATCTATAGTGCTCTGCCTTGAAAGGACCTTCAAGCGGTACACCAATATAATCGGCTTGTTCTTTGGTTAGCTTGGTAAGCTTCACCCCAATTTGCTCGAGATGCAAACGAGCCACCTCTTCGTCCAGTTTTTTGGATAAGCGATAAACTCCTATTTCATAATCGTTTTCCCACAAATCAATTTGCGCTAAGGTCTGGTTGGTGAACGAGTTGCTCATCACAAAAGAGGGATGACCAGTGGCACACCCTAAATTGACTAACCGTCCTTCTGCCAACAAGAAAATCGAATTTCCTGTGGGGAAGGTGTATTTATCCACTTGTGGTTTGATGTTGGTGTGCACAATTCCTGGAAATTCTACTAATTTGTCAACCTGTATCTCGTTGTCGAAATGCCCAATGTTACACACAATGGCTTGATCTTTCATTTGCTTCATGTGGTCTATGGTAATCACATCGCGATTTCCAGTAGTAGTCACATAGATATTTCCTTCGGATAGAGCATCCTCAATTGGTTTCACCTCAAACCCCTCCATTGCAGCTTGCAATGCACAAATTGGGTCAATTTCGGTTACAATAACACGTGCACCATAACTACGCATTGATTGTGCACATCCTTTACCCACATCGCCATATCCCAATACAACGACAACTTTACCCGCAATCATCACATCAGTTGCTCGTTTTATCCCATCGGCTAACGATTCGCGACATCCATAAAGATTGTCGAACTTAGACTTTGTAACAGAGTCGTTTACATTAATTGCAGGAACCAACAATTCACCTTGCTCCATCATTCTGTACAACCTGTTAACTCCAGTGGTAGTCTCTTCCGAAATACCTTTTAGGTCTTCTACAGTACGATGCCAACGTCTGTTGTCTTCGTTGAGAATGCGCGCCAGCGTATCTAATATAGTTTGCTCCTCTTTGTTTCCGCCTTTTCTATCAATTGATTTTGCGTCGTTTTCGGCTTTATAGCCCAAGTGTACAAGCAGCGAAGCGTCGCCTCCATCATCCACAATCATGTTAGGACCTTTACCATCAGGGAAACGCAGTGCCATATCAGTACACCACCAATACTCTTCCAGTGTTTCGCCCTTCCATGCAAACACAGGAACTCCTGATGCTGCAATAGCTGCTGCTGCATGATCTTGCGTAGAAAATATATTGCAACTCGCCCATCTAACGTCAGCACCCAACTCCACCAATGTTTCAATCAATACGGCAGTTTGTATGGTCATGTGCAACGAGCCCGTTACACGTGCACCTTTCAATGGGAGCTGTCCTTTAAATTTTTTGCGCAACGCCATCAGCCCTGGCATCTCATGTTCGGCTATTTCAATCTCTTTTCGTCCAAAATCGGCAAGGGAAATATCTGCCACTTTATATTTCAAATCTGTTGATAATTCTTTGTTCATTTTCTCTGTTTTCTCTGTTTTTAGTATAGTATAAGTACACAAAGATAATAAATTTAGGGAATGTACGAATCTTTGAAGTTGGGAATTAGCGTATAGTGCTCAATTAAACAACATTATTCACGTTTAGTTTTACATAGATTCAAGAAGTTGAACATTCTCGCTCCTATTCCTCCCTCATTTGTCTCGTTAGTATTGCAGGAAAGTGCTTATGGTTTTGCGTTTGTAGCGCAACAAGTAGTGTGTGCAGCAGGAGCAGCGGAGCTCTATGAATGCTAACACTCTCTTTCCCCTTTACGAATCCTTTCGTGTATAGTTGCATAAAAGAACACTCCTTCCAGCTGGTAGATATTCATCTGTATCCGATCCCACCAATTTCCAAATCCATTTGCCCTTTGAAACAGATTCAGATGAAATTTACAGCATTATTCAACAGAACAAGTCTATTACAAACACTCACAAGCAGAGAATTATATTACCGTCGGTTTTAACCGACGTATAAGAGATATAGTAATCGAAATTTGGCTTTAGCCACATTCATTGAAATTGAAGTTGTGACTAAAGCCAGTTAACCTCATTTATTCTAAAAAAGCGACATCAAGTATTATACCAATTTTAACGTTATGCGCCATTGTTAAAAGAATCAAAAAAAACAAGTGAGTGCCAGGGTTTTAATATTTACATGTGGTCAATTTTGCAATAGTGTCAAAAGATAATACTTCAGTTGCGAAACAAATAATGAGCTATTCTTATTTAATATATGTATTAAAAGAGTCAGAGAGCTTGTAATGCATTGACAATCAAGATTGATACTTCCTTGCAATATCTTCGGCGACTCTTGTTTATGTTTTGTGAAGTTGGTTTTGTACACGTGCGAAGGCTCAAAATTATTTATTCTTGCCGTTTTGTACACATACAAAACCACGACATTTTTTAATTTCGTCGTTTTGTACATGTACGAAGCCACGACATTTTTTAATTTTGTCGTTTTGTACATGTACGAAAGCTCGACATTTTTTAGTTTTGCCGTTTTGTACATGTACGAAAGCCCGACATTTTTTAATTTTGCCATTTTGTATATGTACAAAATGGCAACATTTTATATTTTCGTCGTTTTGCACAGGTACAAAAACTAAAAAAAGTAAAATCTGCTAGCATCAACTTGTAATTGGTGTGCTGCGAAAGCAGAAATATTGTGCAAAAAAACCTTTTAAAAGCTCCAGTTTTAGTTTATGTTTGTGAAAATGCGTATACCAAGTCTCTGTGCGTACATAAATCATTTCGTATATAGGTTGTGTAACAAAACAACACTTCCAGCTGGCAGATATTCATCCGTATCTTCGAAATTCTCACTTACCGTCCAATTATAACCAACAGATAAACCAGTATAATTCACACTTTAAGTGGGGGAATTATCACAATCTATTCAAAAGAGCTTTGTTTATGTTGCAAACAGATGAAAAATGAAAATTAATAACAGCAAAATTGAAGATTGAGAGTAAACCTTTGTTCAAAACATCATTCACTATTAAATGAAAGAATAGATGCTATTAAATAATGCAGAACGAAATAATTTGCTTATTTTTAATCAAATCTTTAGTTTATACGTTATACCAATAAACCATTATGAAAAAAATATTTTTATATATCATCTTGCTTACCAATATTGTGGGGGCATGTGCACAAAACAATAATAATAAAGAGAACAAAATGATGAAGTTTAATAAATTGACTCAAGCTGAGAAGGACGTAATTGTTCATAAAGGAACTGAACGCCCTTATTCAGGTGAATATCTGAACAACGAAGAAGAAGGCACTTATGTCTGCAAGAGATGTGATGCGCCTCTGTATTATTCAAAAGATAAGTTTGATGCTAACTGTGGTTGGCCATCGTTTGACGATGAAATAGCAGGGAGTGTGAAACGAGTGATGGATGCCGATGGAAGACGAACTGAAATTATTTGCAACAACTGTGATGCACATTTAGGACATGTTTTTTTGGGAGAACAGTTTACTGATAAAAATACACGTCATTGTGTCAACTCCATTTCGCTCAAGTTTATTCCGAAAAAGGATGAACACATCGAAAAAGCATATTTTGCGTCAGGATGTTTTTGGGGAACCGAATATTTCTTCATGAAAGCACCAGGAGTTATACAAACAACGGTTGGGTATATGGGAGGAGACACAAAAAACCCAACTTACGAAGAGGTATCGACTGGCAAGACTGGACATTTGGAAGCTACTGAAGTAGTGTATGACTCATCAAAAATAACTTATGGGGATTTGGTTCGTCTCTTTTTCGAAACCCACGATTTTACACAAGTCGATGGTCAAGGTCCTGATATTGGCTCACAATACCTATCAGCCATTTTCTATAACGATGAAGAAAATAAAGCTATTGCCGAGAAATATAAGAATTTGTTGAAAGAAAAGGGATACAGAGTTGCCACTAAGTTGAAGCCAGCAGTGAAGTTTTGGAAAGCAGAGGATTATCATCAACAATATTATGAGCACAAAGGCTCTACTCCTTATTGTCATGTTTACACAAAGATATTTTAGTGGAATAATAAACTTTAATTGTTTTCATATGTTATAATATTGAGTTTAAACGTCTTACTAAATTACTTAACACTAAATTCATTTAAATCCCTCCAAGCTATGAAAACAAAAAAAATAGTATCAATGTTAACTCTGCTACTTTTATTAGGAGTTGGTTTTACAACTTGCGACAATGTAAAAGATGCGGATCTTCAAGAGACAGCAAATCAAATTGTCGAAACTATTCAAGGTGCTTCTGATGTAAATGTCACAGTAGAAAATCATATTGCCACACTTAGTGGCACAGTAGAAGATGAAGCGACTAAAAGCAAAGTAGAATCATCTGTATCAGCAGTGGAAGGTGTTAAGTCGGTGGTAAACAACATAAAAGTTGTTCCACCACCCCCTGTAGTAAAAGAGCCAGTTGTAGAAAAGAAAAGTGATCAACTAATTGTTGCCACCCGAAAGGGAAAACTAAACGTTCACAACAAACCAGGTGTTCAAGAACTTGTGATAAGAGTGGTTGACCATGGTGAGACTTTAACCCTGTTGGAAAAAGCGAGTGACAAGTGGTGGCTTATCAAAACTGAAGATGGTGTAGAAGGATACTGCTATTCTCCCTATTTAGAAGAGCAATAGACAGAAAAAAAGTTCCGAAAACAAAAAGAGTGTCTTTTCGAAAAGACACTCTTTTTATATTTATAGACTGGTGCAAATCTCTCACCAATGATTTGTCTCTAATTATTCAGGTATTTTGTATACAAAACTATTAATATTCATTCCTGCACCCACAGAAGCAAATACTATTGTATCACCCTTGTCAATTTGGTGAGGAGTTACCTCTTCACGCAACACCAAGTCGTATAATGTGGGCAATGTAGCCACTGATGAGTTGCCTAACCATGAGATAGTCATTGGCATCACATCATAAGGTGCATCATCATATCCATATAAATTATAGAGACGCTTGAGGATAGCATCGTCCATCTTTCCGTTTGCCTGATGAATCAATATCTTTTTAATATCATCAACTGTCAGGTCCAATTTATCTAAACCAGCTTTAATGGTTTTTGGTACATTCTCTAACGCATACATATAGAGTCTGCGTCCATTCATTTTTAAGTAAAGCTTTCCTGTATCGGCTTCTTCTTGTTTGTATGAAGGTCCCATGTGCAACATTTGAGCATATTGCAATGCATCTGTTCGTGAGTTATGACCTAACACTCCAATAGGAGTATCGCTTTCGCGTGCTTCTAAGATACAAGCCCCTGCTCCATCGGCATAAATAAGGCTGTCGCGATCGTGAGGATCTGAAATACGTGAAAGTACTTCGCCACCTATTACCAATATCTTTTTTGCATCGCCTGCTTTGATATAATAATCTGCTTGAATAACACCTTGAACCCATCCTGGGCAACCATATAAGACGTCGTAAGACACTGAGTTTGGATTTTTTATTCCCAGTTTTTGTTTTACTCTCGCAGCCAAACTCGGACAAATATCGATACTATTATTATCGACACGAGTGTCTCCAAAGTTGTGAGCAAATATGATGTAATCCAACTCCTCTTTGTCGATACCTGCATCTTCAATTGCATTTTGCGCTGCAAAAAACCCCAAATCTGAAGTGAGGTGGTTATCATCAACGTGTCTTCGTTCGGATATAGTTGTAATTTCAAGAAATTTATCTACTATCTCTTGATTTGTATTAGGTAGTTTAACACCTGTAGAATCATAAAACTCATGCGACAAGAAATCGCTATTTTTTACTTTTTTATCAGGAACAAAACTTCCTGTACCAGTAATAACACTGTATATTTTTTTCATGTTTTGTTTATTTTCAAATAACCTAAAAGTTTAATTGCAAAGATAGAAATATTAATATTAAAGATACAATTTTTCATATAGATAATTCGATTCTGAAAGTGTGAGCGTGTTATAAACTTATCACTATAGTTGTTTATAATCAAACCGCAGTTTTCTCTAATTCATTTTAAAACACCAACAATCTATAAATTCCGAGAAATCCACTTATTGCTACTGTTAAAATTGCACCTTAAATATATCAACAAAAAGTTTCACAATTTGTTTTCCACAACTAACAAGCAATAGCATATAGCCCCACCAATCAATAACAAAACCGCCCTACTTTCAATTAAAAAGCAGAGCGGTTTATACGAATAATTAATTCAATAATCGGAACTAACTAATCTTCCATTAATATGTTCAGAATGTCAACAGCAGCTTTAGTAACCGATGTTCCAGGACCAAATATAGCTGCCACACCTTCTTTGTACAAGAAGTCGTAGTCTTGTGCGGGGATAACACCTCCCGCTATTACAAGAATATCGGGGCGACCCAATTTTACTAACTCCTTCATCACTTCAGGAATCAACGTTTTGTGTCCTGCAGCAAGTGAAGATACACCCAGCACATGAACATCATTCTCAACCGCTTGACGCGCGGCTTCTGCAGGAGTTTGGAACAATGGTCCCATATCCACGTCAAATCCACAGTCGGCATAACCTGTTGCAACTACTTTCGCACCACGGTCGTGACCATCTTGCCCCATTTTGGCAATCATAATACGTGGTTGTCTTCCTTCTTTCTTCGCAAATTTGTCTGCCAGAGCACTTGCCTTTTGGAAAGTGGCATCTGATTTTGTTTCTGATGAATACACTCCTGATATTGTTCTAATAATTGCTTTGTAACGTCCTACTACTTCTTCACATGCATCAGATATTTCACCCAATGATGCGCGTACACGTGCAGCTTCCACTGCAAGTTCTAATAAATTACCTTCGCCTGTTTCAGCACATTTTGTAAGTGCAGCCAATGCTTTTTTCACAGCTTCTGGATCACGGTCAGCTCTTAGCTTCTCTAAACGAGCAATCTGCTGTTTGCGTACTTCAGTATTGTCAACTTCAAGAATATCAATTGGGTCTTCTTTCTCCAAACGATATTTGTTGATACCTATAATAGTTTGTTTTCCTGCATCCACACGTGCTTGTGTACGTGCAGCAGCTTCTTCAATACGCATTTTAGGAATACCTGTTTCAATGGCTTTTGCCATTCCGCCTAAACTTTCAATCTCTTCAATATGTGCCCATGCTTTTTCAACTATCTCTTTTGTCAACGATTCAACATAGTATGAGCCAGCCCATGGATCAACATGCTTAATAACAGAAGTTTCCTCCTGAATGTATATTTGAGTATTACGTGCAATACGAGCCGAAAAATCGGTTGGTAGTGCAATAGCCTCATCGAGAGCGTTGGTGTGCAACGATTGGGTGTGACCTAACACTGCTGCCATAGCCTCAATACATGTGCGACCCACATTATTGTATGGGTCTTGCTCTGTGAGCGACCAACCAGATGTTTGGCTGTGTGTACGTAGTGCCAATGACTTTGGATTTTTGGGGTCGAAAGTTTTCACAATCTTAGCCCACAACATCCGAGCAGCGCGCATCTTGGCTATCTCCATAAAGTGATTCATTCCAATGCCCCAGAAGAACGATAAACGAGGAGCAAAAGCATCCACATCAATTCCTGCATCAATTCCTGCACGCAAGTATTCCAATCCGTCGGCAAGTGTATATGCCAATTCAATATCGGCTGTAGCACCGGCTTCTTGCATGTGATATCCTGAAATTGAGATAGAGTTGAATCGTGGCATTTTTTGAGAAGTATACTCAAAAATGTCTGCAATAATCTTCATTGAGAATGCGGGTGGGTATATATATGTGTTACGCACCATAAATTCTTTCAGAATATCGTTTTGAATAGTTCCTTGCATCTCGTGTAGTTCAGCACCCTGCTCTTGTGCAGCTACAATGTAGAATGCAAGAATAGGAAGCACAGCACCGTTCATCGTCATCGATACTGACATCTCGTTGAGAGGAATTTGATCGAAAAGAATTTTCATATCTTCAACAGAACAGATAGAAACTCCTGCTTTACCCACATCGCCTGTCACACGTTCGTGATCGGCATCGTAGCCACGGTGAGTGGGCAAGTCGAATGCAACTGACAAACCTTTTTGTCCAGCCGCCAAGTTGCGACGATAAAATGCATTTGATTCTTCAGCAGTTGAAAACCCTGCATATTGGCGGATTGTCCATGGACGCATAGCGTACATAGTTGAATAGGGTCCACGCAAATATGGAGGAACACCAGCTGCATAGTCCAAATGTTCTATGCCTTTCAAATCTTCTTTTGTATATACTGGTTTCACAGGAATCAGTTCTGCTGTATGCCAGTCGGGATTAAATTCATTTTTCTCTGTCCAGTCTTTAACGTCTGTTTTATCGGCAAAACTGTCAGTTTTTATGTCTATTTCTTTAAAATTTGGTTTCATTATTTTATAGATTTTCTTTAAGCTTTTCTTATCGTTATTGATAAATGCTTGTGGATTTTAATTGAATATTTTTTATTTAAACAAAGCTACCAATCACATTGCCCACAATTAGCAATAAACTAAATATAGCTACTAACTTTGAAGTATCTACATCTAATGTATCTATTTTGTGTAATGAGTTGACGCGCACTTGTTTCATTCTTTTTATACTCTTAAGAGCTAATGGCAAAGAAAGTAGCACAGCAAAACTAAATGGATGAAGCAATCGAAACGTTACAATAATTGCAACTAATATGTATGCAGCTAAAATTAGCGTTTGGTAAAGTATTTTAGAGCCATCGATGCCCAAAACAATTGCTTGTGTCTTTATACCAGCTTTTTTATCTAAAACTAAATCGCGCGTATTGTTGGCATGCAAAATACTCACCACCAACAAGCCTACAGGCGCAACTACCAGCAAGCTACTCCATATTAATTGATTGGTCATCACATATACCACTCCTAATCCTATCAACTGACTAAAAGATATGAAAATAACCACTTCGCCTAATGCTATGTATTTTAGTTTATAATAAAAAAGAGCGCACAAAATTCCAAGCAACCCGATGAAAAATAGAGGAAGACCAGATTGAGACATTAAGTAAACTCCTAAAATGATACCTACTGTTAGAACAGAAATGCTATAAAACAAAATTGTTTTTGGCTTAAAATAACCTGTTACTAACAAGCGTATTGGTCCAGTTTTCTCTTCTCCATCTACTTCATTCACAAAGTCATAATAATCACCTATTATATTGCCTGATGCATGAAAAATAACTGCTCCCACTATTGCTAGCACTCCATTTACCCAATTCACGGTTGTGAGAACTCCCGTTTGGTAAGAATAAAGAACAAAGGTGAATGCAATCAATGCGGGCATTGCCGAAGCCGGAAACGACCACGGATGTGCTGCAATAAGGTAGTTTTTTATGTGTTGCTTTCTGCTCATTAATAATTACTTTGTATATAAAATTACTGCTTTTCGTAGGCTTTGATAATAAATGACAAAGACAAGGGTAACGCAGTATTTTTCATTTTACTTCAAAGACTATTTGATGCCTAAAAGAGAATTAAATTGAGTCAACATTTCCAACACGTTGCTTCTTACATTTATAAAATATTCAATTCCTTGTGCTTTCAAGTCATCTGCAAATTTGGGAGCACCTGCTACCACAAATATCTCTTTGCCTTCGATTAACTTATAAGCTTCAGGAGCGAATTTCTCATACTCATCGTCACTTGAACAGAGCACTATGATGTCAGCATTTTTCTTGCGAGCTTCTTTCACACCCTCTTCCACAGTTTCGAATCCTAAATTGTCTATTATTTCATAACCAGCTGATGCCATAAAGTTTGCAGAGAATTGAGAACGTGCCAATCTCATGGTCAAATTGCCAATAGTCAACATAAATACTTTAGGGGTCTTGCCGCTTCGCTCTGTTGCTAAGCGTAACTTTTCATAAGATTCAGCCAGTCGTTTGCTGTTCAATCTTTTTAGAGGAGTCTCTTTTTCTTCTCCACATCCACACTCATTAAGGGGAGTATAACTTTCTTCAAACTTATCGCTTACTTTTTCTCCAAAGCTTGGATATTGATTTGTTCCTACAAGCACTTCCTTTCTGCGAGCTGCAGCAAATGAGCGTCCTTCGTGTGAGGTATTGATATCGTCTTGAATTTTTCCTGCTATCAATAAATCGTAAAATCCTTTTTCATCTATTTCAAGAAATAACTTCCATGCTTCTTCGCCCAATGAGCTTGTAAGTTTCTCTATGTAATAAGAACCTGCACCTGGGTCAGCAACTTTATCAAAATGTGCTTCTTCTTTCAGTAGCAATTGTTGATTAACCGCGAGACGGTTTGTAAAGTCTGTTGCGTTTTGATAAGTATGATTAAACGGAAGCACTGTCAACGAGTCGACTCCACCTAATGTGGCAGACATTGCTTCGGTTTGAGTTCTCAACAAGTTTACATAAGCATCGTAAACAGTAGCATTGTATGAATTGGTTACAGCATGCATATTCATCTTAGTTGCACAACGACATGTACCATCTTCAGCAGTAAAGTCACACTCGTGAGGACATGGTGCTTTATATGCATTTACAATTTCTGCCCATAACCAGCGTGCTGCACGAAATTTTGCAATCTCCATGAAGTAGTTAGTTCCTACTCCGAAGTTGAATTTTATTTTCTTGGCAGCCATTGTAGTCTCAACACCTTTTTCAATAAGTGCACTTAACACCTGATTTCCATAAGCTAAGCTATAACCTAACTCTTGGAAAAGGTATGCCCCTGCATTTGCAAAGTCACTGCCCGTAATAGATACTACTCGATAGCGTGGCAATCGCGCAGAAGCAGTTACAATTTCAGCTAATTCATCCTTCCAGTTAGGTACATCAACACCCAATTTGAAAATCTTGCGGAATGGGTCATAATCTACAGAACCAAAACACTCCATTACATTAACATCTAAACTGGTAATATAGTCTACTATTAGTTTAGTAACTTTTAATGTTGAGTTGATACAAGTTTTGAAATTAAGCTCTACCTTTTCAGGATTTATACCTTTAAGGAGTGTGGCAATATTTTCGGCTGTAAGACCTTCACCTGAAAGCACGAAGCCTAAAGAAGTAACTCCCTTTTCATTGATTAGCAACAAAGCTTTTTCGTTTGCTTTAGCAAAGTCTTTCACATCTATGTCTTGACGCACATACCAATCGTTATCCGTTTTTGTGCCACGCACATAAGGAAATTCTCCTGGTAAATTGTCAGTCCACTCAAAATCTTGAATGTCTTCGCTACGATAAAAAGGATTTACATTAAAACCTTCGTTTGTTTTCCAAACCAATCTCCTTTCAAAGTCGCGACCTTTGAGGTCGACCTTTACTCTTTCCATCCACTCTTCAGTGGTTACTGGTGGAAAATCAGTGAAAAGTTTTTCTTTCGATTTACTCATAATTTGTTTTTATTATTTATAATGTTGGGTTAATATTTTCATTTTGTTTTGTTGAGTCATAAAAAATGGAGACCAACTGTTTCACTTGCTACCTTTGGTTTCCAAAAGAATACACACAAAATTAATATAAAATGTTCGTTTTAAAAAGCTTTTAGAAAATATTGTTATTCTGTGGCTATTGGTTCACATATAATATAAGCAGTATTGAGTAGGTGTTGCAGTTTTTTAATATGATATTATAGCAAATCGAGTGGACTCTTTATTTTAGATTTCGTTACATCAGCAATATGGGTGTAAATTTCCGTAGTTTTTATGGAACTATGACCTAGCAGTTGTTGAATGAAACGTATGTCAGTTCCAGCTTCCAACAGATGGGTTGCAAAACTGTGTCTTAATGTATGGGGAGTTACTTTTTTCTTGATTCCTGCTTTTGATGCCGCATTCTTTACAATCACTTGTACAGATTTAGGGGAATACATCCCGCCAGACTGACCTTCAAATAAAAAGTCGACTGGTTTGTATTTTATAAAGTAAATGCGCAATTCTTCTAATAAAGCTTTTGACAACATCACAACTCTATCTTTATTGCCTTTTGATTTTTTTATATGTATGACCATACTTTCAGAATCAATGTCAGTGACTTTCAGGTGAAGCAGTTCGCTTAGTCGCAAGCCCGATCCATACAGCAATTTAATTATACACCTGTGTTTGATGTTCTCCAAGCTATTAGTCAGTGATTTCACTTCATTTATTGTCAAATAATTTGGCAAAGAGTACGATTTACGAGCAGGATAGAGATGTTTAATATTTAGCTTCTTATTGTATATCGAAGCGTAAAACTTATCAATTGAAGCTACAATCATCCGCTGTTGTGAACTACCAATTTTGTGTCTTTGAACTTTCCACAAAACATATTTTTCAATTGATACTTCGTCCAACTCACTGGGATGAGAGAATTTCTTTTCTGCAACTTCAAGAAAACTTTTCACTGCACTTTTGTAATTCCGAATTGAGCTTGGGCTGTAACGTTGTAATATAAGTTTTTGCTCAAACTTTACTAGTAATCCTTCTATATCCATTTTATTGTATTTAGCTATATACACAAAAATAACAAAACATTCGCAAACTCTATTCTTTTTTCGATTTTATCTTTGATTATTATGTTATAAATAATAGGCTTAGGAATGATCTGCATATATTCAATGTTGAATGATATACGAATGTTATAAACTTTATATTTACGAATGTTGTATATTTGATGCGTAAATACATACGTTGG
>CAZXGV010000040.1:0-7054 GCA_964640575.1 uncultured Dysgonomonadaceae bacterium
TTGACCACTATTATATAATAGTGGTGAAACCTAATGTGTCTGTTTCTACCAAAGATGCATATGCTGAGATTGTACCACAACAACCCGAAATGTCACTAAAAGAAGTTGTGAAACTACCGATACAAGAGTGGCGTACTTATATGTACAATGATTTTGAAACATCTATTTTCAAGAAACACCCAGCCATTGCCGAAATAAAACAAACTCTATATGACAATGGTGCACTTTATGCCTCCATGTCGGGATCGGGAACAGCAGTTTATGGTTTTTTTGAGAAAAAACCCACAATCGATTTTCCCAACCATTTTGTATGGAATAATTATTTGTAATAAAAAATAAACGCATGTACAACAAACTTAAGTTATTGATGGCACTCCTCGTTTGTGCTATTGGACTTATTGCACAATCGAAAGTTTCTCTGAACAGTGTTAGAACCTTCGAGCCTATAGCAATACAAAAACCTATCCTATTGGATAGTGTAAATCTTAAAGATGAGAAGTTTTCTGACAAACTATTACTTTCGAGTCATCTTTCCATTCCGAAACACGACAGTTTTACCAATTCATTAACAGCAGATACTACTGGGTTTTTTTACATCGATAAATCAGATTCGGAATATACACTTCATTTGCTGTCATTTTATCTTGGCGGCGACGATTATGGTAAAGCTAAACTCACTGTTACTTCGCCAAATATTTTGGAGGTATATATTAATGGTGAGAAAAAAGCAACAAAGAGTAACGCAACTGATAGTATATCGAATGCTGGATCAGCAGAAGCTACATTGGACGGAACATTGAATAATTCGCGAGTTGTAGTGAAACTATTGGCTGTCAACTCACAACCCTTTGATGCGGCTGCAGTGAAAATAGAAGTGAAAGCCAACGAAAAAGACTCTTTACTCAACCTGTACTTGACTGATAACTCGTTGCGCAACATCGATATTAAAGATATCTTAGAAGGCAATAGGGTGAGGACTTCATCAATATCTCCAAGTGGAAGATTTGTGTTGATATCAACTACCCAAACTCTGACTGGTGGTAAATCAACAAGTAGTATGCAAGTGTATGATACGAAAGAGAAACGCATAGCCATCAGTGAAACATCAAAACGCTCACAAGTGAAATGGATGCCCAAATCAGATATGTTATCGTATCTCACTAACACAGAAAACGGAAGAACGATGTTTAAGCTTGATCCGCTTACTAAAGAGTCAACTGTCATTGCCGAAAATCTACCTTTGGAAATATTTACGATTGCGCCTGATGAAAAATCGATGTTCTATTCGAGCAAGGAGACTCTAACAGTCAAGTCACCCACCAACTTAAAACGATTGTTGGCTCCCGATGATCGTCAATCGAACTATAGGAATAGATATTTCATTTATCAGTACTTTTTTGATACAGGCTTATCGCAACAGATAACATTTGGAAAAAAAACTGCACGACTCAATGATGTTTCTTCTGATGGCAAAAAACTACTTTTTTCTACTACCGAAGAAGCTTTGACTGAGCGCCCTTTCAAAACTAATTCAATGTATCTATTGGAACTGGGAACAATGGAAATTGACACATTGTGGGAAAATGAAAAATTTGTTTCCAGTGCACAGTTTTCACCCGATAACAAACAAATACTTATTACTGGTGCTCCAGAATCTTTCAATGGAATAGGGCTTAATATAAAGGATGATCAAATTGCCAATAGCTACGATACGCAAGCATTCATTATGGATCTTGCTACGAAGAAAATAGATCCAATAACAAAAGACTTTAACCCTTCTATCAATGCTCAAAATTGGAGTAAGGCAGACAATCATATCTATTTTCGTGTGCAAGATAGAGATAGAGAAAACGTATATAAGTACAATCCTAAGAGACGCAAGTTCTCAAAATTAAATTTGAACGAAGATGTGATTAACTCATTCGACCTAGCCAACGAGTCAGAGTGGGCATCATACACGGGGCAGAGCGTTTCGAACTCAAACAGATGCTATATAGTGAACCTAAAGAACGAAAAATCTACTTTACTCGAAGATCCATATTCTGAGCGATTGTCTCAACTCTCTTTGGGCGAAGTGAAAGATTGGAATTTCAAATCATCATTTGGAGATGAAATTGAAGGTCGCTACTATCTACCTCCCAACTTCGATTCGAATAAGAAATATCCGCTTATAGTATATTATTATGGTGGCACAAGCCCTACACAACGAGTTTTCGAAAGTACTTACCCACTGCATGTGTATGCTGCACAAGGCTATGTAGTATATACTCTGCAACCAAGTGGAACTACTGGTTACGGTCAAGAGTTCTCGGCACGTCATGTAAATGCATGGGGCATACAAACTGCTGAGGAAATTATAGAAGGAACTAAAGCTTTTGTAGCTGATCATTCTTTTGTTGATGGTGATAATATCGGTTGTATTGGTGCATCTTATGGCGGTTTCATGACCCAGTATTTGCAAACTCAAACCGATCTTTATGCAGCAGCAGTTTCACATGCTGGCATTAGCAATATCACGAGTTATTGGGGAGTTGGCTATTGGGGATATTCTTATAGTTCGGGCGCAAGTGCTGGAAGTTATCCTTGGAACAACGAAGATTTGTACATCAAGCAAAGCCCTCTTTTTCAAGCCGATAAGATAAACACGCCCTTGTTACTCCTTCATGGCACTGTGGATACAAATGTGCCGATTGGCGAAAGCATTCAAATGTACACAGCTTTAAAGCTATTGGGTAAAGAAGTTGAGTTTATACAAGTGGAAGGTGAAAATCATGCTATCTATGATTACGAAAAACGCATTGAATGGAATCATGCCATTTATGCTTGGTTTTCAAAATGGCTGAAAGATGATTCACGATGGTGGGACTCAATGTATCCAGAGCCTAATAAATAAAGACAGATAATCCGTTACAAGAGAAAGGGACATGCATACTACAATAAAAATGCTTCCCCTTTTCTTAATGACTTAAAACAATAGAAATGAATTTAGATTTAAATAAAACAGTTGATCAAGTTTGCAACATAGCAAATGAAATTGGAGAATATCTAAAAGACGAACAGTCGAACCTGAAAACTTCTGCGATAGAGATGAAAGGCACGCGCGATTATGTGTCGTATGTTGACAAAGAAGCAGAAAAACAATTGGTAAGTGCCCTGAAGAGTGTTATCCCTGACGCCGGTTTTCTTACAGAAGAAGAAACAGTAGAGCAAGTTAGAAAAGATTACACATGGATTATCGATCCACTGGATGGCACTTCCAACTATGTGCATGGACTTGCACCCTACAATGTTAGTATTGCGCTGACATATAAAAATGAAACTATCCTTGGAGTGGTTTACGACCCACTTGCCGACGAAATGTTTGTAGCCATTAAGGGCGAAAGAGCTCGGCTGAACAACGAGATAATAAATGTGAGCACAAAAGATGAACTTAAAAACGGCTTTATTGGATTTGGAATCCCTTATCATGTAGATAGTGAAACTAAAAGTGTTTTAAATAATATCTGGAATCATTTTGGCGATGCCTCATTCAGAGTGAATGGCTCTGCAGCCATAGAACTTTGTTTTGTGGCATGTGGCAGATACGATGCATATCTTCATTCGGGATTGTCGCCTTGGGATGTGGCGGCTGGTGCGTTCATTTTGCAACAAGCAGGGGGTAAAATAACGGACTATAAATCAGGAGCAAATTATATTTACGGCAAACAGTTAGTAGCAACCAACTCAAGCATTCATTCTGCTATCATGAAGCATATAATTAATTTACGATAACAGGTATAAATAGTCAAACAGTTTTGTAGAGATTCTATTTTTCGTATTTTTGCAGTCGAAAAGATTGTTTTTAGAGTAAATATTTTAATTAAAAAATAATGAAAGCTTATATTTTTCCAGGTCAAGGAGCTCAATTTGTGGGAATGGGCAAAAATCTTTATGATGAATCGGCCAAAGCAAAAGAGATGTTTGAACAAGCGAATGAAATCTTGGGTTTCAGAATCACAGACTTAATGTTTGAAGGAACTGAAGAAGATTTGCGTCAAACAAAAGTTACTCAACCTGCAATTTTCCTTCATTCGGTAATTTTGGCAGCTACACTTGAAGATGAGTTTAAACCAGACATGGTGGCAGGACACTCATTAGGTGAGTTTTCTGCATTGGTGGCTGCAAAAGCCCTATCGTTTGAAGATGGACTTAAACTTGTTTACAAACGTGCTCTTGCCATGCAAAAAGCATGCGAAATACAACCATCTACCATGGCTGCAGTGTTGGGTTTGCCAGATGAGTCGGTAGAAAATGTGTGTGATTTAATTGATGATATAGTAGTTCCCGCCAATTATAATTGTCCAGGACAAGTTGTAATTTCAGGTTCCATACCTGGTGTAGAAAAGGCTTGTGATAAACTGAAAGAGGCTGGTGCTCGACGCACACTGAAGCTTCAAGTGGGTGGTGCATTTCACTCTCCCTTTATGGAGCCTGCAAAGGTGGTACTCTCGGAAGCAATAGCCGAAACTAAATTTGAGGAGCCAATTTGCCCTGTCTATCAAAATGTATCTACAAAAGGTGAAACAGATAGCACTGTTATCAAAGAGAACCTGAATATCCAGTTAACATCTCCTGTTAAATGGACACATTCCATAGAAAATATGATAGAAGATGGTGCAACAGAATTTATTGAATTAGGACCAGGCAATGTATTACAAGGATTGGTTTCTAAAATTAATAGAGAAGTAACCACTTCGGGATTGCAATAGAGGGAACTACATCCTATTATATTGAGTAATTAAAAGAAGACTATCTCTGCAAATAAATAGAGATAGTCTTTTTTTAGGTGCACAGACTTTGGTTAACCTGTATAGATATTCTGCAATTGAGCGATACTTCTAAGACACTTTTAAAATGAAAAAGGAGAAAGTCTGCTTAAAGACTTCCTCCTGATATTTATAGTGTAGTAATCCTAAACTAATGCTTTAATATCTGCTCCTGTTTTGATGTTCTTTGCGTGGTCTCGCTACGGATACTGTTAAAGTACGTCCATCATATTCTGCTTCGTTTAGCGCTTCAATAGCACGTTGTCCTTCCGTGTCATCATCCATTTCTACAAATCCAAAACCTCTTGAGCGTCCTGAAAATCTGTCTGTAATAATTTTTGCTGAAGAAACTGTTCCGTATTCTTCAAAAAGTTCTCTTAAATCGGGTTCTGTAATTTGATAAGTTAACCCAGCGATAAAAATGTTCATATGAAAATAATAAATTAAATAAAATTGAATTTGTGCAAAAGGTTTGCATTAGAAGAGGTTAGAAGGAGTTAACAATTTTGTGAAAAAACCAAATACCAAAACTTGATGCAACTAAATGCACCTCTTGAAACAAATGTAAGAATTTTTTCGCACAAATAAAAATCACAGCTGATCAGATTGTGTTATTAGTCATCCACTTTCTTATCTTAAATAGAATTACCAGTGGTGTTATTGTTGACCAAGGACAAGTAGCGACTTGTTCCTACAACCTATAATCAAAAGGTTAACTTTTCACTGCTCATGTTCTTTTTACACGGTCTTGCCACTTACCGCTGCTTACACAGCATTCACCCTGTGAAATTTATATGAACCCAGAGCAAGCCGATTTGGAAAACGTCTGCGAACGGGTGTTTTTTTTCTAATAACAAAGTAAACACTGTATTAAACAAGAGTGCTATGCATTACAATTGTGGAACTTTATAAAAAGGTGTAATATAAAATTCTAAACCTAAATGGCAGGAAATTGTTGTATAGTATAGCTTTAGGGATTAATAAAGAGAATAATTGGTCCAATAACTAAGAATTTCACAGAAAACAACACAATGAGAAAAATAAGTATAGGAATTACAAATCTAAAAATTACACGTATTAATTTTGGAGGCAATGTTCTTGGATGGACATTAAATGAAAAGGAGTCATTTGCTATATTAGACGCTTTTGTAGCTGCCGGATTCAATTTTATTGACACAGCCGACACCTATTCGTGGTGGGTGAATGGTATTGGTGGACAGTCAGAAACTATTTTAGGAAAGTGGATGAAGGCAAGAAATAATCGAGACAGTTTGGTTATTGCTACCAAGGTGGGCTCTCAAACTAAAGAGCATCCAAAGGATATTAGCAGACAACATATTCTCAAATCGGTTGATGAGTCGCTACAACGTCTGCAAACTGATCGTATTGATTTGTACTACACTCACTTCGACGATAATATAACACCAGTTGAGGAAACATTGTCAACTTACGATGAACTTATTAAGATGGGTAAGCTTCGATACATTGGCGCGTCTAATCTCTCACCCGAACGTCTTACTGAATCTTTTGAGACAGCAGAAAAAAACAAATTGTCAAAATATGTTGCATTACAACCGCATTATAATTTGATGGAACGAGCTAACTACGAAACTGTATATAAACCTCTGGTTGAAAAATATAATTTAGCGGTAATGCCTTATTATTCTTTAGCATCGGGTTTTTTAACTGGCAAGTATCGTTCTGAAGCTGACTTAGGAAAGAGTGTCCGAGGTGGAGGTCTCAAACATTATCTAAACGAAAGAGGATATGCGGTTCTCGATGCACTCGATACAATTGCGAGCAAATACAATAGCAAACCAGCTACCGTGGCTTTAGCATGGCAATTGGCACAACCCACTATTACTTCTTCCATAGTAAGTGCCACAAGTAGAAGTCAGTTGCAATCTTTGATTGATGCACCCTCATTAAAGCTCGATGAAGAGGATTTAATTATTTTGGATAAGGTGAGTAGAGAATAAGTGTGTGGTAACTTGTGTGTTGGTTTCTTTTTGTTAGAGGCAGATAGATGGTCACATCTATCGAAGTATTCTATAGGTCTGTGCTACAGACAGGTAACTGTGGAACCTCATCTTGATTTTAAATAAGGACAAGTCGCAGCTTGCCTCTACAACCTAAAAGTCAAAAGGTTAACTGTCCACTACTCATCCTTTTTCTCGGTTTTATCACTTACGATTTACCTCTGCTTACGCATCACCTCCATCACAACCGTATAGTCAATTTTCTCTTTT
>CAZXGV010000040.1:7154-17015 GCA_964640575.1 uncultured Dysgonomonadaceae bacterium
TTACCTCTGCTTACGCATCACCTCCATCACAACCGTATAGTCAATTTTCTCTTTTTCCCACTCATTAAGGGAGCCACCACCAACCATCCCGCAGATGAGTTTGGAATGGATACAATCGTCGCATCGAATGATTTTTTTATTGCCTTTATTGCATCTGTGGCAATAGAAGGCACAAATACGAGAGAGGGCGCATCGTTTGTTTCGTCCTCTTGCCATGTCATGGTAAAGGTTTTGTTTGCTCTGTCATAACTATACGCCACCAACTCGCCATTTGTGTAGGCAGGGTAGGGTCGCAACAGGGCTTGTTTGAAATAAAGCAACTTGTCCATTTTGGATTCGTAACTCCAATACGCATTTCCAAAAAGATGGGTCTCTATTTGTTTCATTGCGTGTTGTGCAATAGGCACAACATTTTCGTCGTGACGATAAAAAGCTCCCCATTCGCCCAACCAAGCGGGCATGTTCAATCTTTGTGCTGTTTCTTCGATGCGATTATAAATAAAACTGATACGTTCAGGAGAGGCATCTGATGCATCTTCTGCATCCCTTACCAAGTCGTAACCATGAGGTGCATATACCAACAGTGAATCGTGCGAACCATCTACAAGTGTGGTTCGTGCAATGCTGCTTCTTACTCCTATGTTGCTGAGATATGAGTGTTCTAAAAAAAGTGCAGTTAACCCATCCACCTCCCTGATGGCATCGCTCACTTTTTGATAGAATGGTTGCAACTTGTGTGCTTCAAACTCTCTGTTGAGTGGGAATAAAACATCAACTACCGATGCGAAGCTTTGTGCAGTTGATACATCCTTCAATGCTTTGGTTCTCTCTTCTATATTACTCCACATCAACTCCAATTCTTGTCGAGAGAGTTCTTTTCCCGTTGTATCATACATCATTTCGCCATAAGCAGTAAGCAGAGTGGGTATAGCCTGTAGTGCGGAAGAACCCGCGAAAGGCTCACTCATCAGATCATAGCCAATCACTGTTGGGGTGTTGGCATAGCGTTTGGCTATATGTTGCCACAATTGTGCGTAATGGTCTTGCAATCCGATACTGTCGGAAGCGAGAGCGTTTGCCCAGAAATTATCAAATGAGGTTTGTACAGCTTCGCTCATAAAGTAGGTGTCACTCCACACATCGCCTGTTTTGTGATATTTATTTTCGTGCAGTGTAGCCCATCTTGGTGCACCACTTCCATAGAGCACACTGTATAAATCTTGGTGCATATAGAGTACAACAAATATATCGTTATTGGCTGCCCATTGTATGTGTTGGTCTATCCCTTTTAGGTATTCTTCATTGTATACACCTGGTTCGGGTTCTAATCCAGCCCATATAATGCCAAAGCGTATAGTGTTGAATCCCCAACTCCTCAATTTTGAATATAAAGTTGAGTCTTCAGATACAAGGTAACCTTGCTCTTTTGATTTGTTTACCACATTGATACCGTTCAATATTACTTGCCTGCCATGGTTGTCCACAAATTTGTTGTTGTGCACAGTAATGGCTTTTGGCATCATGGCTTCAACAGTATCGATAGTGTCTCTCTGTTTGCAACTCACAAGAAGAGACGTAGCTACACCTATTATTAGCATAAATAATCTTAGGGCTGTTGTCATCCTTATGTTGATATTCATTGTTTGTTTTTAGTATGTGACTTTCTGTGCAGATTTTTAATTCTCTCCAATAACTCGCCCTCTGCAGGTCCTCGCACTGTTATATCTTTCACAACATCTTCGATAGGGAGCAAATTGATGAGCGGAGATGAGGCTTCGAACTCTTCAATCCACTGATTCAATTGCCGTCCTGAACCCACATATACCACTGTCCCGATACCTGCCATACCATGTGCACCTGCACACATCGGGCAGTGTTCGCCACTGGTGTACATTGTGCTCTCTTGGCGTTGTTCTGGGGTGAGGTTGTTCAATGCCCATTCAGCCAATTCATATTCAGGGTGTGCCAATGCATTCACAGCATTCACTCTATTGCGTGCTTGAGCTAAAATATCATTGTTTTTATCCACCAAGATAGATCCAAATGGTTTGTCTCCTGCCTCCAAAGCTTCTTCGGCAAGGTCGATGCATAAAGCTAAAAAATGTGAGTCGGTGGGAGTAAGTTTTCTATTCATATTTTTTTGCTAATAATTTAATTTTATCCGAAGGAATTACTTGTTCTTGACTTGCTTTGCGTGCAAGTTGCACCATTGCTTGTGCTATTGTCTTGCCATGAATCATTTTGTATCGTGCAGGGATTAAAAAACCAAACAGTTTCATAAAGTGCTTGGATAGGTCTTCTCCCATTCTTTTTTCTTCTCTGTTGCCCACTATCAATGAAGGCTGCAGCAAGTGAGTGTTCTCAATTTGCTGAGCAAGCACATCACGTTCCATTTCTCCTTTTAGTCGACTGTAAAAAACTCTGCTGTTCGGATTTGCTCCCAAAGCCGATACAACTATAAAATGGCGAATTGAGTTTTGCTTCGCAAGTTTGGCAGCTTCCACTGGAATGCCGTAATCAATAGCTCGATATAGGTTTTTATCGGGAGTTTTTGCTTTGGTTGTCCCAATGCAGCAAAACACCACATCGGCAGTAAACTCATGGGCATAGTCAGATAGTTTTAAAAGGTCAATCACGTGTTCTTCTATCTTTGGGTCTGAAATTGTGAGCTTCTGGCGTGTGAAAACTTTTACACTGCTGTACTCAGAATCCTGTAGTAGTAATTCCAACAGATGTGACCCTGTTAATCCGGTTGCACCTAAAAGGATGGCTTCTTTATTCATAGTTTATATATTATATTTGCAATGTAGAGAATTAACTCATAGCATTCATTGTATCATTGTTAATATATGCACCTCATACCACACTGTTGGCTGTGCAAGATCTGCTTGCGCGCATTTGCTAATTGCTTGTGTCGCGTTAGCGAAATTCTTCTTTTATAAATTCCTTTCTGTCCTGGTTGGTGCAAGTCTCTCGAACAGTGCTAACGAAGTAAATGTTTGTCACTTCTGTTTGCGATTATTATTCCAAAGCACCAAAGCCCTCGCTATTGCTTTCTCCGCAATAGGAGCCATCACTTCATAGCCTGCTCTGTTGGGATGAACGCCATCATGGGTGTACTCATCTTTCAGTCCATTTCTCTCATCCGCCAAGGGTGTGAAATAATCGGCATACACAATACCATGTCTGTCGGCATATCGCTTCAATCGGCTATTGAGTTCTACAATCTTTTCTGCAGGTTCCAGCCCTTTTCTCCAAGGAAAATCGAATGCAGGAACAACCGAGCATAGCACAACCTCTACATTATGTGCTTTTGCCAAATCAACCATCGAGTAGATGTTGTTTTCAATCATCTCCAATGTCGAAGGTCCCGTATTACCAGCAATGTCATTTGTGCCAGCTAAAATAACCACTACTTTGGGGTATAGCTTCAGCACATCTTCTCTGAATCGAATCAACATTTGCGGCGTGGTTTGTCCTCCAATGCCTCTATTGACATAATTAGCGTTGTCGAAAAACTCTGGGACATGTTTCAACCATCCCTCTGTGATGGAGTTGCCCATAAATACAACACGGTCTTCATTCGTTTTTGGTAGTCCAACTTCCGAGTTTTCTTTTTCAAATCGATTGAGATTTGCCCAATCTTGCGCACTCGCATCATGTGTGATATTCATAAATAAGAAAAGTGCAATTAATAGTGTGTTTCGTAATACTTTCATATAAGCAGGATTTTCAAAAAAAAGGGTGTAATAAATGTGAAATTAATTTTGTTCAACTCTTTCAAATAAGTAAGGATTTATTTGTTAAACAATTATTTGATTGAATTTGTTTGTATTGTTAATTCTCAAAAATAGGTAAAATTCGAATCATTAAGTGTCTCTTTCGTATAAAAGCTGTACTTTTAAAGTTCTAAACTTGAAACATAAAATTATAAAATGCGTAAACCTGTAAAAATAGTAGTAGTTGTAGGAATTGTCCTATTATTGCTTGGTATGATTTTCTATCCAAAAATTAAAAGCTCTTTTCATAGTAAAAGCGACCAACCATCTGCGCCCTCTATGGCTTCACCTCGCAATCAAAGTTTGAGTGTGAATGCTATGATTCTAAAACCACAAACATTGAGTGACGTTTATAGAACAACGGGCGTGTTGTTACCAGACGAAGAGGTGGATTTGATTTTTGAAACCTCAGGCAAAATTACCCAAATCAATTTCAAAGAGGGTTCGTTTGTAAACAAAGGGCAACTGTTGGCAAAGGTGAACGATGCACCACTGCAAGCAGAACTAAAAAAACTGGAGGCTCAATTGCCACTTGCTCAAGAGAGGGTGTATCGTCAAAGAACACTTTTGGATAAAGATGCAGTGAGTCAAGAAGCTTTTGAAACAGTTACCACCGAGTACGAAAAGCTGCAAGCCGATGTAGAGTTAATCAAAGCTCGCATTGCACAAACAGAGTTGCGAGCCCCGTTTAGTGGAATGATTGGTTTGCGCATGGTGAGCGAGGGTACATATGCATCGCCACAGGTGATTGTGTCGAAGCTTACCAAAATATCGCCTCTCAAGATAGAGTTTTCTGTCAACGAAACTCAGGTAGATGAGATTAATAATGGAACAAAACTTACGTTTAAAGTAGAGAATGACTTGAATACTTATGAGGCTACGGTATATGCTGTTGAAACAACACTCGAAGGATTGACAATGAAAGCACGTGCTCGTTATGCCAATCCTGGAGGTAAGATGAAACCTGGTAGATCTGCCAATATAGAGATTCAACTGCGTGAAATAACCAATACCATTGTCGTTCCCAATATGTCAACCATCGCCGAAATGGGACAAGACATTGTGTACACTTACAAAAACGGAAAGGCACATAGAGTAGTGCTCACAAAAGGACTTCGCACCTCCTCTTCGGTTCAGGTTCTGGAGGGATTGAATTTGGGCGATACATTGTTAACAACAGGAGTGATGCAGTTGCGCGATGGTATGAATGTGTCAATTGCACACATTGAAGAATAAACAATAAAGGAGATTTACTGAATGACACTATCTGAATTAAGCATAAACCGTCCCGTTTTATCGACTGTGTTTATCCTCGTAATTGTTCTCTTTGGAGTAATTGGATATACCAGTTTGCCAGTACGAGAATATCCAAGTGTGGACAACCCAATCATTACGGTCAGTGTTTCGTATCCAGGCGCCAATGCCGATGTGATAGAGAAACAAATAACAGAACCTTTAGAGCAGAATATTAACGGCATTCCTGGCATTCGTTCGCTGATGAGTAGTAGTAGCCAGGGACGTTCGCGTATCACTGTCGAGTTTGAACTCTCTGTTGATATGGAAACTGCCGCCAATGATGTGCGCGACAAGGTGTCGGTGGCACAACGATACTTGCCTCGCGATGTCGACCCACCTACTGTTTCGAAGGCTGATGCCGATGCCGAACCTATTATGCAAATTACGGTGCAGAGCGATATCCGCTCATTGTTAGAATTGACCGAAATTGCAGAGCTTACTGTGAAAGAGCGTCTACAAACTATTCAAAATGTGAGTTCGGTGGCAATATGGGGCGAAAACCGATATGCTATGCGCTTGTGGCTCGACCCTGTTCAAATGGCAGCCTACAAAACAACTCCGATGGAGATAAAAGCTGCCCTTGATCGAGAGAACATCGAACTTCCTGCTGGTAGCATCGAGGGTGATGACATCGAGCGTTCTATCCGCACTTTAGGATTGATGCTGACTCCCGAGGAGTTCAACAATCTAATTATAAAAGAAGACGATTATCGTATTATTCGATTTGGTGATGTGGGGTTTGCTGAGTTAGATGCCGAGAACCGTAAGAACATTCTTCGCCGAAATGGTATCCCCATGGTGAGCACGGTGATTATACCACAGCCGGGGGCTAATCAGATTGAAATTGCCGATGAAGTGCGTGTTCGCCTCCAACAAATGGAAAAAGACTTGCCCGACGATGTGTTTGTAGAGGTGGCACACGATAGTACCCGTTTTATTCGTGCATCTATCGATGAAGTGAAAACCACAGTCTATATCGCATTCGCTTTAGTTGTAATCATTATCTTCTTGTTCTTACGCGATTGGCGCGTTACAATCATCCCCACAATCGCTATTCCTGTTTCGTTAGTGGGGGCGTTCTTTATCATGTATTTAGCGGGTTTTTCCATCAATGTGCTTTCGATGCTTGCTATTGTGTTGGCAGTTGGGTTGGTAGTAGACGACGCCATTGTGGTAGTCGAAAATATTTATCAGAAAATAGAGAAAGGGATGACTCCACGTGATGCTGCTATTGAGGGCTCAAAAGAGATATTCTTTGCTGTTGTATCCACCACAATTACGTTGGTAGCGGTGTTTTTCCCGATTGTCTTTTTAGAGGGAATGACAGGACGACTCTTCCGCGAGTTTAGTGTGGTGGTTGCGGGTGCAGTTATCATTTCTTCTTTTGTGGCGCTCACCTTCACGCCCATGTTGGCATCAAAGATTTTGGTGAAACGAGAAAAGAAGAATTGGTTTATGGTCAAAACTGAACCATTCTTTGAGAAGATGAACAGTGTGTACGAAAGATGGCTGACTTATTTTGTTGCCCACAAAATATTGGTGATACCTATTTTTGTAGTAACCATAATACTTATTGTTGTTTTCTTAAGGTCAATTCCAGGTGAGATGGCTCCTCTTGAAGACCGTTCGCAAGTGATGGTAAGAACAACCCTTCCTGAAGGAGCCACTTACGAATATACACGCGATTATACCAACAGGATTTCGCATATAGTGGACTCGTTAGTACCCGAAAAGGAATCGAACATGACCATTATTTTTGGTACATTCGGTATGGTTCGCCTTACTTTGCCCGATATGATAGAACGTGATAGAAGCCAAATGGAGATTGCCGATGAGATATCGAAAGGAGTGAGAGACGAAACTGCAGCGCGAGCATTTGTGCGTCAACAATCCACTTTTGGTGGTCGTCGAGGCGGTATGCCACTTCAATATGTGTTGCAAGCCCCCACTATCGATAAGTTGGAAGAGTTTATTCCCCCTTTTATGGCAAAAGTAAACGAAAGTCCTTACTTTCAAATGGCTGATATCAACTTGAAGTTCTCTAAACCAGAAACCCAAATTGTGATTGATAGAGACAAAGCTGCTCTGTTGGGAGTGAGCACCCGCGATATTGGACAAACATTGCAATATGCATTGAGTGGACAACGAATGGGTTATTTTTATATGAGTGGTAAACAGTATCAGATATTGGCAGAAATCAACCGTCAGCAGAGAAATAGTCCGTTAGACTTGAAATCAATCTATCTGAAAAACAATGAAGGCGCAATGATTCAGATGGACAATTTAGTTGAGTTGCAAGAGACTGTTGCGCCACCACAACTCTATCGTTACAATCGTTTCAACTCTGCCACGGTTTCAGCAGGACTTGCTCCTGGCTACTCGTTAGGCGAAAGCATCGAGGAGATGGACCGTATTGCTGATGAGGTGCTCGACGACACCTTCCGAACGGCACTCGAAGGAGAGTCGCGTAGCTTTAGAGAAAGCTCTTCGAGTTTGATGTTTGCGTTTCTGTTGGCATTGGTGCTCATCTTTTTAGTGCTTGCTGCACAGTTCGAGAGTTTCAAAGATCCTCTTGTGGTAATGCTCACAGTTCCCTTGGCTGTTACAGGAGCACTTTTCTTTATGTGGGCATTTGGAGTAACCATGAACATATATAGCCAAATTGGTATCATCATGCTCATCGGGTTGGTTGCCAAGAATGGTATTCTTATTGTTGAGTTTGCCAACCAACGTCAAGAGAGTGGTTTAGAAAAGCTGGAAGCAATTCAAGGGGCAGCCGTGCAGCGTTTGCGTCCAATTCTTATGACAAGTGCTTCCACCATTTTAGGATTACTTCCTTTGGCTTTTGCTACTGGCGAAGGAGCCAATGGACGAATTGCTATGGGAGTTGCCGTTATTGGGGGATTGCTCATTTCCACTTTGCTTACACTATTTATAGTGCCAGCCATGTATATGTTTATTTCAACACAAAGAAAAGTTGAAAAGGTTGATGAATTATCAAATGAAAATTAAAAAATGAAGAGAGTTTTAAGTGCTATTTTTTTGTTTCTACTGTTATCCTATTCTCATTCCATCGTGGCGCAAGTCATCAATTTAGAGGAGTGTTTGAGAGTTGGTTTAGAACAAAATTTCGATATCAGAATTATGCGCAACAAGCAAGACATATCCGATAGGAATGTAACATGGGGCAATGCAGGACTTTTGCCCTCAATAGATGCCAACACGGGATATAACCTGAAGAGCGACAATGCCAATCAAACACCCGCCGATGGATCGGACGAGAATAATATACGCAACAATAATACAGAGACACTCAATGCCAGTGTTAATCTAAATTGGACACTCTTTGATGGGTTCAATGCACAAACCAACTACAAAAAATTTAAGGAGTTGAAAAGTGTGGGTGAGCTTAATACTCAGCTTTCAGTCGAATCTTTTATTGCCAATCTATCTGCCGAATATTACAATTTGGTGCAAGAGACCATGAGGATGAAAAACCTGAAATCGGCTGTGAAACTATCGGGCGAACAACTTCGCATTGTGGAAGCAAGGTATCAAATCGGTTCGTTGTCGAGGTTAGATTTGCAACAAGCACGCGTTGACTTCAATGCAGATAGTTCGCGCCTTATCCGTCAATACGAAGTGTTAAACACCTCCCGCATCAAACTCAATGAATTGATGGGGGTTGAAGATGTAGAGACTCCCTTGGTGGCTGCCGACACTTCCATTGTTTTAAAACCCCTCGAATCGAAAGATGTTTTGTGGAACAGGGTGTTGTCATCAAACATATTGTTGCAACTCACACAAAAGGATATTGTGTTGAGTAAACTCGACCTTAAAAACATCGAAAGCAGATACTATCCGTACATAAGGTTGAACACAGGTTATGGGTTTTCGCACTTCAACTATGATGTCGGAAGCTTTGACAAACAACGCACCTGGGGACCCAATGTGGGAGTAACAGTTGGAATAAATATTTTTGATGGATTCAATAAAAGACGGGAACAAAAAAATGCACTTACACGAATAGAGAACAGAAAACTCGAAAAGGAGCAGATGCAACTTGCCATCAAAAGCGATTTTTCGAATATGTGGCAATCTTATCTTAACAACTTAGAGCTTTTCAAATTGGAAAAGGAGAACGTGGAGAATGCGCGAGAAAACTACGAAATTGCAATTGAAAGATACAAACTGGGCGACCTTGCCGGAATTAGGTTGCGTGAAGCACAAAACAGCTTATTGGAAGCCGAAGAGAGATTGGTTACTTCGCAATTTAATATTAAGTTGAACGAGATAGCATTGAAGCAGATAAGTGGGATGGTGGTGGAGTATTTGAGGTAGAGTTGTATGGGGTGTGAGGTGTGAGTTTATTAAATGAAAGTTGACAATTATGAATGGTGAATGATTAATTGTTAATGGTGAACGATGAACGGTGAACGGTGAAGAGTCAGCAGTGAGCAGTGAGCAGTGAATCTATTGATTTATAGGTTGTAGGGATAAGTCGCCACTTGTCCTTATTTAAAATTACGAGCAGCGCAAATTTTTCCTGCACTTTTATTATGCCGGGGAAATGGAGAAAACAGTTGAAAATCGTTTCCACCGTCGCGGAAGCGTTGCAAAACTGTATAATTTGCTTTTTTAGTCATAGAGATGGACGTTTTTGTGTTAAAATCATGATTTTTGTCCGCCTTCTCTTCAAAATTCTCTTGTTTTTCCAATTTTTGGGCATCGATCCTTCTTTTCTCCCTTCTTTTTTCTCTTTTTGGGGGCAAAAAGCTCGTTTTTC
>CAZXGV010000041.1:0-13781 GCA_964640575.1 uncultured Dysgonomonadaceae bacterium
GTTTTTTTGTGTTTAGAGTTATACAGTAAACAAGTAGAAGGGGGGATTGTTTAAATAAAAGAGATGCCCACCTTGAACATCTCTTTTATAAAATGGGTCTTGTTCTTTTAAGAAAACTATTTAACTACATTGAATCTCTCTCCCAACTTAACGTCTTTTTTTCATCAAGTTTGCCAGCCGGCACTCCGAAAGGCATTTCAGTCATTAATTCACTTTTGTGCATTTATCACATTAATAATGCAAGTAATGTGATGTATACCTGTTTAGCCAGAAGAATTTTGTTGGCGTAAAAATTACTTGCAAGTTTGTCTCAAAAAATCTATAATTACAAACAAAATGTTTTCAATTTTGAGAATAGAACAGTACCTTTGAATTCTTATCATAAAAAAATAATATGGAAAAACAAAAACGACAAAAGAACACAAGAGTAGTAGAAAAAGCAGTTATGGTAGCCGATATTGGCAAGATGCCACCACAGGCTCCTGAGTTAGAAGAAGCGGTTTTGGGAGCGTTGATGCTAGAAAAAGATGCTTTCTCTATTGTAAGTGATATCCTTAATACTGAAAGTTTTTACGAATCGACACATCAGGCTATTTTTGGTGCAATACACAATTTGGCTATGCAGCAAAAACCGGTTGATGTGTTAACAGTAGTAGAAGAACTGAAGAGAAGAGGTGAACTTGAAGCAGTAGGCGGAGCAGTTTATGTAGCAGAACTCACTGATAAAGTAGCTTCTGCAGCTCACATAGAGTATCATGCACGTATTATAGCACAAAAGTATTTGGCGCGTCAGCTTATTACTTTTTCATCGGATGTAGTGAATCAGGCTTTCGATGAAATGATTGATGTGGACGATTTGATGCAGGAAACCGAGAGTAAATTATTTGAAATATCGCAACGCAATGTAAAAAAGGATGTAATACAGATTAATCCTGTGATTAAAGAGGCACTTGCCAATATAGAGATTGCGGCGAATCAGGAAGATGGCTTAAGTGGATTGCAATCAGGGTTTAAGAAGTTGGATGAAATTACGTCGGGTTGGCAAAAATCTGACTTGGTTATTATCGCTGCACGTCCTGCTATGGGGAAAACAGCTTTGGTGCTTTCGATGGCAAGAAATATAGCAGTCAATTTTAAAAATCCAATTGGGGTGTTTTCGCTAGAGATGTCGAACGTGCAATTAGTGAACCGTTTGATTGTGAATGTTTGCCAGATTCAAGGAGAGAAAATCAAAAGTGGAAGATTGAATGATCATGAATGGGAGCGTTTAGACAGCAAAATTAAAGAACTTTACGATGCACCAATCTTTGTGGATGACACGCCCAGTCTTTCTATTTTCGAATTGCGTACCAAAGCCCGTCGCCTGGTGCGTGAGCATGATGTGAAGGTGATAGTTATCGACTACCTACAGTTGATGAATGCTAGCGGTATGAACTATGGTAGCCGTGAGCAAGAGGTGAGTATGATTTCTCGTTCGCTGAAAGGATTGGCAAAAGAGTTAGACATACCCATTATTGCTTTGTCGCAGTTGAATCGTGGTGTGGAGTCGAGGCAAGGAGAGGGAAAGAGACCCCAACTGTCCGATTTGCGTGAATCGGGTGCAATTGAACAAGATGCAGATATTGTATGTTTTATACACCGTCCTGAGTATTATAAAATTACTGAGGATGAGTATGGCTCGACTATTGGTTTGGCAGAGATTATTGTTGCCAAGCATAGAAATGGACCCACGGGGCTTGTGCGTATGAGATTTGAGAGCGAGTACGCTCTGTTTAAGGATGAGGAGCCACAGTACGCAGAGTTTACATCGAGCATGAACAGGCGCCCTCACGATTATACAACGGCATCTGAGGAAAGTAGTTTCCCAAAGAGCAACGATACACCTTTTTAACATGTTAAAAAGGGTCCTCAGATACGCATCAATTGTGTTTGTTGCTTTGGCAATAATGAGTTGTAACTCGATGGACTCGGATGCTAAAAAAGCGGCTTCACTTATCAATAAAAGTATTGAGCAATCAGATGATCTAAAATTTGAAAAGGCAGAGAAAACGTTTCACAAAGCACAAGAGATTATCAATAAATATGTGGAGAAGGATAAAGCAATTGAGTTTTATGAGCGTTTTGCTAATTATAGAGACAAAGAAAAAAAAGAAAATGCAAAATAAACTAATTCAATGCTTTAACAAAATAAATAATATGTAATTTTGAATTCTTCAGTGTTGGATAGAGTTAATAACTGGAGTATATCAAAAAATGAACTGAGCTTTTTATGCTGCAACAAACAATAAGAATAAAATATGAATAGGTTATATTTGATCATACTTTTCTCGATAGTTACTATGTGGGCAACTGCACAGGATTTACCTTATCCCAAAGTTACTATTGAAGGCCAAGAGTTTTATCGTTATGAGGTGAAACCGGGTGAAGGGCTTTTTTCTATAGCGAGAACATTTTCGTTACCTATCGATCAGATTTTAAAATACAACCCTTCTGCAAAAGATGGTTTGATGAATGGGCAGAAATTAAATATTCCAGTACCTACATCACAAGAAAAACCAATAGTGGATCAAAACTCAGTGTTTTATCATCACATTGAACGTGGCGAAACGGTCTATTCTTTGGCTGATATGTATAATACTACCCCTGAAGCAATTTATAGATTGAATCCCTCGGCGCGTGATGGGATTACGGAAGGTGCTGTTTTAACGATACCCCAACGAAAAATAATTAGTGAAGTGAAAGAGGAGAATTATCGTTACCACACCATTTCGCCAAAAGAGACACTTTATTCTGTGTCGAAAACTTATTCGTTGACTCCCGAAGATATTATTGCAGCAAACAAAGGTTTATCTATTCATACATTTCAAATTGGGAAAACTATTCGAATTCCTTTTTTCGAGTCAAATGAAACGTTCTCTTCTTATGAAGGACCTGTGGTAATTGAGCAAACGCAACATACAGTGAAGCGAGGAGAAACATTATATAGTATTGCAAAGCATTATAATGTGTCGGTAGATGAAATCAAAAAGCAAAATCCGGGTGTTTCTACAACTGAGTTAAGTACAGGTGCTGTTTTGACAATACCAGTTAAGAAGTTTAATCAAGAGCTTGCTCGTTTAGATGCTGTAAATGAATCGCGCGCAAACGTTCTTTTGTCACAAAGAAAAGAGTCGGAGAAGATAAATGTGATGCAAGTGGGTTTGTTGATGCCTTTTTTAGAAAAGGATGAAGGACAACGTATTCGCATTCAAGAGTATTATGAAGGTTTTTTATTGGCTGTAGAGAAACTTAAAAAAGAAGGAGCAAATCTTGAACTCTATGTGTTTGATATTGGCACAGAGGAAAATACAAAAAAACTAGAAAGCCTGTTGACTACCATGGAAATGCAGAATTTGGATCTTATAGTTGGGGGTGTATCAGACAATCAAATAAAGATTATTTCTGATTTTTCTAAATCAAAAAACATTAAATATGTAATTCCTTTTTCTTCAAAAAACACAGAAGTTTTAAACAATGGGAATATTTTTCAAGTAAACACACCTCAAGCAAAGCTTTACACAAGAGCATCTCAAGTTTTTGTGAACAAGTTTGATCGTGCAAACATTGTGTTCTTGGCTACGGGCGAAGATAATGAAAAGGATAACTTGATAACTATCATGAAGAATGATTTGAAAAATAAATCGATTCCTTATGAATCAGTACTTATTTCAGAATCTATGGGTTCTTCCCTTCTACCCCTTTTGGACGAAACAAAACAAAACATCTTAATTCCTGCATCAGGAGAAATAGGAGTTTTAGGGCAAGTGTTCGAGACGTTAAATGAATTGAAGGAGGACAACCCAGAGATAAATGTAGATCTATTTGGTTATCCCGAATGGCAAACATACGAACAAAACTACTTGAGGGATTATCATAACCACGGAACTTATTTGTACTCTTCTTTCTATGTTGATAGAAGTGCGACTGAAACAAAGAATTTTGAGAAAGACTTTAAAAATTGGTATAAAAGAGACCTCCAAAACACGTATCCTCAATTTGCTATGTTGGGATACGATACAGGGCTCTACTTCCTAACCGCTTTGAATAGGTTTGGGCGTAACTTTGAAACAAGATTAAACTCTTTGAATGTGAAAACAATTCAATTTGTATTCGATTTCGAAAGAGCCAATAACTGGGGCGGCTTTATCAATACAGGAATGTGTTTGGTAAACTATGATTCAAATTCACGCATCATCAAATTAAATATGAGCCGATGAGATATAATTTAAAATTGCTAGCGATAGTGTTACTGTTCACAACAACAGGACTTGTGCAAGCACAGCAAAATGAGGACTTTAAATCTCAACTAATACTCGGAGTGGGGGGAGGACCAGTTTTCACTGAGGTTGATTTTGTTCCAAGTTTCCCATTAAGCACAACTAAGGGTCTTTCTCTTGGGCTTTCTGCGAAGTATATTTCAGAAAAGCATCTCGGGCTTCTTGCAGAACTTAACTTTACACAGCGCGGATGGACGGAGGATTTTAGTGAGCTACCTTATAATCCTGATCATGCATATTCAAGAACGGTTAACTATGTTGAGCTACCGTTAATGACACATATATACTTTGGTAATAAAGTGAAGTTTGTATTGAATTTAGGTCCTCAAGTTAGTTATATGCTTGGGGATAAAGCAACAATGAACGATGCATTATCTGCTTTTGTTGATAAGGAGCAAGAAAAAGATCCAGAAGCACCAATATTTTTGCAGTATAAGACAATAGATAATAAATTTGACTACGGATTATTGGGCGGTCTGGGTATTCAATTTGACACTTCTGTTGGGAGCTTCAATTTAGAAGGGCGCTATTACTTTGGTTTAGGCGACTCTTTTGATAGTAGTCGCAAAAAAGTTGGCAATTTCTCACGCTCGGCACATCGGTTTATTGCCGCAAAACTAACCTATTATTTCTTTAGTTTATAAAAGCTGAAAAGTTTATTGAATAAAAACAGGGAATGAGTGAACAATTATATATGAATGTATGTTCATATATTTATGTGATTGATGAAAATATGAAAACTGACAAAATTAAACTAGAGAAAGCGGCTTATATTTTACGAGCTATGGCACACGAAACACGCTTGTGTGTGCTGATGCACCTATCTCAGACCAAAGAGAGTTCTGTTTCGGAATTGATGGAGGAGGTAGGATGTGAACAATCTCTTTTGTCTCATCATCTCACCGATTTGAGGGCAAAAGGCATATTAAACTCACGAAGAGAGGGACAGAGGAACCTCTATTCAATTAATAACGATCAAGTAATACCTCTCTTGGAGTGTATCTTGAATTACTGTAAGTAGAACTTTATGAGAAATTTTTTATTAAAACATTGGCTCAAAATTGTTGGAATTCTAGTTGGAGCAATAGGGGGATATATTTATTATGCAAAGGTGGGTTGCTTGACGGGTAACTGTCCAATTACATCTGATCCCACTAATAGTATGTTGTATGGTGCGCTGATGGGATTTTTGCTATTTAGCATGTTCACCAAAAGCCCAAAGAAAGAAACGACAGAAAATAAGGTCGATAAAAGTAATAATAAGTAGAATATGAAAACAAAAATTTTATTAACAGGTGTTCTATCGGCAATTATTTTAATGGCTTGTACTAACACAAAACAAGAAAACAAACAAGAAACAAATTCAAAACAAACAGAAAATAATATGGAACAAAAGACAATTAACTTAACAAAAGCAGACTTCTTGACCAAAATTGCAAACTACGAAGAAAACCCTGAGAAGTGGGAGTATTTAGGAGACAAACCATGTATAATTGATTTTTATGCTGATTGGTGTGGACCATGTAAAATGGTAGCTCCTATATTGGAAGAGTTAGCAGAAGAGTATAAAGATGATATCTATATTTACAAAGTGGATACAGAAGCAGAACAAGAACTGGCTGCAGCATTTGGTATTCGTAGCATTCCTTCAATACTATTTTGCCCGATGGATGAACAACCACAAATGGCACAAGGTGCACTTCCGAAAGATGGCTTTAAACAAGCTATTAATGAAGTGTTGTTGAAGAAGAATTAATTATTTCGAAAATAATATGAGCCTTTACATCATTGATTGGAGCAACTCTCGGAGATGCTGAAGGTTTCATAGATAGACTATCGATTAACTTAACTCTTACAATTAAGAACAATAAATTAAAAAAAAAGTACGCTTCACAATGGAGCGTGCTTTTTTTGTGCTAAAATATAGCTCTCAACTCAATGGTTTTTGTATTTTTGTTGTGGGTCTTTATAAAGTAAGTACTAATTAAACATGAGGCAATGAGAAAGCTATCTATTATAATCGTTCTTCTACTGTTTACACTGTTTGCTTTATTTTCAGAAAACACTAAAAACACTCTTAGCGTGAAAGAATACAAATTAAGTAATGGTTTAACTGTTTGGTTAAACGAAGACACCTCGCAGCCAAAGGTAATCGGAAGCATAATTGTTAAAGCAGGTGCAAAAGACTCTCCTAACACAGGAGTTGCACACTACTTCGAGCATATAATGTTTAAGGGAACTGACAAGATTGGTACTATCAATTACGAGAAAGAAAAAGTGTGGTTGGATTCTATTTCTAATAAGTACGATGAATTGGCTACTACATCAGATGACTCGAAACGTTTGGAGATACAAAAAGAGATTAACGAACTTTCTATAAAAGCTGCCGACTATGTCATTCCCAACGAATTTAATAGGCTAGTCTCACAATATGGAGGAACGGCTTTGAATGCTGGAACGTCTTGGGATTACACTATGTATTTCAACACGTTTTCGCCGCAATATATAGCGCAATGGTGTGAAATAAACAGCGAGCGACTTATCAACCCCGTGTTTCGTATGTTTCAGAGCGAACTCGAGACAGTGTATGAAGAGAAGAACATGTATGTTGACATGCTGGGTAGCCAAGCAGCAGAAAAGATAATAGAAGAGTTCTTCAAACCACACCCTTACCAATATCCTATAATAGGAAGCACAGAGAATTTGAAAAACCCACGACTTTCGGAGATGGAAAAGTTCTTTGATAAATATTATGTTGCTAGTAATATGGGCTTGGTGTTGAGTGGCCATTTTGATGTTGAGGAGGTATTGCCCATTCTCGAAAACACTTTCGGCAAAGTGAGGAAAGGCAATGTGGAGAAGAAAGAACTCGAAATGCCTGCGGCTATTGATGGAAAGGTGAATTTAAAAGTAAAACTTCCTATTCCATTTTTTAGAGCTAATGCACTCTTATGGCGAGGTGTTCCATCTAATCATCCCGATGAGATCGGTTTGAATTTGGCGATGTCTCTTTTGAGTAACGAAAACAAAACAGGTCTGCTAGACAAACTTACCATTGATGGTGAGTTGATGATGAGTGCGGGGTTTACGTTAAGTTTGAACGATGCAGGTATAATTGCGCTATTAGCAATCCCGAATATACCGTTTCAAACTTATCGTTCGGCTCAAAAACTTGTTTTTGGTGCAATTGAGAAAGTAAAGAATGGAGATATTTCTGACGAAATGTTTCAGAGCCTAAAACTAGAACATCAGCGCAACCATTTATTAGAGTTGGAAAGCTTGGATAAACGCAATCAGAAAATGATTGAAGTGTTTGCCAAAGGACTCTCTTGGGATGATTATTTGCAGCATGCTAGTAACATTGAAACAATCACGAAACAAGATGTGATAGCTATTGCCAATAAATATTTAACAAGCGATTACTTTGATGTAAAGAAGAAAACAGGCAAGTACCCTAATGCCAAAATTGATAAACCACCCTTCAAAGCTGTTGAAACAGTTAATAGAGATGCAGAGTCTGAATATAGTAAATGGCTAGAAACGTTAGAAAGCATAGATTTTACTCCCCGTTATCTTAAATTCGAAGAAGAAGCAAACACAACTGTGTTGGGCAAGAATCAACTTGTAACGCTGTATCACACACCCAATGAAATAAACAATGTGTTTAATTTGACAATGAGTTTTGAAATTGGCAGTGATGAGCTCTCCACACTTACTCCATTGATGTCTTATTTAAACTATATTGGCACGGATAAATACACTGTAGAACAGTTCAACGAAGAGTTGCAAAAGTTAGGTAGTACACTGAGTTTTCGAGTTACTACATCTCGATTTATTATTACAGTTTCAGGGTTTGATAGTCTATTTGAAGAAACATTTGATTTAACAACTCATTTCCTTACTAACTTGAAAGTTGATAAATCAAAATTAAAGAAGTTGATAAAGGAGAAGAAATTGGAAGATAAAGCCATCCGAAAGTCATCGGATGAATTGGGTAAAGCGATAGCTGAAAAGGTTAAGTTTGGAGATAGGTCTAGATATCTCACACGTTTGTCAGAGAAAGAGTTGAAGAAAATATCAGCAACACAGCTTGCCTCTGATTTGCAAAGGGTGCTAACTACAGAAAGCAACTTTCATTATTCGGGTACATTACTTGATGAGCGTGTTTCGCAGATTGTGAATAAGCTTTTCCCCACAGATGAAGTTAAAGTGGAATCAATTAACCCGACATTCAGAGATGGGCTAACCTACTCGAATACAAAAATCTTTTTCTTTAATGATTCCAAAGCAACACAAAGTATAGTTCAAGCTTACTTACTTGGTCCGACACAGAACACAATGTACGATAAGCACCTCTCGCAGCTTTTCAATGCTTACTTTGGTTCGGGAATGAGTTCATTGATGTTTCAAGAAATTCGGGAGTTTCGTTCGTTGGCTTATCGTGCAAGTTCATCATTTGAAAACCCTGCTATAAGGTTGGATGATAAAGCAATGCTTTTTAATATGCTTTTGTCCACTCAGGCAGATAAAACGACAGATGCTTTAAAAGCACTACACTCTTTACTTACTGACATGCCGCTAAGCGACAAAAGATTGGATGCTGCCAAAGAGAGTCTGATAAATCAGGCGCAAAGTGCTTATCCTAACTTCCGCGACAAGTCGCAACTCATAGCCAGTTATAAATTACAAGGTTACGATGAGGACCCGAATAAACTACTTGTTGAAGATGTTTCGAAGATGGATTTGAATGATTTAGAAGATTTTTACAAGCGTCACATTCAAGGGCAAACTGTTGTGTATATAATAGTTGGGAATAAGAAACAGATAGACATGGAGAAGCTTCAGCAGATGGGAGAGATAGAGGAGATGAGGGTCAAAGACTTTTTGAATTAGAATTATTCGTAATGAGAACCACTGTTTTCACCATAGTCAGTTCATTACAATTTCGCGATATATAAAATGAAAAAAAAGGATGCACTCTTAATTGAATGCATCCTTTTTTATTAAAAACAGAAGTGTGTTTTCTATCACTAAAAATACCTATCTATCTCCGAGTTTTTATTAATTGGAGTAATCGTGAAGCTATACTTGATAGGTGTACTGTTTGGTTTGATTAAGTAATCTTCCATTGGCAATTGTCCCCAGCTATTGTTACCACCCACACCTTGCATGCGATAATCAATAAATAGGTCAACTTGTGGCGAAGGTTCGTAAGCATTGATATGCTTATTGACAGGTGCAGAGCCGACGGGTGAATTGTTGTTGAGTGACTCTCCGTTGGAGATGGTCTCTAACAAATAGTTAGAAGCGTTGAACTCAAACGTATCATCTGCTACAAACAATAGACCTCTTCCCGATTTTTGAGTTAATGCCAACCAACTTACATCGGTGTGGTGAGCGTTCTCTTGTGGCAAAGCATATTTTGTAACCATGTCTATAATCGGCGATTGGTATCTGTCAACAAAAGTAGAACTCTTTCTGTCGCTGTAATTTCCCCATGGTCCACGTCCGTAATATTCTGCATTTACTACAGAAGCAGGAAGCTGCATGCGCATTCCAATACGTGGAATAAGCTCTGTGTCAGACTCCGATGCATCAAAGGTGTTATCTACTCTGATTGTTCCATTGTTGTAAATGGTGTAGGTTACTTCCCACGTGCTTTTTGATTCCGGATAAAAATATTTGATAGTTATTGATGTGTGTTCTGGGTTAGAAACCAACTGACTTTCCCCCACAATACCTGCTGCGCTCAAATCTTGATAACTTGCATCTTTCCATGCTTTAAGCCTTTTTGGTAAGCCTGCACCATAATCATTGTCAAGAGGAGCACGCCAGAAGAATGGACGAAGTCCAAAACCTTCATTTACATATTCAATGTTTTTGTATTTATAGGAAGTCATAACGCCAGTCGATTTATCGAACAGAGCTTTAAAACCTTTGCCATTCACTTCAATTTGATTGTCAATTTTTTTCAATGTAGCAGGTTTCATCTTGTTAGATAGTTGAAGTTCAGGGTAGTTGTTTACCAAAAACTGCTCTGTTGCCACAATCCAACCTGCAGGAATGTATCTTTCTTCTTCTTTTTGTTTTACTTCAAACACAACACTTAGTTGAGCCGATGTTTTTGAAACATTCGAGAAGTTAGGAACTGTAACAGTTTTGGTTTCTTGTGGTGCTACGTTTGTTAGAATCTTACCTGAAGTCAATAGTTTGCCATTCGATTTGATGGTATAGGTAATATCATATTGACTAAGATCGATAAAGAAGTTCTCGTTGTATATATCAACAGTTCCGTTAGCAGCATCAAAATCCTTGAACCATACGTTCTGATATACTTTGCGCATCTCTTCGGTGTGAGGCTTCACTGTTCTATCGGGAAATATCACCCCATTGATACAGAAGTTTCCATCCGAAGGTGTGCCCTTCTCGCCGTAGTCGCCTCCCCATGCCCAATATTCTTTTCCGTTTTCATCTTTTTCGAGAAGCCCTTGATCCACCCAATCCCAAATGCAACCACCTTGCAATAATGGATACTCACGGATAAGGTCCCAATACTCTGTAAGGTTGCCGATACTATTTCCCATAGCATGTGCATATTCGCACAGTATGAGAGGTCGATCTGAATTTGGGTTTTTTGCATATTCTTTAATTGTGTAGGGTAGGGCATACATTGGGCAGAAAATATCGGTGTTAAACTCCAACACTGCACGCTCATACTGCACAGGGCGCGATGGGTCTCTCTCTTTTATCCACAGATAGGTTTCGTAAAAATTGTACCCGTTACCAGCCTCGTTTCCTAGTGACCAAGTAACAACAGACGGGTGATTCTTGTCTCTCTCAACCATTCCAATGGTACGGTTCATGTGATCTTCTAAGAAAAGAGGATTGTTGCCCAAAGTGCCACCTTTGGCTAAATTGTAGCGCATTCCGTGGCTTTCGATGTTTGCTTCGTCAATTACATAGATACCATACTCGTCGGCTAGTTTGTAAAACAATTCTGATTGAGGGTAATGCGATGTACGTGCCGTATTCACGTTGTATTTGCGGAAAAGCTCGAAGTCTTTACGCATCAACTCTTCTGTTACGTAGTGCCCTGTGTGTTCGCTGTGTTCGTGTACGTTCACACCTTTTACCAATACGGGCTGTCCGTTTATTTTAAATTGTTTGTCTTTTATTTCAGCAGTTCTAAACCCCACTTTGATGCTGGTGGCTTCAGCTGTTGCGCCATCGCTATTTTTTAGTTCGAGTAGCAATGTATATAAATTGGGTTCTTCTGCCGACCACTTCGCTACATTGGCAATTTGCTTGCTAAATGTGACGTTGCTTTTATCAGATGCCACACCTTTTTTTGTCTCTTCGGCTACCACATTGTTGTTTGCATCTATCAATTGATACGATAGAGAGAAATCTCCTGAAGCATTATTAGCATTTGCTACATCCACATCTAGGTTGAACTCTCCATGCTGATAGGATTTGTCTAGAGGAGTTTGTGCAAAAAAATCTTCAATGTGCAATTTTGGGCGTGCATAGAGATATACATCACGTTCAAAACCACTTATGCGCCAAAAGTCTTGACACTCTAGGTAGTTAGCATCCGAAAAACGGTGAATTTGTACTGATAAAACATTCTTGCCGATAACAGCAAGGTCGGTAATGTTGAATCGTGCAGGTAGCTTGCCATCTTTAGTCATTCCTAAAAATTCGCCGTTGAGGTAGAAATATGCTACACCCTTTGTGGCATCAGAGCTTAGTATAATTTCTTGTCCGTTCCACGATTGAGGAATCTCAAACTCTTTGCGGTAAGTGCCTGTTGGGTTGAACTCTTCTGGAACAAGTGGAGGAGCAGGTTTGTCCCAAAAGGGTGGGTGTCCAGGAGAGGTAAACTCATAACTTGTGTTCACGTAAATAGGGGTGCCAAAACCTTGAATTTCCCAATTGCCAGGAACTTGAATATCGCTCCACGATTGCACATCGAATTGTGCAGTGTAGAAATCTTTCTTCGGGCGTTCACTAAAGTTTTCGGTGTAGTGAAACTTCCAAGTGCCGTTCAATAGCAACACATTGCTACCTTTCGAAGAGTAAGATGCTTCTTTTGCATCTTGCGTGTTTGTAAACGAGAAGAAGCTACTTCTGGGAGGTAGTTTGTTGATGTTTACTAGTTTTGGGTTCGTGATTTCTGTGTAGCGATTTTCCTGTTCTTGTGCGAAGAGGGAGAGGCTAATCAGAATCATTAGAGTAAGTAGAGTTTTTGTTTTCATACTTTCAACTTTTGATGGGGTTAATACATTATGAACTATGAGTTATTGGTTAAGTATGTATAACACAAAGATAAAAGAATATTAGAAGATAAGTGTTATAAATCGTTATGAAATCTGCTTTCAGAGAGTTTATTATAAATTCAAGTGGTAAGGTGGCTTTTAGTATTTATTAGATTTTTATCTTTTGCATTGCGTGCTAATAACTCCTTGTTAGTATGTATGTCTTTTTGCATACACACTTTCGTGCAAACATATTTTATTGCTGTTTGTTATTCAAAATGAGAACCACCATAAAAAACAACTGAAATGAAAAAAGAAAACAAATCTACTAGCAAGAAGACTGAGAAAAGCAAAGGTCATGAGTATCAAAATATTCATGATTTCAATCCATCGCAATTCACCACTGAGGAAGAGTTGGAGAAAATAAAAGAGAAAAAGGAGAAAGCGAAGAAAAAAGAAGACAAGAGGTAAGTTTGATAAGAAAGCAACCTGAGTGCTGTAGCCACAGTTTACTGTGTGCTCCAATATGCACGTTTTGTTGTTTCTGAAAGGAGATATTCTAATTAATACATACTTTTGTTGTTAGCGAAAGCCTGTGCATTTCTTTAGGTAGTTCAAAAAGTTTTCAAAGCAGAATCAATTTAGATTATAATCGGCTTTACGGTATTGGACTATAGGGCAAACTTGTGTTAGGCTTTGTGTCACTAATAGAAACAATGCTATCAACTATAAATTCGGTAAAGCCACGCCACGGAATGGCAGCAAAGTACTCTTTGTAGTGTAGTTGAACGTTCTTACCACTAGCTAACATCAATTTTTCTGCCAACTCTTTGTTAGTTATTGAAAATTCAAATTGGTTAGATTGAAAGCCTTCTGGCTTGTCAGCCCTGAATCCGGTTTGAATCAGCTTCCCCTCATACGTTTTAAAAACGACGCCTTTCTTGACAATATAATTAAGTTCTCCTGACTTCACCCCTGTTCCAAAAACAAAGTAATATCGTATAAACACAAATATTCCGAGTGCAATAATTAAGAACAGGACTATATATCTTCTTGTTTTCGATTTTCTTTTTGGTGATTTATACTTTTTCATGATGTTATATATTTTGATAATAGCGCAAAGTGATTTGAACCTTAACCTTAACCTTAACTTTATATTCTAATAAACATAAAAAACCCAAAAGTGTTTTTCATTTGTGAGAATATA
>CAZXGV010000041.1:13881-16619 GCA_964640575.1 uncultured Dysgonomonadaceae bacterium
TTATATTCTAATAAACATAAAAAACCCAAAAGTGTTTTTCATTTGTGAGAATATAATTTGAAGTATCAACAATTGTATTAGATAGTAACGAGATTAATTCGTAGGCGATAGGTGAATAGCCTCTCGTGGGTTACTATCTGTAGTATGTTTTTATCTATAGACTTTTCAAAAAACTAGTATTCAGTAGTCTATTCTCCCGAAAAATATGTAGTTTTGCCTATCAGTTGATGAACTAACTTTCGAATCATTCCCTTTACAGGTTTAAAGGTGAAAGCAATTATACAATCAATTAAATTAAACAGTAAGTCATGAATAAATTTTATTTAGTAGCAAGTTTGCTGCTAGCGTCGCTTTTTATGCAAGCGCAAATCGAATCAGAGGGTTATAATTTTACGCCAGTAAAGGAGAACCCTATTACCAGTATTAAAAATCAAGCTAACTCGGGCACTTGTTGGAGTTTTGCGGGAGTAAGTCTTTTGGAATCGGAACTTCTGAGAATGGGAAAAGGCACACACGACTTGTCGGAGATGTATATTGTGCGTCGCAACTATGAAGACCAAGCAGTGAAGTATGCACGACTACATGGAAGCCTTAACTTTTCAGCTGGGGGTTCGTTTGCCGATGTCTTTGAAACTATTGATGACTACGGAATAGTGCCCGAAAATGAATATCATGGTCTAGAGTATGGAGAGGACAATCATAAGCACAGTGAAGTAGATCATTTGTTGAAGGCTTATATGGATGCAGTTGTAGCAAACAAAAATGGCACACTGACTCCTGTTTGGTTCAAGGGATATAATGGAATTTTAGATGCCTATTTTGGCGAGAAGCCTGAAAACTTTAAGCACGATGGTAAAACTTATTCACCACATAGCTTTGCTGCCGACCTTGGTCTCAAAACGGACAACTATGTTTCATTGAGTTCTTTTACTCATCACGATTTCTACACTACATTTCCTGTTGAAGTTCCTGACAATTGGCGTTGGGCTGAGTCGCACAACTTGCCATTGGATGAGTTTATTGAGGCTATTGACAATGCTCTTATGAACGGATATACCGTTGCTTGGGCAACCGATGTGAGCGAAGCTGGCTTTTCACGTTCAGGTATCGCAATAGTTCCTGATTTGGAGTCACACGAAAATGCAGGCAGTGATCAGGCACACTGGCTAGGACTAAGTGATAGAGAAAGGTCGAATGAAGTTCGCAGTAAAATAGGGAAAGAAATTTTGAAAGAAAAAGTTATCACCCAAGATGCGCGTCAACTTGACTATGATAATTACCAAACCACAGACGACCACGGAATGCATATTTATGGTATTGCAAATGACCAAAAAGGAAATAAGTACTATATGGTGAAAAACTCGTGGGGCGAAACTGGACCTTACAAAGGTATATGGTATGCTTCGGAAGCTTTCGTAAGATTCAAAACTACCAGTGTGACACTAAATAAAGAAGGATTGCCAAAAGCAATTGCAAAGAAACTTAACTTACGCTAAGAGACAATATTTTTATGCTCATTCCACAATTATACAAAATATATCAACAACATCCTGTAGTAACTACCGATTCGAGAGTGTGCCCCGAAGGTGCTATCTTTTTCGCGTTAAAGGGACCCAACTTCAATGGTAATGATTATGCCGAAAAGGCATTGCAAAAGGGATGCTCTTATGCTGTTGTAGATGAGTGGGATGAGAATAGAGCAAGACCTGAGCACATTATCTTGGTCGATGATGTGCTCACCGTTTTGCAACAGCTAGCCAACTATCATCGAAGACAATTCAAAACTCCTATAGTTGCCATAACAGGTACGAATGGCAAAACTACAACTAAGGAGCTGGTGGCAGCTGTTCTCTCTAAAGAGTATAAGGTACTATATACACAGGGTAATCTCAACAATCATATTGGTGTCCCTCTCACGTTATTATCTATGACTAAAGAGCACGAAATGGCAGTGATTGAAATGGGAGCCAATCATCCTGGAGAGATTAAACAGTTGTGTGAAATTGCAGAACCCAATTTTGGGTTGATTACTAATATAGGTGTAGCACATTTAGAAGGGTTTGGTTCTGTTGACAATATTGTAAAAACTAAAACAGAGCTTTTCGATTTTTTGGAGCAAAACAATGGTAAGATTTTTCTAAACCATGCATTGAGAAATGTTCTAAAAACTATCCCTAAAATGGATATGTATGAATATGGTAAAGATAATGCATCCTTATTTGTTTCCGGCTCCGTTGTAACAAACTATCCCTATTTAGAATTCGAATGGCAATTTTTTGAAAACAAACAGCACGCCAAGACTCATCTAGTGGGTGATTACAATATGGACAATGCTTTGGCGGCAATCACCATTGGTAATTTTTTCGGAGTCAACTCTAAGTTTATCAATGATGCAATAGAGTCGTACATTCCCAAAAATAGTCGTTCGCAGTTTGAGAAAACGGATAAGAACACGCTCATCATTGATGCATACAATGCCAATCCTACAAGTATGAAGGCTGCATTGGATAATTTCGCCAATTATCCACTTACGCCAAAGGCATTAATCATTGGAGAAATGAGAGAGCTAGGCGGCGTAAGTAAAAAGGAACACCAACAGCTTGTTAATCTTATTGAAGCGTACTCTTTCACCCAAGTATATTTGGTGGGTAGCTCGTTTGAAAAACTGGAAACTGATTTTCCAATTTACGAGAATGTGGGTGAGTTGATTCAAGAGTTAAACGCAAAGCCTTTGTTAG
>CAZXGV010000042.1:0-16441 GCA_964640575.1 uncultured Dysgonomonadaceae bacterium
CTTTTATTTCTTCAAAATCGACATCTTCTGCTGCACTTGTTTCAAACTCCTTTTTTTTATATGTTATGATGCGATCGTTTTGCGAAACAGGTTTTTCACTTGTGTGTTGATTGTAGTTTTGTTGTTTTTTTCGTCCTCTCAGGATTAATCGTATAATCTTGTGCATTGTCGAAGCTCCAAGAAGTAACGATAAGACGAAATAAACTCCAAAAATAAATATGATGAATTTTAAGATTGCTCCCATACCTTTAGTTTTAGTATTCAAAGGTAATGAATACTTTAATTACTTACTTTCGATTTCAATTATTTAACGGATTTGCGTTTCAGTATTTCAGGTACTATTGACAGTACAATGTAAACCAAAACTGTTAAAGCTAAACCACTTATTTTCCATAAAGATAGAAATACTACTGTACATATTATAAGGAAAAGAGGTCTTTCATTGCCTTTTAGTTTTATTTTGTCCAATTTAAACGAGAACATTGGTATTTCTGAAGTCATTAGCAACGATAGTGCTATTATAAATCCTAATGTCAAAAAAAGAATTGCATTGTTTGTTGCAGAGATATCTTGAATGCCATAAACATAACTAATCCAGAACAACGCATTTGCTGGAGTAGGTAGTCCTAAAAAAGAAGTCGTCTGTCTATCATCTATATTAAACTTAGCCAAACGTAATGCTGAAAATACTGGAATTATAAAGGCAAAATAAGGTATATAAGATTGTATGTAGATGAAAGACTCAGGATAAGCAGTATAGTCACGAAGTAAAATAAAGACTGCTATTGAAGGAGCAACACCGAAGCTAACTACGTCTGCAAGTGAATCGAGCTCCTTTCCCATCTTAGACGGCACATTTAATAATCTCGCTGACATTCCATCAAAGAAGTCGAAAGCAGCTGCAATAATAACCCAAAACACTACCCATATAAATGCCCCTTGAAAAGCCATAACTATTGCTATACAGCCAGAAAACAAGTTCATCGAGGTAATTGCGTTTGGGATATGTTTTTTCATTATCCAAAAATTAGGTAGAACATTATTAATTATTTACTTTGGTCTTGTCAGGTAGGTTAGCTATGAATGTCTTGTTTGCTCTTACTTCGTCTCCTATTTCAACTAATATTTCACTGTCTAATGGTAAATATATGTCCATTCGAGAACCAAACTTGATAAATCCTAATGGGTCTCCAATATAACAAACTTGATCAGCTTTGACGTAAGTGACAATTCTTCGAGCTAAGGCTCCAGCAATTTGTCTGCTAAGAATTTTGTGACCTTCAGGAGTTTCTATTACTATGTTGGAACGCTCATTTTCTGTACTTGATTTAGGTAGATAAGCACCCAAGTATCTACCTTTTTTATGTGACACATGAGTAATTTTACCTGTCACAGGTATCCAATTTGAATGGGCATTGAAAATCGTCATAAAAATAGAAAGTTTAATGCACTCAGCATTCAAGTGCTCATTTTCAAACACTGTTTCAAGAGCAACAACTTTCCCGTCTGTGGGTGCGTTCACACGTCCTAGAACTTGGCCTGAGTATACCCGATTGGGTGAGCGGAAAAAGTTTAACAGTAAGAAATAAACAACTAAAGTGACAGCAAAAATAAAATAAGTGAAAATGTTTTTGGATAAAAAATAAAACATTGTAAAATTGATAATAAAACCAATTAGCAACGTGTATGCTAGTGTTTTTCGTCCTTCTTTATGTATTCTCATTTTCTATAAATTAATTATGTATATTAGCTAGTTTATAACTTAATCCTCCTTATAATATTATGAGAGCAGCCTTCGAGGAGTTCTCTCAACCTTTTCTTCATCCTTGTTGTGTTTCTTAAGTTGATTAGGGACATCGTATTTTTCCCATACTTCTTTCCTCAAATAGGGAACAATAATTGGAATAACTATTTGTATCTTAGAGTAAAAGAAGCTTTCAGTTTTATATTCGTTTGTTATTATCTCTTCTTCAGGGTCAAGCATGACTGCTAAATTAAGCAATATACTTAAAACAATTGAAACACTAATTACACCGAGACCAGCACCTAGAATTTTATTTATAAAACTTAGATGAAGCACTTCAAATAAACTATGAAGCATCTTTCCAATAAATTTAATTCCAAAAGCAATAATCATGAACGCTAAAATATAAGAGACTACTCTAGCAATATTTGCAGATATGCTTATTGTGTTTAGTAAAAATGGCAACAATATATTAGCGGCTTTACCTGCAAAAATTGCTGCAATTATAATTGCTGCAAGTCCAGCAAGTTGCATAGTGAGCCCCTTCTTAAATCCTCTCATAAAAGCACCTAAAAGGATAAGTGTAATAATGATATCAAACCAACTCATTCCTTTATTGTTAAATCTGTTTCTTTTGCTTTTATTCTTTCATTTAGGAAGTAAAATGCTGATTTTTCAAACTCCTGCGCAGATTCTGTGGTGTAGTAAAGTCGCTTACCATTTTTTGAGCACATAGAATCCATCACTTGGTGTCTGTTAAGATACATCCTTAACGATTTTGCTACGTATTCTCCCTGTGAAATTATTTTTACGTGTTCAGGTGTATATTTTTCTATTTTTTTTAAAAGTAGTGGATAATGTGTACACCCCAATATAATTGTGTCAATGTCTTGATCTCGCTCTAATACTCTTTCTATATGTTGTTTTACAAAGTAATCGGCACCTTTCTTATCGTATTCTTTGTTTTCTACTAATGGCACCCACATAGGACATGCTTCTGTAGTGATTTTAATGTCTTGACTAAATTTTTCAATTTCTCTTTCGTAAGAGTTAGATTGAATAGTTGCTGCAGTGCCTAAAACTGCAACATGTTTTGTTCTAGTTACATTTTCAATAATTTCTGCAGTTGGCCTAATTACTCCAAGCACCCTTTTCAGAGGGTCTACTTGGGGGAGGTAGTTTAATTGTATACTTCTTAATGCTTTTGCTGATGCAGTATTACATGCGATGATTACTAATTGACAGCCTTTTGAGAAAAGCCACTTTACTGCTTCTAAAGTAAATTTGTAAATCAACTCGTAAGATCTATTTCCGTATGGAGTTCTTGCATTATCACCCAAATAAAGGTAGTCATATTCGGGCATGAGTTTTGTAATTTCGGATAAGATTGTTAAACCACCATATCCAGAATCAAACACACCAATCGGACCAAGTTTAAAGGTTGAATTATTTGTCACTTTTTTTAAGGTGAAAATGCTATTTTAGTTTACGCCAAGCTTTTTCTTAACCAGTGGATTTGCATCAATTGCATTTGGCGAAACAAAGACAATAGCTGTGTCATCAAGATCATAAATAACTGTGAAGTTTTGCTCAATGCCTACCTCTTTTATTGCTTCACTTATCTTCGCTTTTATTGGTTCAAGAAGCAATTGTTCATGCTCTTCAATGTCCTTTTGTGCCAGTTTTGTAAAGTCTCGAATCTGATTTTCTAAATCAGTCAACTCTTGCATTCTTCTTAGTTTTATGCTCTCAGCTAGGGTCTCTTGATAAGTAATAAAGTCCGAATATTTTTTATTATATTCATTCTGCATTACTTGAAGTTCTTGTTTGTAATTTTCGCTGAGTGTATTTAACCGCTCTGTGGCTGATGTTTTATCAGGCAAGGAATTTATAAGTTCTATTGTATTTACAAAAGCAACACTATTTTGAGCATACATAGTGCTTCCGCAGATTACCGACGCAATCACAATCAACGTTAGAAAAAATCTTTTTGTCATAATCAACGTATTTGTTAAGTGTATATATTTAATTTTATAACCTTTGTAGCGAAATTCTATCAATTATCTTTGTGTTTAGGTGGCACCTGCTTGTTTATTTCAAGTGCCACCATCACTTCAAGGTAGGATAAAATATTACAATGTCAACTGGTTATTTGAAATTTACTATAAGGTCTTTCTTACCTCCACTTCTTCATAAGCTTCTACAGTGTCACCTACTTTTATGTCATTAAAGTTGCGAATATTCAATCCGCATTCGTAACCTGAAGAAACTTCTCTTACATCTTCTTTAAATCGTTTAAGCGATTCAAGTTCTCCAGTGTAGATAACAATACCATCACGAATCAATCTTACTTTGTTTGAACGTTTCACTTTGCCATCTCTTACAATACATCCAGCAATAGTCCCGACTTTACTAATTTTAAATACTTCAAGCACTTCAATATTAGCTGTTATTTCCTCTTTAATCTCAGGTGATAACATTCCTTCCATTGCTGCAGTAACTTCTTCGATAGCATCGTAAATAACGGAGTATAAACGAATGTCTATACCTTGTTGTTCTGCTTCTTTTCGTGCTGTAAGTGAAGGACGCACTTGGAATCCTATTATAATACCATCTGATGCAGCTGCTAGTGTTATATCTGACTCCGATATTTGACCAACAGCTTTGTGAATAACATTAACTTGTATTTCGGGTGTTGATAAACGAATTAATGAATCAGACAAGGCTTCAACTGAACCATCCACGTCACCTTTTACAATGATGTTGAGCTCTTGGAAATTCCCAACTGCAATTCGGCGACCAATATCATCAAGAGTAAGTATTTTTTGTGTGCGAATTGATTGCTCTCTTTGTAGTTGTTCACGCTTATTAGCAATAGAGCGAGCTTCTTGCTCACTTTCAATAACGTGGAACTTGTCTCCTGCTTGAGGAGCACCATTCAGTCCTAATATTAACGCTGGCTGTGCTGGTCCTACTTTTTCAATGTTTTGGTTGCGTTCGTTAAACATCGCTTTTATACGACCAAAATAAGCTCCTGCTAAAACAACATCTCCAGATTTTAATGTCCCGTTTTGAACTAAAACTGTTGATACATACCCTCTTCCTTTGTCAAGAGATGACTCTACTACCGAACCAAAAGCAGTTCTATCCGGATTTGCTTTCAAATCAAGCATCTCTGCTTCTAACAGAACTTTTTCTAACAGTTCAGCTACTCCAGTTCCATGCTTAGCAGATATATCTTGAGATTGATATTTTCCACCCCAATCTTCTACTAAATAGTTCATTTGAGCTAGCTCTTCTTTCACCTTTTCGGGATTTGCTCCAGGTTTGTCAATTTTATTAATTGCAAATACTATAGGCACTCCAGCCGCACTCGCATGATTGATTGCCTCAACAGTTTGAGGCATCACATTATCATCAGCAGCAACAATAATTATCGCTACGTCAGTTACTTTTGCACCACGTGCACGCATAGCTGTAAAAGCTTCGTGTCCAGGTGTATCAAGGAAAGTTATTTTCTTATTGCTGTCTATGTTTACGTGGTAAGCACCGATGTGCTGTGTTATACCACCAGCTTCACCAGCAATTACATTAGTTTTACGGATACTATCAAGTAGTGATGTTTTACCATGGTCAACGTGTCCCATTACTGTTACAATAGGCGAGCGAGAAATTAAATCTTCCTCATCGTCCTCCTCTTGAGCAATTGCTTCAATTACATCAGCACTAACATATTCAGTCTTAAACCCGAATTCATCAGCTACAATATTGATAGTCTCAGCATCAAGCCTTTGATTTATTGCGACCATTACACCAATGCTCATACATGTAGAGATAACATCAGTAACAGGCACATCCATCATGTTTGCTAAATCATTTGCAGTAACAAATTCGGTCAACTGTAATGTGCGACTTTCTTTTTCTTGCTCTTTAATTTCGGCCTTCTGTCTTTCAACAATAGCTTCTCGTCTATCTCTACGACGTTTAGCTCCTCCTCTTCCAGGTCTTCTTTGAGTTAATCGGGCTAATGTTTCTTTGATTTGCTTTTGAACATCTTCTTCACTTACCTCTTTTTTAACAGGCTTCCTTAATATTGGGCGCCTTCTTCTAGAAGCTGTAGGAGTATCACCTGTCCGCTCAATGTTTACTTTACCTTTTCTTATGCGCTTACGTTTTTTCTTTGTGCTATCATCTGACTCATCGGTAACAGATGATTTCCGCTCATTAATAGCCTCTTTTTTCAACGATTGTATAGTTTCTTCTTTTACTCGTTTAGAGGCTGCAGTTTTTCCTTCTCTTTTAAGTCTTTCTTTTTTACGTTGAGCTCTAGTTTTGCGAGCTGGTCTAGTTTTTTCATTGATAGAATCGAGATCAATACTTCCTTTTACAACGATATTGGTTTCAAGTCTAGTATCAGTAAGTCTGAAAAGATCAGAGTCTTTTTCTTCCTCTTCTTCGCTATCTGTATCCTTACTCGTTATTTCTTCTTCTTGCTTTTGTTTTTCATCGGACTTGCTTACCTCTTCTACCTCTTCAATTTCAGTTTCGTCAGTTTGATCTACTTTAGGCTCACTTTCCTTTTTTACTTTTTGTTTTTCCTGTGGCATCTCTTTTTTATCAGATTCTGCCTCTGTTTCAGCTACTTCTTTGTCTGAAATCTTTTCTGTGCGAACCTTTTCCTTAGTTTCTTCTTTTTCTGTCAACGTTTCTTTTTCAGATGTAGGTTGAGGTATGACTTCTTTTTCCTCTGGTTTTTCTTTTATTGGTTGAGGAGTACTTTCTACTATCTTATCTGGCTTCTCAATCTCTTTTTCAGGCTTTTTAGAAGTTGCTACTCTCTCTTCTTTTGCTTCCTGCTCCTTATCACCACTTTTCTCTTTGGGCTTAGACTTTAGATTGTCGAGATCAATAGCACCAACAATTTTAAATTGAGGTTTATTGTCATCAGTTAAGCTACTTGCTGTAGTTACTTTTTCCTCACTCTTCTTCTGTTTTTTATCGGGGATATCATATCCTTCGATAGCTACAGTTTCCTTTTTATCTTTGCTGAGTTGTTTTTCTCTCTCTCTCTCTACAGTTTTTTTCATGTTTTTATCCTTGCCAAACTCGACAACAAGCATTTCGTAATGCTCATTATCAATTTTGATATTAGGATTGGCTTCAATCTGAACTCCTTTTGTATCAAGAAATTCAACTAAACTGCTGATACCAACATTTAACTCTTTAGAAACTCTAATTAATCGTATAGACATATATAAATTATAACCTTTTTCTCTAATTTAATTGATTGTGAGGTGCTTCTCATGCTATTTGCTAAGAAAGTGTTTTATTTACTCCTCTTCTTCAAATTCAGACTTGAATATCTTAAGAATCTCATCAACGGTAACTTCTTCGAGATCAGCTTCTTTTAGAAGACGTTCTCTATCGGTTGCAAGAACATTTTTGGCTGTTGAACAACCAATTTTCTTCAACTGATCAATAACCCATCCATCTATTTCATCCCTGAATTCATCCAAGTAAATATCTTCTTCATTTACTTCATCGATGTCACGGAAAACTTCGATGGTGTACCCTGTGAGCATGGATGCCAATTTAATATTAGCACCACCTTTGCCAATAGCGAGAGATACTTCCTCTGGATGTAGAAACACTTCTGCGCGTTGCTCTTCTTCTTTTATGATAATTGAGTTTACCTTTGCGGGACTCAATGAACGTTGTATATATAGGTTCGTATTTGCGGTGAAGTTGATAACGTCAATATTCTCGTTTCTTAATTCACGAACAATACTATGAATTCTAAATCCTTTCATTCCAACGCATGCTCCAACTGGATCAATACGATCGTCGTAGGCTTCAACAGCAACTTTTGCTCTTTCACCTGGAATGCGAGCTATTCCTTTAATAGTGATAAGTCCGTCATTTATTTCTGGAACTTCCATCTCAAAAAGACGCTCTAAAAACACAGGTGAAGTACGAGATAGAATAATTTTAGGATTATTATTTATGTTCTCAACTCTAGCAACAACTGCACGTACATGCTCACCTTTTCTGAAAAAATCACGCGGAATTTGCTCTGTTTTTGGTAAAATGAGTTCGTTATGATCATCATCTAGCAAAAGTAATTCTTTTTTCCAAATTTGGTAAACTTCACCCGAGACAATTTGTCCAACTTTTTCAATGTATGTATTATACAAATTATCTTTCTCTAATTCAAGTATCTTTGATGCCAATGTTTGGCGAAGGTTTAAAATAGTGCGACGGCCAAAGTGCTCTAAGAAGACTTCATCAGTAACCTCTTCTCCCACTTCGAAATCATCATCTATTTTTAAAGCTTCCGATAAAGTTACTTGTAGGTTCGGGTCTTCTACTTGACCTTCTTCTACAATTGTACGGTTGCGCCATATCTCTAAGTCTCCTTTGTCTGGGTTTATAATGATGTCAAAATTCTCATCTGTTCCGTACATTCTAGATATAACGCTGCGGAAAGCCTCCTCTAATACGCTTATTAGAGTGGTCTTATCAATATTTTTCAGCTCATTAAACTCGGAAAAAGTATCAATTAAATTTATGGATTCCTTCTTTTTGCCCATAGTGCTATTTAAATCTTATTACAAATTTAGTATGTTTAATTTCTTCATACTTGAATTGCAACTCTTCGCTAACCTCTGTTTTGCGTTTTGCCCCTTCAAGTCTTCTTTTTTTAGAGATAGTAATTGTAAAATTATCGTCTGTGGCCAACTTAAGTATACCAAATAGTTTTTGTCCTTTTTTCGTCAATACTTCCACTTCATTGCCGATGTTTTTTTGGTATTGTCTCAAGGTTTTGAAGGGAGCCGTTAAACCTACTGAACTTACAGTTATTTCAAAATCCTCTTCATCACGATTCAACTTTGACTCTAAATGACGACTCAGTATAACACAATCATTTATATTAACTCCATCGTCGTTATCTATCTCAATCGAAATAATATTGCCAGGGTTAATGGTTACGTCTACCAGATAATTATCAGATCCTTCAAGGAACTGCTCTGCATGCGTAATCAGAAACTTTTTATCAATCATTGTCTTCTTAAAAAATAAAAAAAGGGAAGCCGTGCTTCCTGCCTCCCTCTCACTTTCAGGTGCAAAGATATTCAAATCTAATTGTTTTGCAAAATTTCCACTCTTTTTTATCTAATATATGATGACATTTGTTTTGTTTATTCTTGTCGCACTCACTTTATTATCTCATAAGGAGTTTTCCTTACTTGATTTGTCCAGATGTTTTGTTAGATCTATGTCTCGCATCTTCTTACTTTTAGCATTTTGCGAACTGGGGTAGCCCTTGATTTGTACTTTAATTTCTAATGAGCAATTCTTTCTGAATATGAGTTTTGTGATATTTTTGTTGTTCACCTGTTTATTGTAAACTGTTTTTTGTTATATTGCGATTTGACTAAATTTGTTTATTTTATTTTTCGTCTAAAAGTGAATTTACGCTGACAGTACAAAATATTATGTACTTTTGTGCTATTATTAAAAACAAAAAATATAATGGAAAGTTCCAATAGAAAACATATTGTATACGCCCCCGTCACATTAGACTTTGTGACAGTTAGTGTTGAGTTTTGTTCGTTTTTAGAGAAAACAGAAGCTAAATCCCGCACTGACTGGATTAAAACAATGTTGCGCATTCTCCCTCTTCTCTATGTAAAAGGCACTTTGTTACCCTCGGTTGAACTACTAACAGATGAGATGCCAGAAATCTTCGTTCGAGAGGAAGACTACATGCTGGTTTCAAATCGAATCAAATCAATCTTAGGTGAAGAAGATGTTTATTTAGATGTTTTTGTTGAAGATATGAAATATAGCGATCGACCGATATCATCTTTTATCTCTGAAGACATTGCAGATATTTATCAAGATATCCGTAATTTTGTGTCAGTTTATCAGCATGGTTTAGAAGAGTCAATGATTAATGCAATGGGTGTTTGCATCGAAAACTTCCGTTTGTATTGGGGGCAAAAACTCGTAAATGTTTTACGACCATTACATGCATTAGTGTTTAAGCCAATAGGAGACACAGACTTAGATTACAGTATTGGAGAGGAGGATAATCCATGGGTTTAAGAATATCAAAAGATAAGCTTCGAGATTTACCCATAGAAAAATTTAAAGGTGAGATAGTTGTAATAGATAAAGTTGAAGATGTTGCAGATGCTGTAGAGTATCTAAAGCAATTTGATGTTATCGGTTTTGACACAGAAACAAAACCTGTTTTTCGTAAAAACGTTTCACATAAAGTGGCGCTTATGCAATTATCAACTCTAGACAAGTGTTATTTGTTTAGACTTAACCGTATTCAGTATCCAGACTGCTTAGATGATTTAATTTGCAGTAAAAAAATAAAGAAGATAGGTTTGTCTTTGCGGGACGATTTTGCCGCATTAAGAAAACGTACTGATTGTCCTCCACTCAATTTTGTTGATTTACAAACTATCGTTCAAGATTACGGAATAAAAGAGTTGAGCTTGCAGAAAATCTACGCGATACTTTTCAAAAAGAAAATAGCTAAAAATCAGCGTTTATCCAATTGGGAAGCAAAAACTTTAAAGGACTCTCAGAAAATGTATGCAGCAATTGATGCTTGGGCATGTTTGAAAATATACTATCACCTTATCAAAAACGGTGCTCCCATAGAAGTTGAGTAATCATTTTTGCGGATTCATTTATTCTCATATTCATTAAAACGTTTTTCATATAAAAATAAACATGAAGCATTACAAAAAAATAAGACTTAAACTCAAAAAGGAACAATCGCTAAAGCGCTTCCATCCATGGGTTTTTTCGGGTGCTATAGCATCCCTGGATGACGATATTGCGGAGGGTGATGTTGTAGAGGTTTATGCTCATGACAACACTTTTCTCGGAGTTGGTCATTATCAAATAGGTACTATTGCTGTGCGAATTCTTTCCTTTGAAAAAAGAGAAATAGATATAGGTTTTTTTGCAGAACGACTGCATGATGCATTTCTTATGAGGCAATCATTGAACATTGTTCGTGCCGATAACAATACGTTCCGTTTAGTTCACGGAGAGGGTGATATGCTGGCGGGTCTTATTATTGATATATATGGTGGTCTTGCCATAGTACAAGCTCATTCCGTTGGAATGCATATGTCGAGACTCTTGATTGCTTCAGCACTCCAACAAGTGATGGATAAAACAATTCGTCATATTTACTATAAATCCGAAGGCACACTGCCATACAAAGCTCCTATCAATCCACAAGATGACTTCTTGTTTGGTGCGTCTGATTTAGATAAGATTGCCATCGAAAATGGCTTAAAGTTCCAAATAGATTGGGAGAAAGGTCAAAAAACAGGGTTTTTTATCGACCAACGAGAAAATAGAGGTTTGCTTGAACAGTATTCGCACAACCGTTCTGTATTGAATATGTTTTGTTATACCGGAGGCTTTTCTGTTTATGCATTACGTGGAGGAGCTAAAACTGTAGTAGATGTGGATAGTTCTGCAAAAGCAGTGATGCTAGCTGCTGAAAATGTGAGGCTAAACTTTGGCGAGGATCAACGATATAGTAGTTCTTCGGATGATGCTTTCAAATTCTTGAGAGATATTCCAAATGACGCTTATGATTTAATTGTTTTAGATCCACCTGCTTTTGCCAAACACAGAGGTGCTGTAAGGAATGCGCTACAGGGATACAAGAAGTTGAATTTGGCGGCTTTTGAGAAAATTGCTAAAGGAGGAGTTGTTTTCACCTTCTCCTGTTCACAGGTCATCTCACGCGAGCAGTTTCGTTTAGCAGTTTTTAGTGCTGCAGCAATATCAGGGAGAAGGGTGAAAATTCTCCACCAATTGTCGCAACCTGCCGATCATCCTATCAATATTTATCATCCAGAAGGGGAATATCTGAAGGGATTAGTACTGCATGTCTCTTGAAAGTTTTGTTAATAAAGATAGCAAACAGGGTAAGAAACCATCTTTTTGATATAAAAAAGGATAAAACAACCACATTTGCTTGCAATATGTATGGTTGTTATCACAAAATCCTTTATATTTGCATTGTGTTTTTCATGGTATTAGATTTAAGGTTAACAATGGAGATTGGTTGTCGTGAGACAACCTTTCTTTTTTTATAGCCATACTCAAATAATTTCTCCTAATCGAAAACATCAAAGTTCATCGTTAGTTTCCTACACATAATCTATTGTTTCACTAATTATTTATTGTAAGTTTGTTGAATAAACTAATGAGATGAAGCTACAAACTCCAGTTATATTTCCAAAACCATCGTTTGATATCTCACATCATTCTACATTACTCTTGTTAGGGTCATGTTTCTCTGAGAATATCGGTTCAAAATTGATAGAGAATAAATTTCCTGTCAATGTGAATCCTTTTGGGATAATGTATAACCCTCTTTCTATTTACAATGCATTGAACAGGTTGTTTGATAAAACAGAGTTTACCCCAGAAGAATTCATTTATCATAATAATCTTTATCACAGCTTTATGCATCATGGGTCTTTTTCTCAACCTAGTTTGGATGACGCTATCAAAAAAGTGAATGATGAATTTAATTTAGCTTCTACCCAACTCGATAATGCAAACTTTCTATTAATAACGTTTGGCACATCCTATGTTTTTAGGCATATGGAATCGAGTGAGATTGTAGGGAATTGTCACAAATTACCAGCCAACAAGTTTATAAGAGAGCGGCTAACAGTCGACGAGGTTACCTCGTCGTGGAGTAATCTTATTGCAAGGGCTTTGAGTTTAAATCCTACTCTTAAGATATTGTTTACTGTTAGTCCCATACGTCATTTCAAAGATGGAGCACATGAAAATCAGCTAAGCAAGTCTATCTTGCATTTATCAATTGATAATTTGATGAAGCTATTTCCTAAGAACGTTTTTTATTTTCCAGCATATGAAATAATGATAGACCAGTTACGCGACTATAGATTTTATGCCGACGATATGCTTCATCCTTCTAATTTGGCACAAGAGTATATATGGGAAAGATTTGTAGAGGCTTATTTTTCAGATGAAACTCACAACATCATTGCTCATTGGCAAAAGATTCAACAGTCATTGTCACATAAGCCGCAGAATGTGAGTTCTATTGCCTACAAGAAGTTTCTTCATCGAACAATTAAAGACCTGCAAGCGTTTGAGAATAGGTATACGTTCATATCTTGCTCGAGCGAAAAAAACCACCTAACTGAATTAATCACAAACATTCAATAGCATCTTATCTACTATGAAATACGATATTTCAGAAATTATTGCTGCGCTTGGTATCAAACAAAAAAAAGATATCAATGCTTCAGTAATAACTACACTTCTTACGGATAGCAGGAAACTATCTAATCCTGCTGAGACACTTTTCTTTGCTCTTACTACTAAAACTAACGATGGACACAATTATATAGAGGATTTATACATTCACGGAGTGCGCAACTTTGTGGTATCATCTAAATCTGCCAATTGGAATAGTCTCTCAGGTGCGAACTTCCTACTCGTAAAAAACACTTTAATTGCGCTACAAAAGCTTGCAATATATCACAGGCGTAAATTCGACATTCCAGTGATAGGAATTACAGGTAGCAATGGCAAAACAATAGTGAAAGAGTGGTTGTATCAACTGTTGCATGAAGACTACAACATTGTTAGGTCGCCTCGCAGTTACAACTCACAAACGGGAGTCCCTTTATCTGTGTGGCAGCTTAATGATGCTGCTTCGTTGGGTATCTTCGAAGCGGGTATTTCTATGCCCGACGAAATGGAACATCTAGAACCGATTATTCATCCTTCCATCGGGGTTTTCACAAAACTAGGAGAGGCGCATCAGGAAAACTTTGCATCGTTACAGCAAAAATGTAACGAAAAGCTAGAGCTGTTTATAAACAGTGAAGTGCTAATATATAACGAAGACAATCCAATTATAACTCGATGTGTAGAAAATATGGGGTTGTCTCACAAAACCTTTACCTGGTCGCGAACAAATAGAGACCATCCTCTTTTTATTCGGAAGATTGAAGAATCCCATGATGGAACAACTATTTACTACTCCTTCTTAGGATTTGAATCCGATGTGGAAATCCCATTTGTTGACGGAGCTTCTATCGAAAACGCTATAAGCTGTATTGCTACACTTCTCTATTTGCGCGTCATGCCCGAAGATATAAAAGAGAGAATGATTAAATTGGAGCCTGTTGCTATGCGTTTGGACGTTAGAACAGGAAAAAATAGATGTATTCTTATCAATGATACTTACAACTCCGACTTCAACTCAATTAAAATAGCATTAGAGTTTCAAAATCAGCGTAAAGTGAGTAAACCGATTAAGAAAACCTTGATACTCTCTGACATCTTTCAATCGGGGTTACTACCTAAAACTTTGTACCGAAAGGTTTCGGAAGTTGTTGAGCAAAACAATGTTGACAAAATTATTGGTATCGGGCATGACATATCTCAATTTAGCGCTCTCTTTTCGATGGAGAAGCAGTTTTTCTATACTACCGATGATTTTATTAGGTCTCAAGTGTGGAAGGAATTCAAAGATGAGCTCATATTAGTGAAAGGTGCTCGCAAGTTTCATTTCGAGAAGATTATTGCTGTACTTGAAAAACGGGTGCATGATACTGTTCTTGAAATTGACTTAGATGCATTGGTTCATAATTTCAATTTTTATAAATCGAAACTAACTTCTAATGTAAAGCTAATATCGATGGTGAAAGCCAATGGGTATGGCTCAGGTGCTACCGAAGTAGCCAAGACTTTGGAGTATCACCGATGCCCTTACTTAGCAGTTGCAGTAGCATCAGAGGGAGTTACTCTAAGAGAGGAAGGCATCACCACGCCAATTATTGTTCTCAATTCCGAAATCAATGGTTTTGAAGAATTGGTCGACTCAAACCTTGAACCTGAGGTGTACAATTTTAGAATCTTGAGCTCTTTCATCAAAGATGCGGAGCGACGAGGCATCACCAATCACCCCATTCACATAAAGTTGGATACAGGAATGCATCGCTTGGGGTTTGTTCGTGAGGAAATCCCAGAACTTATAGACATGTTGCAAAAACAGAAGAGTTTGCGTGTAGTTTCCACTTTTTCGCATTTGGCTGCTAGCGAAAGCTGGGTCTTTGATGAGTATACAACAAAACAAATTGAAGTTTTTGATGAGTTAGCAAGTGAAATTGAAGAACAACTAGGATATAAAATAAGCCGTCACATACTGAATTCGGCAGGAATTGAACGCTTTCCTGACAATCAGTTTGATATGGTTCGATTGGGCATTGGACTTTATGGAGTGAGTGCTAGTGGACTCAATGGTCTGCGAAATGTGTGCACACTTAAGTCGACAATTCTACAAATAAAAACCTTGAAAAGTAGTGAAAGTGTAGGATATGGACGTAAAGAGGTGCTGGATCACGATGCACGCATAGCCACCATCCGGATTGGATATGCAGACGGTTTGAGTCGACAGTTTGGAAACCGAAAGGGAAGAGTGTGCATCAATGGGGTATATGCTCCAATTGTAGGCGACGTTTGTATGGACCTTTGCATGGTAGATGTCACCGATATTGAAGCCGAAGAGGGTGACTCGGTGATTATTTTCGGTGATGAATTACCTATAGTTGAATTGGCTAAAGCCATTAACACAATCCCATACGAAATTCTTACATCCGTGTCGCCGCGTGTAAAAAGAGTGTATATTAAAGAATAAGTATCAACGCTTGAGGTTTGTGTGAGCATTTGTTTTTTCCATTTATCTGCAGTGGTCACTAAACACCGTAATTAAATACTACAATCACTAAAATAGCTATACTAATGATATAAGGCGGACATAGTTTTATAAGCTTTATGTCGGCAAGCAACAATCAGCAAAAGGGGAATCTTACTAATTATCCATTATTTAAACCTGCGCGGAATGATAAAAATGAATCAGACAAACGGTTATATACTAGCATTAGTTCTACTCCTCTTTATTTCTTTTTGTTCTTTTGGGCAGAATAGACAAGAGAAAACGGATGTAATTATCGACAAATTGAAGCTTGTTGAGAATCAGAAAATGATGTATCAGTTTCGTTTGGACCCACTGAAGCAACACGTTTCGGGCAATGACAGTGTGCGACTTGTTGAACTAGAAAAGCAATTGAGTGAAGTGCAAATTTCAAAAGTGGTGAATGCTATTCTCGATGAACATCTGAATGATGAGGAGGTGGATACTATCTATCGTTTTCTGCAGTCGAGTGCGTATAAGAAGTTATTTGATCCAGCTGAGATATTCAAAGCGATACATAATCACTACAGCTACTTTGATGAGGAAATTGATAGAATAACCAATGGCTTTGATGAACCTTTAAACCCACCTTCTCCTAGGTTTGAACCAATACCGATAGATAGGGAAGATGGGTTTTATGTAACAGTTGGCTACAACAAAGTTGCAGATTTTAAAGATATTCAATTGGAAGAAAACCCATCAATGAACTCAAGAGATATTCAGGAAGTGAGGAAACACACCTACGATGGAGTTCACTCTGAAATTATCATCCAATTCACAAAAGAGGGTACAATGAAATTTTACACCTTGACAAAAGAAAACATTGGGAAACCTTTAGCGATAGTAGTAGGAAAACAAATTGTGTCGATGCCAACAATAAACGATTCAATTATTGGAGGAAGAGC
>CAZXGV010000043.1:0-16382 GCA_964640575.1 uncultured Dysgonomonadaceae bacterium
TATATAATTGAATCCCGTCAGGATTCCAGTTAACATTCCTATTCATAGACCCCGCATTTTATGCGGGGCTATTCATCTTTGACCCTTTTCAGGGTCAGTAATACTATTCAACATCTGCTGTGTTGGGTTGGCGAAGTGTTGCAAATCCGCTCGCGCGTAGCGAAAGCACTCTCTTTTTATTGTAGCATATATATTTCTAATGTATTCATTGCTAAATCATCTGCTTCGCAGCATTCACCCTGTGGAATAATGCGTTGAAATTTTATTCTATTTCACGGGGCAAGCCGATTTGATAAATCGGCGAGTGGGGAGGTATTTCACCATTCGCATTTACCTTCTAAAGTTTCACCTTAACCTTCGCAGCCTTCGACTCATTGTGAAAAGCATCTACTGCTGTCACCACATAAGTGTATCTGGTTTGCCCATTTTCGTAGGGTAGTACAAAAAAGTTATCCCCTGTAGTTGTCACAATATTTTTGGCATTATCGGTAGTTACTTTCTCTCCCTTTCTGAAACGGTAGACCACATAGTAATTTGCAGTCTCGGGGTTATCAGCTTGCTTATCACTCTCCCATGTCAAGAAGTGCATGTCTTCAGTAAACACCTCAACCAGCTTTTTCACTTTCTTTGGACGCCCCTTGTGCATGTGTTTGTAGGCAGGAATCAATGATTTTGCTCTGTGTGTTTGTGAAGCAAGAGTGTTTGCAACATCTGCATAGTTATCTAAAATTAAATATCCATACCAATAGCAATTGCCATCGACAAAAGAGAGTGCACGCGATTGGCGAATCTTTTCGTCCAATTCATTTTCATCCACGCTTCGCTTCAGGTTTTGACCAATGTATAGGGGTTGTTCAAAGTTATTCGCATTCCACCAGTTAGCAAGGGTAGTATAATCAGCCAATTTATGCCCAATTTCCCAATATATTTGAGGCATGTTGTAGTCTATCCATCCTTTTTCTACCCATAGTTTTACATCTGCATACAAATCATCGTAATTTTGCAGACCATTAGTTTCGCTACCCGACCCATCGGGTGTGCTCCTTTTATTCCTATAGATACCAAATGGGCTAATACCAAATCTGACCCATGGCTTTGTGGCAGCAATTGTCATTTTCAATTGCTGTATAAGCAAATTGACATTGTTGCGACGCCAATCGCCCCGCTGATTTGCAGAAAATCCTTGCGATGTTGCGTATCTATTAAAGCTATCATCATCGGGAAATGGTTCGCCATCTTTGGGGTAGGGATAGAAATAGTCGTCCATGTGAATGGCGTCCACATCATAGCGCGAAACAATGTCGCGCACTACATTATTAATATATCCTCTGTTTTCGGGTAATCCTGGATCAAAATAGAGTTGATTGCCATATTGCAAAAATCGTTCGGGATGACTCCTGTATAGATGATCGGGAGCCAACTCACTCGCCATGCTAGACTTCACGCGGTATGGATTCAACCATGCATGCAATTCCATTCCACGTTTATGACATTCGTCAATGATATACTCGAGTGGGTCGAAAGTGGGATCGTCGGGAGCAACACCTTGCTTGCCAGTAAGGAATCTACTCCATGGTTCTATATCAGATTTATAAAAAGCATCGGCTTCGGGACGAATCTGAAATATAACAGCATTGATACCCGCATCGTCGAGCTTCCTCACCATTTCAGCTATGTAGTGCTTCATGGCGGCACTATTCATTTGTTGATAACGAGACTGCCACACAGTCTGAATCCAAGCACCACGAAACTCACGCTTGGGATAGGGCTCGGGAACTTGTGTCAACGATTTTTTAGACGCTCCACACGCAAAAAGCATAGAGGTTAACAACAGAATAGTGGCAAATCGGATAATATAGTTGAAATTCATATTAAATATATAAGTGTACAATCATTATGGTTTGCTCCGAAGAGGTAATTTCTCTGCTTAACACTACTAAATCTCTTGAAGAGGACTTAGGCAGACTGTTTCTTCAACGCAGATTCATTTATGGAATAAAAATAAAATCATTACTCTCTACCAACATATCGATAGTATAACGCTTCGGAAATATAACAATTCTGCTCACATCAGGAAACCTCTTTTCCATGCGTGTAGGCATATTATCCAACACGGGGAGGTGAGAGATATATCCTTGGTGTGCTGAAATTAATATAAAGATATCGTCTTCTCTTACCTCATCGCCACATGAAAGAGGGTTGTGCCAATCTGTAAACTCTTTGAAAGTAAAGTTGGCTTTCAACTTCTCTTGACTAGCAATAAGGGCTTGCGTTTCGGGATGACCGATATGAAGAATAGGCAATGAGAGCTCTTGAGAAAGCTGTACAACTTTGTTTACCCAAACATCAAAACCAAGTTCTTTCTCGGCAAGTGGAGGCGAAACAACAACAATTCTTTTGTGCGAAATCATACTCCTATCCAAGTGACAAATGAACAGGTTCTTATCCACATTTTTAATAATTAAATCTACTTTATCGCCCACCAATTTTTCAAGCACTCCCACTTTACCGGGCCACCCTATGATAACTATGTCAGCCATTGTTTCGCGTGCAGTACGCACAATGCCGCCTGCCACATTGTGATCGATAGTAGCAATTACATCTACCTCCATATCGGCAGCAATAGCATCTGACACTTGCTCTTGTAGTCTCTTTTTATACGTAATAATATTTTTCTCAGCCTGCTCATTGTTGGGCACTACTCCCAAGAGTGAAATAGAGTTGACCGATTTTTTATCTTTCATCAACATAGCTAGCTCTATGTGCTTGCCAATGTTGGAGGGGTCGGCAATTGGAACTAATATTTTTTCTTGTGCATAATGTCCCAGTTCGGAAGGGATTATATCTTCATCCTCTTCGGCAATAGCAATTTCTTTTGCAGCTTTCTGCGTTACAAACGATGCAACAATACAGGTAATCAGAATTAAAATAATAGTGCCGTTCAGGATATACTCATCAATAACACCCGCTTTGAAGCCTACTAAAATAACTGCCAATGTGGCAGCAGCATGCGACGAGCTAAGACCAAAGATAATGTTACGCTGTGAAACTGTGTATTTAAAAACTTTTTGAGTGAGGAACGCCCCTGCCCACTTTCCTATAAGAGCAACCACAGATAAAACTAACGCTATTAGAATGGCTTGATGACCAGCAAAAATGACAGATATATCTACTAACATCCCCACAGAGATAAGAAAAATGGGAATAAACAGTGCATTTCCTATAAATTCTATCCTATTCATAAGTGCTGAACTGTGGGGTATCAATTTATTTAACGCTAACCCTGCAGCAAAGGCTCCTATTATAGGCTCTATTCCTCCTAGTTCGGCTAAGAACCCTGCTAAAAAGACAATAAATACTACAAAGATATAGTGCGAGTACTTTTCGCTCTCCATCTTTTCGAAAAACCATTTAGCAACCTTGGGAATAATAAAAAAGACGATGCCAGAAAAAACAATCAGGGAGATTAGCAGTTTCAACAAGAATTGAAACTCAAAAGCTCCTGCATGACTATTAATAATAATAGCCAAGATGATAAGCACAGCAGTGTCGGTTAGTATTGTTCCACCCACAGTGATGGCGACAGCCTGATTTTTAGATACCCCCATTCTACTAACAATTGGATAGGTTACAAGTGTGTGAGTAGAAAACATGCTAGCAGTGAGGAAGCTGGCATACACACCATACCCTAGTACGTACCTCATGACAGGATAGCCAATCATGAGAGGTATGATGAAAGTAAACAGACCAAACACAACACTTTTGTTTTGATTGGCTTTAAACTCCTTCAAGTCGAGTTCGAGCCCAACAATAAACATAATATAGAGCAAACCAATAGTAGAAAACATGTTCATAGCCTCACCATTCGGTATGAAGTTAAGACCATGTGGTCCGATAATAACACCCGCAACTATCAACCCAATGATGCTTGGCACATTGAGCCGTTTGAGCAACATGGGAGATAAGAGAACAATAAACAAAAGCAGTGCAAAAATAAGCACTGGATTTGTAAAGGGCAATGCTAAATGATGCGTCAAGTCTGATATAAAATGCTCCATATATGTTCTATTTACTATTTATATTGAAGCGACGAAGTTACGATTTTTTTATTAAAACAAGAGAGAGATTTTCACATAATTAGTCCCACAAGACTCGTTTCGTTTGAAATTGAAGCTTCTCCTTTATAGATAAGTAATGATCACTAAAACATCAGGAGAAACATGCAGTAACAAATAAAAGATGCAGTACTGGGTATTGTTCGCATCCATCTGTATGCATTTGCTGCGGCAGTAAACTCTTTTAAATAATGCCCTATATTGGCGGAGTTAAACGCCTTGCATCTACGCAAAACCAACAACGTGAATAACAAGGGTTGACATGCAAAATCTAATTAATCTGAGATTCGTTCAATTAAAAAGAAATAAATAGCTATTTTTGTAAAATAATAAACTAGAAAACTCACAATGATCAATCGAATTTTAATCCGAATTAGAGTTATTCAAATTGTATATGCATGGTATCAAAACCGTGATAAAGATTTAAGACAAGTTGAAAAAGAACTCCTTTTGGGATTACAGAAATCTTATGACCTATATTACTATCTGTTGCTTTTGATGGTTGAAATAACAGATTTGTATGAAAAGCGTGTAGAAACAAAAAGGGGTAAATTCTTGCCTACTCACGAAGATTTAAATCCAAAGATGCACTTAATAAACAATCAATTTATTAATCAACTACGTGGCAGTAACATGTTTAAAAGCTATATCGCCGAACGTCCAATGTCTTGGGAGTCGAATCTAAATTTTGTGAGGGGATTGCTAGACAGTATTCTGGACTCGGATACATATAAAGAATATACCCTATTAGAAAAGCCGACTTACAAAGATGACAAAGAGTTTTGGAGAAAAACCTTCAGGACCTTAATTCAACGAAACGAAATGTTGGATGAAATTTTGGAAGATGAAAGCATTTTCTGGAATGATGATGTTGAAATAGTGCAATCATTTGTTATCAAAACAATTAAACAGTTCAATAAGTCAGAGAAAGAAAATCAACCTTTACTACCGATGTTCAATGATGATGAAGATCGAGAATATGCTACCAGTCTTTTGCGAGAAACCTTAGCTAACGGTAAAGAGTATCGAGAAAAAATCACTCAACATGCAGAGAACTGGGACTTTGAACGAATTGCATTTATGGATGTTGTAATCATGCAAGTGGCAATAGCAGAGCTATATGAATTCGCTTCCATCCCTATTAGAGTAACACTTAATGAATATATTGATCTCGCAAAGTCGTATAGTACCCCAAAAAGCAGTACTTTTATAAATGGGGTCTTAGATGCGATTGTGACTGAGCTAAAAAAAGACAAACCATTTTTCAAAAACTAATCCATATTTCTAAACAATTTAATAAATTATAATTATGAATATCTTATTACAAGCAGGCGGGCCAATGGGAAGCTCATTGATTTTTATGGTGGTAATCATTGCCATCTTCTACTTCTTTATGATTCGCCCACAGCAAAAAAAACAAAAAGCAATTGTGAAAGCACGCGAAGCCATGCAAAGTGGTGACAAAGTAATTACTGCTGGTGGAATCCATGGTAGAATAAAAGAAGTAAAAGACAACCATTTTCTTTTAGAAGTATCAAATGGTGTTATAATTAAAGTGGACAAAGCTTCTGTATTTGTATCGGCAACTGACGTAGGAAATTAAGCTTACTCAACACAATATCCTATATGTCAACTATTGCTTTATTGACTAATAACAGATAAAGTAGTATCTATACGGAGAAATATCACTTATTAATCAAAACAGACAAAAATTAGAAACAAGCAAACCATGTCCTTTCTAAGCACTATATCTAACTTTTGGGGTAACGTCCAAACAATTTTTGCTAAGATTGATTGGGGTAAGGTCATTCCTTTTTTCTTGTTTCTGATTTTGGCTTTTATTTTTTGGTTGTTGATATTCTTTCAAAACAAAGCGGAAGGTAATTTTCGAATCCCTTTGAAGTATATCAATGTTCCTAAAGATGAGGTTTTTGTTAACTCTATGCCTCAACACATAGACGTGAGAGTGAGAGACTTGGGGTCGGGATTATTCAACTATTACTTTTTTAAAAGGAAGGATTCTCTTGTAATTGATGTTGAGAAAACACAAAGAGAGAACAACGAAAAGCTGCAAATTAATCAACTTACCCCGCTACTTAGAACAAAGTTGTCGGCAAATGCTGAACTGGTCGGATATACCCCCGCAATAATATCGCTTGAGACAGCCAAACTTCAAAACAAAACAGTGCCTGTAGTTTTCGACGGCGAAATGAGAACAAGTGCTGGTCATCTCGTTATTGATTCAGTATCGATTATTCCGAACGAAGTGAAAGTATATGGTACTGATGAACAGCTGAAAGATATTTCAGAACTGGTTACTGAATACACAGTATTTGAGAACTTGAAAGCCACATCGCAGTTAAAAGCTAAACTCAAAGCAATAGAAGGAGTTTCAATTGAACCAAATGAAGTGGAAGTGTATATTCCTATATACGAGTTTACTGAACGTCAATTCGAAATTCCGATAACTGTTACGAATGAACCAGAGGATTTAGATGTTAAGTTCTTCCCTTCGAGAGTGAGAATCACCTTTGCAGTCACACTCGACGATTATAGGACAATTGCTCCTGAAGATTTTGAAATCAAACTCAACTACAATGATTTAAAAAACATTTCGGGAGAGCAAGTAGAACTTACACTATCAAAGTCACCTCCTTCAATTAAAAATCCTCATATTTCTCCAGCTGTAGTAGAGTTTTTATTTGAACGAAAATAAATTGATGATATGATAAAAATAGGAATAACAGGAGGGATAGGGAGTGGAAAAACAACTATTTCAACACTTTTCCAACTTCATGGAATCCCGGTATATAATGCTGATGAAGAGACCAAATTACTCAACAACAGCTCTCCAATTATTAGAGAACAATTAACCAAACTCTTTGGAGATGAATTGTATGTCAATAATGAATTGGATAAAGAGAAATTTGCAAACATTATTTTCAGTGACCCTGAAAAACTTCAATTAGCCAACTCCATTATTCATCCAGTAGTATTGAAACACTTTACAGAATGGTGTTCACAAAAATCAGAGCATTCTATTGTTGCATTGGAAGCGGCTATACTGTTTGAATCTGGTTTTCACAAGTTTTTGGACAAAACTGTAACAGTTTACTCACCTGTTGAACATAGAGTTTCGCGTGTCAGTGTGCGCGACAATGTGCCTATTGAAATGGTTGAAAATAGAATAAAGCACCAAATGCCAGAAAGAGAAAAAATAGGATTGGCTGAATATGTGATAGTAAACGATTACGAAAACTCTCTAATTGTACAGGTTGAGGATCTGATTAACGATATAATTCACAGTTCCATTTCCTCACAATAATCACGGGATTAACACGTTAAATAAAACGCTCCATTTGTATTAATCATATTATATAACTACTTTTGTTGATCATAATTAAAAAAAACAAACAAAATGATAGAAAATATTGGAGTTAACGCGGGTAAAGTGTGGACAACGCTAGACGCAAAAGGTCGTATGAATGTGAAAGATCTCAGAAAAGTGATTAAGCTTACCGAAAGAGATACGTTTGCGGCTCTAGGTTGGTTGGCTAAAGAAAGAAAAATATCTCTTGAAAAAGAAGGAAGAGACTTTTATGTCGCACTTTCCTAGGTTAATCACTCCGCAAAACAGAACTAAGTTTTGTGAATTGAACAAACAAAGCTGTCTCTTAAATAAATAAAGGAGACAGTTTTTTTATGTCTTATTTATTCTTATTTTTGTACGAAGGGTTAACACTATTTGCCGAACGGGTTAGTTATCCCTCTTGGATATTCATTATTAAAAAACAGAACAGCTATGAGAAATTATTTATTAATCGTATTTTTCTTAATCTCTACACTTGCTTTTGCACAAAGAGACGATGCAAAAGGTATGCATTATCTTCGTGAAAACCGTCGCCCTATCTATCGGGAAAACATCATAATTCCAGATGTGAACGGATATAAAGTGCTAAAATGCGACTTCCATACTCATACCGTTTTTTCCGATGGACTTGTGTGGCCTAGTTTACGCAACCAAGAGGCTTGGGAAGAGGGGGTAGACGCTCTGGCTATAACAGACCACATTGAATATACTCCCCATAAGAGAGATGTAAATGTGAATCACAACCGTGGATATGAACTAATTAAAGAAAGTGCCGACAAGAGCAATATTATCCTTGTAAAAGGTAGCGAAATAACCCGTCAAACACCTCCAGGGCATTTTAATGCAATTTATATAGAGGATGCCTCCGATTTTATTGAGGACAGAACCACCAACGAACATGACCGTGAGGCTGTAATGAAAGCAGCAGACCAGAATGCCTTTATCTTCTGGAATCACCCGGGATGGAAACCAAATATTGAAGGGTCGTACGAATGGATTGACTTTGTTGATGAGCTTTATAAGAGCAAAGCTTTGCACGGTATTGAGGTGATTAATGGTTTCGGTATTCACCTAAAAGCCCTCGATTGGTGTGTCGACAAGGGACTAACTGTAATGGGGTCGACCGACATACACAACCTAGTCGCACATGATTACGACATGAGCAAAGATTACGTACATCGTACTATGACGCTGGTGATGGCAAAAGAACGCACAGCAGAATCTATTCGCGAAGCATTGAAAGCAGGAAGAACTGTTGCTTGGGCAAGCAATTATCTAGCAGGAAAAGAGGAAAATGTGCGCGCGCTCTTTGATGCAAGTGTAGAGCTGTTACCATCGCACTATACTGAAAAGAAGAGCAACGGAAACGATGTGAAACACTATGAGATTAAAAACAACAGCGATCTCTATTTTGAACTTGAATTGAAAGAGGGGAGCGGCACAAAAAGCGTAGTACTCTACCCGAGATCGGCACAACTGATTTCAGCTCCTGCTACCACATCATCGCTCACATACGATATTATCACCACTTACGTGAGAAGTGACCAACACCTATCCGTACAACTATCATTGAAATAGCAATCGGAGAGCGATAGGAAACGAGGTAATTATAAGTTCTATAATCGAAATCGTTGTTGCAAGTTTGATTTACAACAGGTTGTTTGATTTCACTTAAACAGCTAATGAGAGTGGATTTCAAGAGATAACTCTGCTTGCTTATTGAAAACAAAAGGTTTGTTGTTTTTGCTCGCAAATGCAATAAAAAACATCTCATATTCATTACTTCTATGAAAACAAAACACCTACTACTCCTAGTCCTATCGCTTTTATTAGGAATCTATTCAACTTCTCGTGCATGCACCACTGCTGTAATAGCAGCTAAAAACAGCACCAATGGGCGGAGCATGATATGGAAGTTGAGAGACAGTGATAGCTTAGAAAATGCAATGCGTTATTTTGATGATGGCACCTACAATTACCTTGGTCTTGTAAACGCAAACGACACTCTTGGCGAACATGTGTGGGGTGGCACAAACAGCGCAGGATTTGCAATAATGAATAGTGCATCATACAATGTGAATGTAGGTGACACTACTCAACTGATAGATCAAGAGGGCATCTTTATGAAACTTGCCCTGCAAACTTGTGCCACACTCGAAGACTTAGAGAGTTTGCTAGAAACTTACCCAAAACCACGGGGACAAGCTTCGCACTATGGCGTGATTGATGCCAATGGTGGCGCGGCGTATTACGAAGTAAACAATTGGACGTGGACGAAGTATGATGCTAACGATTCTGAGGTTGCACCCAATGGATATATCGTCCGCACCAACTATTCTGAATCAGGTACAAAAGACAAAGGCTATGGGTATATTCGTAGAGAAGCAGCTGAAAAGGTTTTTGCGAAAGCACTCGAAAACAATAAGCTCGATTACAGAACAGTCATTCAACGATTTTCTAGGTGCACCTATCATCCTGTTTTTGGCATCAACTACAGGCAGAAGTTTGAAAGTGGAACGAACGAAAGTCCTTTTGTGGCTTCCGACGATTTGATAACACGTCACAGCTCTGCCTCTTCAATCATTGTGGAGGGAGTAAAGCCAGGTGAAAAACCAACCCTCAACACTGTTTGGATACAAATTGGTTATCCCAACACCACTATTTCCGTACCTTTGTGGGTGGAAGGTGGTGGGAACATCCCCAATATTCTTCAATACAATCCAAACTTAAAAAACAGTCCTCTCAATGAAGCTGCAAAGGAGTGGAAAAGCAGATGCTACCCATTGACTCGTGCTGATGGGTATCATTATCTAAAATTGGATGAACTGATTAATCAACATGGCATTGGTTTTATTCAACGCATTGAACCAATAGAAAAAGAAATTTTCGATCAGACAGATAAAATGCTTGCTAAATGGACTCACCAAGCACCTACCCAATCAGAGATAGAAGCATATTATGAATGGGTGAATCACAAAGTGAAAAGTTTTTACTCTTCCGCTAAACCTCACTTATAAAAACGAGTTGCAACATAACAATTGTAAAAACAATGGATACCTCAACACTACATAATCATCTTTCAACACTGTTCCCAAAAGAACAGTTGTTCACCGACAAGCTCTCATGCTTAATACGAGGTACAGATGCGGGACTCTACCGATTAACACCAAAAGCTGTGGTGAAAGTAATGTCCGAAGATGAAGCAATTAGGTTGCTTCAGTTTTGCAACAAACATCAAATCCCACTCACATTCAAAGCGGCTGGCACGAGCCTAAGTGGACAAACAATATCCGATTCTATCCTGATGGAGATGGGCAAAGGTTTTGAATTTTCAGCTATAACGGACAATGGGCACACTGCCACATTCGGTTCAGGACTTACAGGAACTGCTGCCAACACTATGCTAAAACGCTTTCAGCGTAAGTTAGGACCTAAACCTGCATCTATCGACTCGGCAAAGATTGGAGGCATTGTTGCCAACAATTCAAGTGGATCGAGTTACGGAATCAAGTATAATAGCTACAACACTGTGAAATCGATGCGCATTGTTATGGCTGATGGCACTTTGCTTGACACAGGCGATAAAGTGAACTGTGACAACTTTAAGGAAAGTCATTCACAACTAATTGAAGAAATAAAATCATTGCACCAGGCAGCAACTGAAAACAGTCATATAAAAGAGACCATAGCCAAGAAGTTCAACCTCAAAAACACTTGTGGCTATGGTGTGAACTCATTGATTGATTTTGACGACCCCATCCAAATTATTCAACATTTGATGATTGGGTCGGAAGGAACATTGGGTTTTATGTCGCAAGCGACTTTTCAGACAGTGCACGATGCACCACTGAAAGCCACTGCAATGATTTACTTTCACAACCTGCGCGATGTGTGTAAAGCAATTATCCCACTGCGCGAATGCAGTGTGAGTGCAGCAGAACTAATGGATAGGAATGCGCTGCGCGCAGTGGAAAATCAAGAAGGAATGCCCGCAGAATTGAAAACACTGCCAGAAAATGCAGCCGCATTACTTATTGATACTTCGGCAGATGATAGTGAGCAGTTGCTACGACAAATGGCAGAGATTGAAGCGAAACTATCAACCATTGAAACCTATTCACCCATAAATTTTACCACCAACACGGATTTATACAACACCTATTGGCGAGTACGCAATGGGTTGTTTACATCGGCTGCAGCAGCACGCCCCAAAGGCACTGCTTGCATTATTGAAGACATTGCTTTGGAGGCAGATGTGTTGGGCGATGCCCTGACAGATGTGAAAGAGCTGCTTGCACTATCTAATTATGACAATCATGTAATGTGGGGACATTTGTTGGATGGGAATGTACACTTCACCGTGTTTCCCGATATCAACACTCAGCAAGGTGTTGATGCGTATGAACAATTTATGCATGAGTTAACCGACTTGGTTGCAATCAAACACAAAGGCAGCCTGAAAGCGGAGCACGGAACAGGACGAAACATGGCTCCCTTTGTAGAAAAGGAATGGGGTTCGGAAATATATGGATTGATGAAGCGCATCAAAAGGGCGTTTGACCCAAACAACATTCTAAATCCTGGTGTTCTGATTAATGATGATAAAGATGTTTTTATAAAAAACTTGAAACACATACCCCTTGCCAATCCAATTATTGACAAATGCATCGAGTGTGGATTTTGTGAAGTGGTTTGTCCCTCCAAAAATCTGACCATGACACCGCGACAACGTATTGTTGCCTATCGCTATTTAACTGAGATGGCAGATAAGCCACAAAAGGACAAAAAAACAATTGAGGAGTTATCGAAAGAGATATCCTATCCGCTTAACGAGACTTGTGCAACCGATAGTTTGTGTAGCATAGCTTGTCCAGTGGATATCGACACAGGCGTATTGGTGAAAGAACTGCGTTGGAAAAACAATGGTAAGTATGCCGAAAAGGTAGCCAATTACATGGCAGATAATATGGAAACTATAACCTCCGTTGTGCGCAACCTATTGCCAATTCCCCATGCAGTAGCAAAAGTTATTAGCTACAACCAAATGGAGACGATTGCAAACGGACTATACAAAGTTGGCGATGGACTAATACCTCTTTGGACACGCTATACTCCTTCGGGAGCAAAAAAGATGAAGCGCAACATCTATCCCGCCTCATCGTCGGATGCACCCATGGTGGTTTATTTTCCTGCCTGCATCACCCGAGCAATGGGTCCTTCCGCCGATTATAGCAATCAAAAAGACGTGCCCACAACCATGCTCTCCTTGCTACACAAAGCGGGATACTCCGTTATCATACCCGAAGAGAAAAACAAACTATGCTGTGGAATGGCTTTCAGCAGTAAAGGTTTCAGAAAACAAGCTGCTAAGAAAGAGTCGGAACTAAATGATGCTTTGCTAAAAGCCAGTAGGAATGGTGAACTACCAATTGTTTGCGACATGAGCCCCTGCTTGCTACACATGAAACAAACATTAGACTCACGCTTGAAATTATATGACCAAGTGGAGTTTATTCACGACTTTCTGATTGACAGACTCAGTTTTGAGAAACTTCCTACTACAGTGGCTATTCACACCACTTGTAGCTCCGCAAAAATGGAACTAAACATAAAATTACACACCGTAGCATCGCTCTGTGCACAACATCTGATTGTGCCTGCCGATGTTGACTGTTGTGGGTGGGCGGGCGATAGAGGCTTCTTTTATCCCGAATTAAGCAAATCGGCTCTTGCACCCCTCAAAGAGAACATTGGCAATGCTACTGAAGGATACTCCAATAGTAGAACCTGCGAAATTGGATTGTCAACAAGTAGTGGCATCTCTTATAAATCGTTGGTTTACTTGGTGGATAGGGCGACGAAACCGTTGTAGAGATTGTACTCGAAGCTTCTAGCTTCGAGACCTGCAGACGAAAACTATTATGTCTCCACATACAATTCGACATTTATAGCATAAACTATATGCATTTGAATATAATTTACTATATTGCGCAAGATTATATGTGTTTACATATAATTTTGAACTAATCCTCTAAATGGATGCAATTACATATAGCATGATACTAAGCTTAGCAGAATTCGTAAAACAACAACGTAAAAACACAAACCTCACACAAGAGGAGTTAGCAGAGCGCGCCGGTGTAGCACTTACTGTTATTCGCAAAATAGAACAGGGGAAAGATAATCTGAGTCTTGCAAAAGTAAACCAAGTATTATTAATGTTTGGGCATACTATGGCTCCTGTAAACATCAAAGACTTATGAGACAAGCATTGATTAAATATGATGATGTAGAGGCTGGTGTTTTAATTGAAACAGATCAAGGTGAATACACTTTCAAGTATTTTGATTCTTATTGTGAGCAATTTCCTGATCAGTTTATAACGTTTGACATGCCTGTTACAAAGCAAGTCTATCGATCAAATAGATTATTTCCATTCTTTGACGGATTAATTCCTGAAGGATGGTTGCTAAATATAGCAGCTGAAAGCTGGAAAATCAATAAAAATGATCGTATGGGATTGCTTTTAGCTTGCTGTCAAAACACAATTGGCGCTGTAAGTGTACATACCTATAAAATAGACCAAAATGAGTAAATGTTTGTATTGCTACAAGAGCATTAAAGGTCCCCACGATCAAGAATACCATACATCGTGTATTCAGTCTTTCTTTGGAACCAAAGTAGCACCTACTTTGCCCTATAAGATGGATGATATGGCTACACTAGCCAGACAGGTTATTGAGCGTTCGGTAAGTGTTCCTGGTGTGCAGCCTAAGTTGTCGATGGGCATTATTGAAGATAATCTTAAAAATAAAACAAAAGGGAGAATGACCATTTTAGATGCTTTAGATGGATTGTATATTCTAAAGCCTCAAAACAAAGATTATCCTTTTATGCCAGAAAATGAACATCTTTCCATGCGGTTAGCCGAATTGTTTGGCATCAATGTAGTTCCATCCACTTTGATACGTTTGGAGTCTAATGAGTTATGCTACTTAACCAAAAGGATAGACAGGACAGATGAAAACAAGAAAATACATATGATAGACTTTCTGCAAATCTTAGAACTTGAAGATAAGTATATGGGAACTATGGAGCAGGTTGGAAAGAAAATAGGTGAGCTATCTGAACATGTATTACTTGACAAACTACGCTTCTTTGAGTTGGCTCTTTTTAATTTCGTGATTGGCAACAATGATATGCATTTGAAAAATTTCTCTATGATTCTTTCTGATAATGGATGGGTATTATCTCCAGCCTACGATTTGCTGAATGTAAAGATAATTTTGCCAAGCGATAAAGATGAGACAGCACTGTTGTTGGGTGGTAAAAAGAAAAACCATTCAAGGGCTTATTTCGAAAGATTTGCAAACCAGCTTGAACTAAATAATAAACAAACTCAATCAGTCTTCAAGCGTATAGAAAGATGGGCATCAAAGGCACAGTTGCTAATTAATAAATCGTTCTTATCCGAAGATTTAAAATTGGAATATATAGAAGTTGTTTCAACACAAGTAGCAAAGCTAAAAGTTTAAAAACATGTTGCTACTTGAAAAATACACACTCGCAAGGTTTTATAAATGTATTGTACTCGCTAATTGTACTCAAAGCTCCCAGCTTCAAGACATGCTCCCCAGCGTTAAAATGCACCAATACCAGTCGGGTTATATGCTTTTCAACGCTAAAATGCACCAAAACCACTTGGTTCATATGCTTTTTAACGCTAGAATGACTGAAACCAGCTAGGTTATACCCTTCCTAACGTTGGAAAGCACTAAAACCACTTGGTTTATACCCTTCCTAACGCTGGGAAGCACTAAAACCACTCGGGATTATCCTTTCCAACGCTAAAATGCACCAAAAGTGTTTGCTTCGTACCATTAACAACATAAAAAAGGAGATAGCTACCTCAAATACTTCAGCAAACGAAGTCCCCCACACCTCAAAACTTCTTTCTTATACCCTGTAAATGGTATAGTTTGCTCATTTTTTTATACTTTTGCATATCCATATATCTAACAATACACCAAAACAATGAACATAGAAACAAAATTACAAATAGCCGTTATAAAAGCAATTGCTCAATTATACAATGCAGAGGTGAGCGCAGCTCAAATAACACTGCAAAAAACTAAAAGAGAATTCAAGGGGCACTACACTCTCGTGACGTTCCCCTTATTGAGAATATCGCGCAAAAGCCCCGAGCAAACAGCGCAAGAGATTGGGGAAGCAATGATGAAGGATGCTACCATTATTGAATCTTTCAATGTAATCAAAGGATTTCTGAACCTATCATTATCCTCCTCTGTATGGATAGACACCTTAGAGCATATCAATAGCAATCCCAATTACGGAATAACTGAACCAACGGATGAGTCTCCCTTGTTCATGGTGGAATATTCTTCGCCCAATACCAACAAACCACTACACTTAGGACATGTTCGCAACAATCTGTTGGGGCATTCGCTGTGTGAAGTGCTGAAGGCAAACGGGAAACGTGTGGTGAAAACCAACATCGTAAACGATAGAGGAATTCATATCTGCAAGTCGATGCTGGCTTGGAAAAAGTGGGGCAATAACGAAACACCCGAGTCGTCGGGCAAAAAAGGCGACCACCTGATTGGCGACTACTATGTGTTATTCGACCAAAAACATAAAGCTGAACTGGCAGCACTACAAGCCAAAGGATTGTCGGAAGAAGAAGCCGAAGCACAATCGACCCTAATGGCAGAAGCACGCGAAATGTTATTGAAATGGGAGGACAACGATGCCGATACTGTTCACCTATGGAAGAGGATGAACGACTGGGTGTATAAAGGTTTCGACGAAACATACAAAGAGTTGGGTGTTACATTCGATAAAATATATTACGAATCGGACACCTACTTAGTGGGAAG
>CAZXGV010000044.1:0-1143 GCA_964640575.1 uncultured Dysgonomonadaceae bacterium
ACCAAACAACTTTTAATATTTATATAATACATAAACAATGAACAAAAGACAACTAAACAAACCCAGCGCATATCGTTTCAAACGATTTGCCAACAAATCTTACAGTGCATTCAACAGCTTGAACAAAGTTGTAACCATCGGATTTCTGACAGGTTGCGCTTTGACAACTGCACATGCCACATCGGTGAAACCCAATGAAGCACATCGCATGGAGTTGAAAACTGATACAATTGCAGAGCAAGAGTTGGAAGAACTGGTAGTGACGGCATCTAAGGCTGATTTGCCAATGAGCCAAGCATCAAAGATTGTGACGCTGATCACAAGAACAGAAATTGAGCGAAGTCCGGCACAAAGCGTACAAGACCTCCTTAATTATGTAGCTGGCATCGACGTGATGCAACGCGGACCACACGGAGTGCAATCCGACATTTCCCTCAGAGGTGGTTCGTTCGACCAAGTAGCCATACTTCTTAATGGCATTAACCTTACCAATCCACAAACGGGGCATTATAGCTTCGACATCCCCATCAACCTTTCAGATATTGAACGCATAGAAATTGTACACGGACCCGCATCGCTGGTTTATGGCGCAAGTGCTTTTGCTGGTGGCATCAATATTATCACCCGAAAGGACAAAGAATCTAACGTATTTATTAATTTGCAGGCTGGAATGCACAATCTAATGAGTGCAGAAGCTCGTGGAGCGTACAAAGCACCTTCATCCTTACATCAACTATCGGCAGGGTACAGCAGTTCGACAGGATATATGGATAACAGCGACTACAAAATATTGAACCTGTTGTGGCAAAGCCGATTTGACATAGACCAAAACACATTGGATTTCCAACTCGGTTTCAACAACAAAGAATATGGAGCCAATACTTTCTATTCGCCCTCCTACCCTAATCAGTTTGATGATACAGAGTCGATGTTTTTCTCCATAAAAGGTGAAACCAACGGAAAACTCAAGTTTATTCCTCAACTTTATTGGAACAGACACTATGATACTTTTCAATTGATTCGCGACGGTACGCCCAATGTGCCCGATTGGTACACCAATCACAATTATCACCGCACGGATGTGATGGGTGCAAACCTCACTTTTCAGTATGCTTCGCAATGGGGTATCACAAGCTTTGGAGG
>CAZXGV010000044.1:1243-15908 GCA_964640575.1 uncultured Dysgonomonadaceae bacterium
GCAACACATACTGGCAACAGCAACTTGAAGTCAGAACAATCGGAAGCTTGGGAAGCTGGTGCAAAACTATCTAGTCGTGCAATTAGTGGCAATCTCACCGCATTTTATATGAAAGGGCGCAACCTCATTGATTGGGTCAAGCCCAGCGAAGATGCCCTTTGGGAGAGTCGCAACCACTCCAAAATAAATAAACGGGGCGTGGAGTCCAACTTTCAATTCAATCTAAAAGAGTTGTTAGGGAAAACATCACCATTACATAATGTGTCGATTGGCTATCTCTACCTCGATCAAAATATGGTGGACGACGACTTGATTTCAAACTATACCCTCAATCATCTACGCCATAAATTGACCGCTAACTTGCAGCACGGTATTGTGCGCAATCTCACAATGTCGTGGAACTTCCGTTGGCAACAACGAACAGGCTCCTACCTGAAGTATGAAGACTTGAAACCAGGTGCTATTACCAACTATGAACCTTTCAGTTTATTAGACATAAAGTTGAATTACCAATTGAAGAATAATATCAACATATATGCTAATATCAACAATGTACTAAACAGGGAGTATTTGGACTTGGGCAATTTGCCTCAACCCGGTATTTGGATGATGATGGGGATAAATTATAGTTTTGAGTATTAAAATTGGACAAATATCAATATTGTAAAGTGTATGCCGAGCTAAGATAATCACGCATTATGCCGCATTAAAGAGTGAGATTGTATTGAACAATAAAACAATATCGTCATCACACCTATTAATTAGAAAGCCTTGTTGAATTTTTATTCTTATTTTAAACAAACTTCCGTACATTTGTAATCTAAACAAAATCATTATAATTCACTGCAAAAAACATCAGTATGAAAAGAGATACGCGTATTTTTGATATTATTGAAAAAGAAAAACAACGTCAATTAAAGGGTGTTGAGTTAATTGCTTCCGAAAATTTTGTAAGCGAACAGGTAATGGAAGCCATGGGTTCTGTTCTCACCAATAAATATGCAGAAGGTTATCCTGGAAGACGCTATTATGGCGGCTGCGAAATGGTTGACCTAAGCGAACAGTTGGCTATTGATAGACTAAAAAAACTCTTCGATGCTGAATGGGCAAATGTTCAGCCACACTCTGGAGCGCAAGCAAATGCTGCAGTATTTTTAGCGTGCTTGAAAGCTGGTGATAAGATACTGGGACTGAATCTTTCTCATGGAGGACACTTAACGCATGGATCTCCTGTCAATTTCTCGGGATTAATGTATGAGGCTCTGGAGTACAATGTACGTAAAGACACAGAACAAGTTGATTACGACCAATTGGAAACGGTTGCTCGTGCCGAACGCCCAAAAATGATTATTGGAGGTGCCTCGGCCTATACTCGCGAATGGGATTACGCAAGGATAAGGAAAATTGCTGACGAAATTGGAGCTATCTTTCTGTTTGACATGGCGCATCCTGCTGGATTGATTGCAACCGGTTTGTTAGACAATCCTCTGAAATATGCTCACATTGTTACTTCTACTACTCATAAGACACTTCGTGGTCCACGTGGTGGAGTTATATTAATGGGCAAAGACTTTGAAAATCCATGGGGAGAGAAAACTCCAAAAGGGGAAGTAAAAATGATGTCTACCATGCTTGACTCTGGTGTTTTCCCAGGTATGCAAGGTGGTCCGCTTCAACATGTAATTGCCTCAAAAGCTGTTGCCTTTTATGAAGCGTTGGACGACTCCTTTAAAACCTATCAAAAACAAGTGTTGAAAAATGCAACTGTGATGGCGCAAGCGTTCATGGACAAAGGATATAAAGTAGTGTCGGATGGTACAGACAATCACTCTCTGTTGGTTGACTTGAGAACTAAGTTCCCTAAACTGACTGGAAAAATGGCTGAAAACCGTTTAGTAGAAGCCAACATCACAACCAACAAAAACATGGTTCCTTTTGACTCACGCAGTCCATTCCAAACTTCTGGTGTACGATTTGGAACTCCTGCACTTACTACTAGAGGAGTAAAGGAAGGGTTGATGCAAGAAATAGTTGAAATGATTGACTCTGTTCTATCCAATATTGATGATGATAAAAATATTGAGGTTATAAAACAGAAAGTAAACTCAACCATGTGTGAGTATCCACTTTTTGCATGGTAACTGAATCACGATAAATTTGAATATTCTACAAACCGATATACAGTTTGTTCCCGGAATTGGGCCACAGCGAGCAAGTATTCTCAACAAAGAACTAGAAATATTCACGTTGGAAGACTTGCTTCGCTACTACCCCTATCGGTATGTAGATAGAAGCAGACTATATTATGCTCATGAAATAGAGGGCTCCATGCCTTACGTCCAGTTGAAAGGTGTAATCAAATCATTTGAAACATTTGGAGAAGGACGAAAGAAAAGATTGGTAGCTCATTTTACGGATGGAACAGGGTTTATTGATTTAGTTTGGTTTCAAGGAATCCGATTTGTCGAAAACAAATACAAACTCAATAAAGAGTATATTGTATTTGGCAAGCCCTCACAGTTTGGTAATAAATATAACATTGCACATCCCGACATTGAAGAGTGCAATACTCCTGACTACCGTCCCGAAGGGTTGTTTGCCTATTACAATACTACTGAGAAGATGAAGCGGAGTTACATCAACTCCAAAACGCTCAATAAAATAATGGGGAATGCATTCGGCATGCTAAAGGTGCAGATTCCAGAGTCTCTTTCTCCCAATGTGTTGGATACTGCCAATTTAATATCACTGCATGATGCATTAGAAAACATCCACTTCCCCAAAAACCCCATACTACTACGTGATGCAGAGTTCCGACTTAAGTTTGAGGAACTATTCTTTATTCAACTCAACATTCTACGTTATTCAGCCAATAGAAAAGCAAAGCTTAACGGGTTCTTCTTTCAAAAGGTGGGGCACTATCTCCATTCTTTCTATGAAAAGCACCTACCTTTTGAGTTGACCAATGCTCAGAAAAGAGTAATCCGGGAAATCAGAGTCGATACTGCCTCTGGCAAGCAGATGAATAGGTTGTTGCAAGGAGATGTGGGTAGTGGCAAAACATTAGTAGCACTCATGTTGATGCTTATTGCATTAGACAATGGATTTCAGTCATGCTTGATGGCTCCCACCGAGATATTGGCAAGCCAACATCATGCTACTTTCAAGAAAACATTGTCTGACATGAATGTGAATGTTGCACTCTTAACAGGTTCGACCCGAAAAAAAGCACGCGAGAAACTTCATGCTGAACTTCTTTCTGGAGAAATTGATATTCTTATTGGGACACACGCTTTGATTGAAGACACTGTAAACTTCAACAACCTTGGTTTTGTTGTCATCGATGAACAACACAGATTTGGTGTGGCACAACGTGCCAAACTTTGGACTAAGAATGAACACCCACCTCACATGCTAGTAATGACTGCTACCCCCATTCCACGTACATTGGCTATGACTGTGTACGGTGACTTGGATGTATCAGTAATAGATGAGTTGCCCCCTGGGCGAAAACCTGTGCGAACAGCACATAGATATGAACAAAAACGAGGAGCACTCTATCAGTTCCTTCGCAATGAAATAAAAAAAGGGCGACAAGCCTACATTGTATTCCCTCTGATAGAAGAGAGTGAGAAGATAGATTTGCAAAACCTGGAAGATGGATACAAGCAGATAGTAGAAATGTTCCCCGATTTCAAGGTATGCAAAATGCACGGACGCATGAAGCCCGCCGAGAAAGAAGAAGAGATGCGCAAGTTTGTTGCCAATGAGGCACAAATTATGGTTTCGACAACTGTGATTGAAGTGGGTGTGGATGTTCCCAATGCTTCGATGATGATAATTGAAAGTGCTCAACGATTTGGCTTATCGCAACTACACCAATTGCGAGGCAGAGTGGGGCGTGGTGCCGACCAATCGTATTGCATATTGGTGACACCCTACGAATTATCGAGCGATACACGCAAACGTATGGCAATAATGACAGAGAGCAATGATGGATTTGTGATTGCAGAAGCCGACCTCAAACTTAGAGGTCCTGGCGATTTAGAAGGAACACAACAAAGTGGGATTCCTTTCAATTTACGCATTGCAGATTTGGTCCGCGATAGCAGCATTCTTTATCGTGCACGTGAAATAGCCGAAGAAATCATTGAGCAAGATCCAACTTTGAAACAGCCTCAACATGAAATTCTGAAAAGACAGTTGAATCGTCTAGCAGGCAACAAGTATGATTGGGGAAGAATCAGTTAGAGCAATTGACAAATAACAAATGACAATTGACAGCGACATTACTGATTGAAATTTACAAACGATATTAATCAATATATTTATAAAATAAAATAGTTAGAGTATGAGAAAAGTATTTACACTGCTAACCCTCTTCATTGTGGTTGCTTCGATGCAACTCACCGCTCAAGAGGAGGCACGACTGATGAGATTTCCGACTGTGTCGGGCAATCAATTGGTTTTTTCTTATGCCGGTGATTTATATACAACTGGCATTAATGGTGGCATGGCTCGCAAACTCACCTCACACAATGGGTATGAGATGTTCCCAAAGTTTTCTCCCGACGGAACGGAGATTGCTTTCACAGGACAATACGATGGCAACACCGAAGTTTTTAAAATTCCAGCTGCGGGAGGCACTCCAAAGCGCCTGACCTATACCGCTACTTTAGAACGTGACGATATTGGTGACCGAATGGGTCCCAACAATATTGTGATGGCATGGACTCCTGACGGAAAAAACATTGTGTATCGCTCCAGAAAGAAATCTTTTAATTCATTCCGTGGACAACTTTATTCAGTTGACGCATCGGGTGGTCTTTCAGAAGAGATTCCACTGAGTGATGGTGGATTTAGTTCCTATTCACCAGATGGAAACAAGTTGGCTTTCAACTGGGTGTTTAGAGAATTCCGTACTTGGAAATACTACCGAGGGGGAATGGCTGACGACATCAGAGTGTATGATTTTAAAACGGGTGAAGTTGACAAGATTACTGACACACCTGCACAAGATATTATACCCATGTGGATTGGCAAGGAGATTTATTTTGTTTCTGATCGTGACAGAACAGCCAATCTGTTTGCCTATGATACAGAGACAAAAGCAACACGAAAAGTTACTGACTTCAGCGATTATGATATTAAATTCCCATCGCATAGCGACAAACACATCGCCTTTGAGAAAGGTGGATACATTTATCTTTTCGATGTAAAGACACAGGAATTAAAGAAGTTGACCATCCAGATTGCTAACGATGAGCCATGGGCACGCAGTGAATGGAAAAATGCATCGAAGACAATCAGCGGAGCTGCACTTTCGCCCAATGGAGAGAGAGTGGTTTTTAGTGCAAGAGGCGATGTTTGGTCATTGCCTGCAACGAAAGGCGTTACACGCAATCTCACCTCTACTTCGGGAGTGAATGAACGAGGAGCAGAGTGGTCGCCCGATGGCAAGCATATTGCCTATATATCGGACAAGAGTGGCGAGTTTGAAATATACATGGAGAAACAAGATGGTAGTGATGAACCAATACAAATAACCGATGGTGCAAACACCTATATCTTTAGTATAGAATGGTCGCCCGACAGTAAGAAGATACTCTTTCACAACAAGAAACGAGAGCTTTGCTATGTGGATGTTGACACGAAGAAAGTAACTGTGGTAGAAACCTCCGACAGGTCAACACGATTTAGCTACAGTTGGTCGCCCGATAGCAAGTGGATTGCTTATACCCGTCCGCAAGCAGATATGACTGTTGTAAGGTTGTACAATTTGGACACTAAAAAGTCGCACGAAGTAACCGAGGGATGGTACGAATCGTCCAACCCCACGTTTAGTCGCGATGGTAAATACCTGATGTTTACATCGGCACGCGATTTCAATCCTATTTACAGTCAAACTGAGTGGAATCATGCCTATGTGGACATGAGTCGTATCTATATGATAACGCTTGCTAAGGAAACCCCTTCACCTTTTGCACCCGAAAACGATGTTGTGAAAGTGGAGGAGGAGAAAAAAGAGAGTAAAAAGGATAAAGAAGAGACTTCCGAAGAGAAGGTAAAAGATATAAAAGTGGACCTTGATGGTATTCAAGACAGAGTGTTGTCGTTGCCTGTTTCTCCTGCCAACTATTATGGAGTAATTGCCGTGGATGATAAGGTGTACTATACAGCATACAGCTCTGCTAACCGAAAAGGAGAAATGAAAGTGTATGACTTGAAAAAGAAGAAAGAAACTACTCTTGGTAGCAACATCGCATACACACTTTCGCCCAATGGGAAAAAGATGCTTGTAAGAATGAGTGGAAAATGGGGCGTGATTGATCTTCCCACATCAAAAATAAACATAGAAAAAGCGGTTGATACTTCGCAAATGAAAGTATATGTAGATTTGAAAGCCGAATGGCAACAAATGTATGATGAAGCATGGAGACACATGCGCGACTTCTTCTACGATCCAGGAATGCATGGTGTAGATTGGGATGATGTGTATGAAAAATACAATCAACTTGTACCCCACATCGGTCACAGAAGTGATCTTGCCTACATAACTGGGGAGATGATTGGCGAACTCAACGTAGGACATGCCTATTCTCAAAATGGTGAGAAGCCCGAACCCGAACGCATCCACACAGGATTGTTAGGAGCAGAGATAAGCCAAGACAAATCAGGCTATTTCCGTATCGATGAAATTTTGGATGGTGCCAATTGGAGCAAAGAGCTCTCATCGCCCTTACGTGCTGTGGGTGTGAATGTGAACGAGGGCAACTATATTATTTCAATTGATGGTGTTCCCACCAACACAACCAACGACATCTATCAGTTGCTCGTGGGCAAAGCCAACACAGAGGTAATGCTTGAGATAAACAGCAAACCATCTACTACAGGCAGTCGTGAAGTATTGGTAAATACTATTGCTGATGAGTCAACACTCTATTATCACAAATGGGTGCGTGGCAACATCGAAAAAGTGAGCAAACAAACCGATGGTAAAGTGGGATACCTTCACATACCCGACATGGGTGTAGATGGACTCAACCAGTTTGCAAAATACTACTATCCTCAATTGAGGAAAGAGGGATTGATTATCGACGTAAGAGGCAATGGTGGAGGAAATGTTTCTCCAATGATAATAGAACGATTGATGCGTCAACTTACCTACATGACCATGCACACAGGACAGAAAGAGGGAGACCCCAACCCAGTTGGTATGCACGTAGGACCGAAAGTAACACTGCTTGATAAGTATTCGGCTTCGGATGGCGACCTGTTTCCCTACAGATTCCAAGTGAATAAGATAGGCAAAACAGTGGGCACTCGTTCGTGGGGTGGAGTTGTTGGATACAGTGGTTCGATACCTCTGATTGACGGAGGCTCTATCGTTACCCCTTCTTATGCACCTTATGACAAGGATGGTAAAGAATTCATCATTGAAGGACGCGGCGTAGTGCCCGATATCATTATTGAAAACGATCCAGCTGAACAATACAAAGGAGTTGATGCTCAACTAAACAAAGCCGTAGAGGTTGTATTGGAAGAATTGAAAACCAATCCTGTAAAATTGGCTCCCATTCCAGCATATCCGGTGAAGACGGGAAACTAACTCAAAGGATGTTGGTCGCACCAGCGAAACACTATACTATTAAAAAAGGGTTGTCCGATAAGACAGCCCTTTTTATGTGATTGAAAGTTGCACAATAGCATTTTCAGGTGGAAAAGTAGCCTTGCGATGCCGCAAGGTAGCATAATCACAAGGATAAGTGGCCTTGCAACCTTGCAAAAGGTGTTTTCCGTGCAGATAAGTACTCTTGCAACCTTACAAGATAGGTTTTCCTTGAGGAAATGTTACATTGTGACACTACAAGGGCACTTTTCCTGGAGGAAAGGTAACCTTGCAAGCCGATAACAGTGCAATTTGTCAAAGATGGCACAAAGGTGACATAAAGGTGACATAATTTTGTTTTATTGATTGTGCTAGTTGGCGATGCTTTGTTTTGGTCAGATAGATATGGGGACTGTGTAATGTTGGACACTATCTATCTCATTATTAATTTTCAAAAAACAATATTTCACAGACAACAAAAGTGAATACAATTTGAAACATAACGCGTATCAAAGCGTTTAAAGCGTAGATTAGGTTATAGAAAAAAAATTATTATTACTATCAATAGAATTATATATATGTCTCCATCTTATTTAAGAAAAAAATCAACGCCTCAAGATTATAGTAACAAGCCCATCAATGAGCTACTGAGTGATTTAAAAGCTAAATTGAAATTGGTTTTTCATGATCGTGCCAGTATTGACCAACTTGCTCTAAAGCGTGGTTGGCCCTCTTTTGTGTTGCGTGAAATAATGTCGATTAATCCGCTCTCTATCGCTATACCCAAAGAGTATGGTGGTCGAGGTGGAATAGTGAAAGAAAATCTAGGGCTATTATCAACGGCTTCTTATGAGTCGTTGTCACTTTCATTGATGTTTGGTATTAACTATGCTCTATTTCTACAACCTCTTGGAAAGTATGGACAAGAGGAGCTAAAAGCTAGTGTCTTCAAAAGATTCTTAGAAGAAAAAACAATGGGTGGATTGATGATTACCGAGCCTAGTTTTGGTAGCGATGCATTGAACATGCAAACATCTTACACTAAGAAGGACAATCACTACCATTTGAAAGGAACAAAGCATTGGGCAGGACTAACGGGTTGGGCAGAGTATTGGCTGCTCACGGCAAGACATCAAGACAAGTCAGGCAACTTAGGGCGCGACATTGATTTTTTTGTAGCCGATATGAATATACCTGATCAACAGATTATAGTAGAAGAACTTTATGACAACATTGGTCTTTACGCAATTCCATACGGAAAGAATCGTATTGATGTGAAAGTTCCCGCCATCAATAGATTGCAACCTCATTCGTCAGGCATCAAGATGATGTTAGACTTATTGCACCGTAGCAGAATGCAATTCCCAGGAATGGGCATGGGTTTCATTCAGAGAATGTTAGACGAAGCCATTTCTCATTGCAAAAAACGTTTTGTAGGAGGCAAAAGCCTACTTAATTATGACCAAGTGCAACAGCGATTATCCAAACTGCAAGCATCCTACACAATTTGTTCAGCCATGTGTGTCAACAGTAGCGAGAATGCAAGCTTCGCAGCCGACATGTCTCCTCATGGCTTACAAGCAAACGCTGTGAAAAGCATAATTACAGACTTGATGCAAGAGGCTGCCCAATCTGTGGTTCAACTGGTAGGAGCGGAAGGATACAAAATAAAACACATTGCGGGTAGAGGAATGGTAGATAGTCGTCCATTTCAAATCTTTGAGGGTTCAAACGATATTCTGTATGCACAGATTACGGAAGGCTTAATAAAGTTAATGAAACGTGCCAAAGAAAACAATTTGCTCCAATTCTTGAAGGGATACACTCTGACGAATCAAGCAATTGATTATGTAAAAGAGATGATGAATTTCAAACTTGATATGAATATGCCACAACGCAAACTAGTTAGGCTGGGTAAAATTTTAGGCTATACCATTTCATTGAATTATGTTTTATTATTGGCTCAAAAAGGATTTTCTAAAGATTTAATTGAAAATGCAGTTTCCACTTTACAACAAGACATTTCTAAACAAATGGCTGCTTTTAATTCTAAAAACAAAGCCAACGTGGTAGAAGAGTATCAAGAAAACAGCAATTGGATGAATTTCGCAAAGGCTTAATTCAAAATAGATAGATGTAAAAGGCCGTTCCACCATGATTGGGAACAGCCTTTCTTTTTTAATTGTAGAGATGGTTGCTAAACCTCTTCAAACCGCGCAGTAAAGAATCTCAACTGCTTCGGTTCATACACAAACCTAAGTCCTTTAATATCCTCTTTATGCTTATAAAGTTTGATTACAGCATCTGCCACCAAATCCATGTGGCTATAGGTATATACGCGGCGAGGAATGGTCAAGCGTACTGTTTCAAGTTTTGGGGCATGATTTTCGCCTGTTACTGGGTTTCTTCCCGCAGAAACAATGCCTCGCTCCATACTTCTTACGCCTGATTCGACATAGAGATTAGCTGCAATGCTTTGAGCAGGCAGCTGGTCTTGTGTTAAATGTGGGCAAAACCTGCGTGCATCCAAAAAGACAGCATGACCTCCAACAGGCTGCACAATGGGCACTCCTGCCTCTAGTAGTCTCTCGCCCAAGTAACGAACTTGCTTCACACGATGTTGTATGTATTCAAATTGCATTGACTCTCTCAATCCAATAGCCATTGCTTCCATATCGCGCCCTGCCATGCCGCCGTAAGAAGGCATTCCTTCGTACACAACTACCAATTCTTTTGCATCGTTAAAAAGGTCCTCGTCATTCATACACAAGAAACCTCCGATGTTTACCAAACAATCTTTTTTGCCACTCATGGTGCATCCATCTGAATAGCTAAACATCTCTAGTACGATATCACTTATGGATTTGTCAGCAAAATCCTCTTCTTGTTCTTTTATAAAGTAGGCGTTTTCGACGCAACGTGTAGCATCGTAATATACTTTAATGCCATGCTTACTGGTTAGCTCCCTCACTTCGCGCATGTTATTCATCGACACAGGTTGACCTCCTGCCAAATTAACAGTGACTGCTAAACAGACGTAGGCAATATTTTCTGCTCCTTTTTCCTCAATCAGTTTTCTTAGTTTGTCAACATCTATATCACCTTTAAAGCGAATAGCCTTGCTCGCATCGTGGGCTTCGTCTCTGATAATATCTACGAAGATGCCTCCATTGCGCTCTTGGTGGTAACGAGTGGTGGTGAAATACATGTTCCCGGGTACATACTGTCCGGGCTTGATGGCAATTTGCGAAAGCAAGTTTTCTGCTCCCCTCCCTTGATGGGTGGGAACTATGTGTTTGAATCCAAATAACTCTTGCACAGTAGCCTCAAGGTGTTTAAAGTTTCTACTGCCAGCATACGCTTCATCACCAATCATCATTCCTGCCCATTGTTTGTCGCTCATAGCATTGGTTCCACTGTCGGTAAGCAAATCGATATACACATTTTCCGAGTCAATCAAAAAAGTATTGTAGCCAGCTTCTTCGATTACCTGTTGGCGTTCTTCACGTGAAATCATCTTAACGGTTTCGACGCTCTTAATGCGGAAGGGTTCCGCAGGATAAAATTCTTTGTTCATAATAGTGTTTTTAACTTAGTGGTTAGGTATATTTATCTTCACAAATATAAAGGAAAACAGGCGTTTTTCAAAAACTTTTCACACATAACACTCTTTTAACTTTACTCTTTTTTTAGCTTTCGTACATGTACAAAAGGGCAAAATTAAAAAGTGTCGGGGTTTCGTACATGTACAAAAGGACGAAATTAAAAAATGTCGTGGTTTCGTACATATACAAAACGATGAAATTAAAAAATGTCGTGGTTTCGTACATATACAAAACGATGAAATTAAAAAATGTCGTGGTTCCGTACATGTACAAAACGGCGAAATTAAAAAATGTTGGGGTTTCGTACGTGTGCAAAAACAAGCCTGCAAAAAACAAACAAGAATGGACAAGGTCTTTACAAGGAAAGAACAACACTGACTGACAGTTGATTATAAACAGCTCAAGCTATATATTACGTGTATCGAAGAAGGAAATCTAATTCTTTGTGTTGTAATTGACACATAATCAATAAGCACTATTATAAAAATGGGCATAAACGGATATCACAACTTTGAGATTTATCGGTAATCCCTACTCTTTTTAACAAATCTCCCCTGTTTATGTAATCATCCCACTTTAACATACATTCACTGACACTACGAATAAACTATCTGTTTTATAAGAGCTAGCTAATATTCAATTATTCCAAATTCAAGTATTTCATTATAGCATCATCCCCCAATAAAGCATCAGTAGGCAGCGGGTTTTTCTCTGTAAACACTTTTAATTCATTTGTGGGCAAAACTGTTACAAACTCTTCATTTACTGTGGGAGCCCAATCTACAGCTCTAGTATTCAGCTTCAAATGATGTGAGAAAAAGTTATACATGGCAGCGCGTTTTGAGTATCCGTAATCGTGTTTCTCTGATGCCAAATGAAAGTTTTCAACTTTATGCTCTGCATCATACAATGCATATACTTTTTGAATATATGGGTACTCAATCAGTGGGGTGTTGCGAGTCCAATCATTTCCATTCGAAATCAATAATAATGGTCGCGGTGCACAAAGTGCAGCAATTTCCACATTATTGGTTTGATGATTTTCACTTTTGTGTATTGACATACCACTTTCACATACACAACCTCCAAAAAAGTGAGCTGAGACCTGTACAGCTGGCACTGACACTTTTATTCTATCGTCAATTGCGGTGAGTATAAATGTTTGTGTACCTCCTCCTGATCCCCCCGTCATGCCAACTCTCTCAGGATCAACATCGGATCGAGAGATTAGATACTCAAGTACTCTCTTGCTATTCCAAGTTTGAAGTAACAAAGCTATGGGTATATTATGTGAAGTTACTTGATGCGAATCACCATGTCCCACCATGTCATACGCAAAAACAACAGACCCCATTCGTGCAAGAACCGCACATCTGTATTGTACATCCTCTTTTAATCTTTTATCTTTGAGATGTCCATGTGGGGAAAGAACTGCAGCATTTTTACCTTTTCCATTTAATGGCCTATAAATGTTTCCAGTTATATAAAAACCAGGAAAACTTTCAATCTGAATGTTCTCAACTATATAACCTTCGAATGTACGTTTTTCAGTGATTTTTGCATTGAATTCACCTTTTATATCAGGCATTTGATCAAGCTTCATACCATTAATAATACCCTGTTTGATAATTCCAGCTCTCTTTTCCCATGACTCTTTATCACTCCAAGTTTTAGCAAACTCTTTCATTTTTACATTTGCCTCATCTTCAGTCCAATGATGACCAATACAAAGAAAGTTGTCTTGTGATTTCATACCTAAAGAATAAATAATAACCAATGCTAACAAAATTAAGTCTTTATATTTCATGATTTATTTTTTTAAAAAAGGTTACACCCTATTGTACTCTTTCTTCATCTGAGGAATTATGGTAGTAAGGTCTTTTATCATAATAGGTTCTTTTGACTCAATGCTTTTTCGGGCAGCAATTCCAACCAAACAAGCCAGTGCTCCATCTCTAACACCTGCTGCTTGTTTTAATGGATCGGGTGTGTTAGGAATAAAAATTTGATCTTTCAATATTTTATCACCACCACCATGTCCTCCCGACTGGGGAAACTGAAAATATTCACGTTTACCAAAATTGCGAGATAAAACAACTTCATCATAGTTTACATCGGTAGTTGGGTTAGACTCCTGAATCCAAGCATCCATTCTTCCTTTTGTTCCATTGAATGCAACACGATATCCTTCATAAGGAGAATAAGTTGTTAAGGAGTATGCCACTTGAACACCATTCTTATACTTAATGGTTGCCGCCATTTTATCATATATATTAATATCCTTTTTGAAGACACATCCATCACGAAGATATCCATCATAATGTTCGTTATCAACATACAGTCTTTTATCTCTGCTGCTTTTCATAATATCCCAATAGAAATTGCATTTCTTTGTATGTGGGCAATTACGGCAATTCTCAGCTCTAAAAGATCCATTCTTACCGTAATACTCCAACTCTCCTAATGCATATACACTTTCTGGATCACTTTCGATCCACCAGTTCAACAAATCAAAATGATGACTTGCTTTATGAACCCAAAGCGAACCGCTTTTCTCAACAAGTCGATGCCATCTTCTAAAGTAACTTGCTCCGTGTGATGTATCCAAATACCAGTGGAAATCGACTGAAGTCAAATCACCAATTTCGCCCGAACGAAGGATTTCCCACATTTTTGCACGATGGGGAGAATATCGATAATTGAATGTAACTCTACAATTTTTTCCTGTTCTTTTCTCAGCATCAATAATTGTTTGAATTTTCTTCTCATCTATTGCCATAGGCTTTTCGCAAATAACATTTGCGCCAAGTTCCATCCCACGTTTAATAAAATGATCATGAGTGTCATCATCCGTAGTAACTATTAATGTGTCAGGTTTTGTTTCTCTCATCATTTTCTCAAAGTCAACATAAGTAGGACAAGAGACTCCAATAATTTCCTTCCCAACTTCAAGGCGACCCGGATTAATGTCAGATAATCCTACAAACTCAATTTGATCTGAATAATCTCTGATGAGATAACTCCCAAACATAGCTACCCCTCTAACTCCTGTACCTACTAAAGCAATTTTTTGTTTTGTTTGATTTGCTTTCAATGTAGCGGAAGTATCTGCATAAACTTGCGATGTAGGGTCAATGATAGTAGTTCCTGCTAAAGCACCAGAAACTGCTAAGAAACGTCTTCTTGACATTGTGTTATTGTTTTTTTGCATAGAAGAAAGATTTAAACTGTTAAACTAAAGGAACTGTTAATAAACTTAAAGGTAAAAACAAAATTTAAACTACACAACTATTCGTAAAAGAATAAAACATAAAACTCTCAAATAAGAGCCGTCAACAAATTGAAAGATAGGAGATAGAAAGATTGTATAACAAAAGAAGAGGAATACTCCCCTAAATATCCTTCAACAAATCAGGACGCAACTTCTTAGTTCTACTAATTGACTGCTCCA
>CAZXGV010000045.1:0-15777 GCA_964640575.1 uncultured Dysgonomonadaceae bacterium
TTTTATTTATACTTTCGTAGCATACAAAAGTTCCAATATATTTTATTTATACTTTTGTAGCATACAAAAGTTCCAATATATTTTATTTATACTTTCGTAGCATACAAAAGTCCCAATATATTTTATTTATACTTTCGTAGCATACAAAAGTCCTAATATATTTTATTTGCACTTTTGTAGCCTACAAAAGCTTCAATATATTTTATTTATGCCTCCGTAGGAGTTTTTAGTGCTGATATTTTTATTAAACAAGAACAGGCCTACTCCATAAAGCTTCTTTCTATTTCTTCGAAGTCGCGACCTATTCCTAAAAATAAAAAAACACACTATTTAGTCCACAATCCTTTTACCTCTCCACACATTTTTTGTAATTTCGCAGGCTTAATATAGAACTGCCTACAGCAGTTTTGTGTAAAAAGCATATTATTATAATGAAAAGTAATTTCAACAAGCCACTGTTTTTCATTGGAATTGCAGCTTGCCTCCTTCCCTTTGTTAGTCCAGCCATAGCCCTATTCATGGGGTTACTATTGGGTTTCACCGTTGGCAATCCCTACACAAAACAATCTTCAAAAATATCTAAATATCTACTCCAATTTGCAGTAGTGGGTCTTGGGTTTGGTATGAACCTGCACGAATCGTTGCAAAGCGGCAAAGAGGGCATGCTCTTTACTATAGTCTCAGTTGTTGGAGTGTTAGCCATTGGCTATTGGATAGGCAAACGCATGTTGATAGATACAAAAACAAGCTATCTTATTTCATCTGGAACAGCTATTTGTGGTGGTAGTGCCATCGCTGCTGTGGCACCCATACTAAAAGCCAACTCCAATCAAATGTCTGTTTCATTGGGAACTGTTTTTATATTAAATGCAATAGCACTGTTTATCTTTCCACCAATTGGGCGACTTTTGGAACTAACACAAGAACAATTTGGATTGTGGGCAGCCATTGCCATTCACGACACAAGCTCGGTTGTGGGAGCTAGCGCTGTTTATGGGCACAAAGCCCTTGAAGTAGCCACCATGGTAAAGCTTACACGTGCACTTTGGATTATTCCTTTGTCGATTGTCACATCCTTCTTTTTCAAACAAAAAGAATCGAAGATAAAGATACCTTGGTTCATCTTTTTCTTTGTCTTAGCCATGATCTTGAATACTTTTTTCAATCTACCTGAAGAGCTCACTTCTTTTATCGTCCTACTTTCTAAGAAAGGTATGACTGTGACACTGTTTTTAATTGGTTCGGGATTATCAATAAAAGTGCTAAAATCAGTGGGAATTAAGCCCCTTGTTTTAGGCATCACTCTTTGGGTGCTGATTGGAGTGGTAAGCTTATTCACCATTCTGTTTATTTAGACACTATTCAATGCCTGTAAATGAGATTATAGAATGAAATCCGAAAAGGATAGATACTTCTGGTTTTCACCTCCTATTCCCTTGAAGAAATGCCTGACAAAACGCTTATAACTAAGAGATTACCTTTGTAAAAAAGCTCGAAAAAACCCTGCTATCAATAATTTCATGCTTTCAGAGTGGACTCAGCATTGTAACTCACTTTGCCAATATTATATAATTATGTGACTCACAGATAGACCTATTCTATTTTTTCATCAAAATAGTGTATCTTTGCACTTTAGAAAAAAGAAAGATTGTAAATGCAAAATATAAGAAATATAGCCATTATCGCACATGTTGATCATGGCAAAACAACACTGGTGGACAAAATGCTAATGGCGGGCCACCTTTTCAGAGATAATCAACAAACAGATGATTTATATCTGGACAGTAACGATTTGGAGCGTGAAAGAGGAATAACCATTCTTTCTAAAAACGTATCTATTCGCTACAAAGATGTTAAGATAAATATTATCGACACCCCTGGTCACGCCGACTTTGGGGGTGAAGTGGAGCGTGTACTTAACATGGCAGACGGATGCCTGCTGGTAGTGGATGCTTTCGAAGGACCAATGCCTCAAACTCGATTTGTGTTAGAGAAAGCTTTGGAGCTTGGATTAAAACCAGTAGTGGTGATCAACAAAGTTGACAAACCAAACTGTCGCCCTGATGAGGCTCAAGAAAAGGTGTTCGATTTGATGTTTGACCTTGATGCCACCGAAGAACAGTTAGATTTCCCAACCGTGTATGGCTCTGCCAAAGACGAGTGGATGTCTTATGATTGGAACGAGCCTACCGAAGACATCTTTGCACTATTGGATTCAATTATTGAACATATTCCTGCCCCAGTATCACTAAAAGGCACACCACAAATGCTTATCACCTCATTAGACTATTCTAATTATGTGGGTCGTATTGCTGTGGGACGTGTACACCGAGGTTCGCTTGTGAACAATAAAGATTATGCTTTATGCAAGCGCGATGGCTCTATTACAAAAGTAAGAATAAAAGAGCTTGATGTTTTTGAAGGTCTTGGACGTGTTAAAACTGAAGAAGTACACTCGGGTGAAATTTGTGCTCTGATTGGTATTGAAGGTTTTGAGATTGGCGATACTATTACCGATTTCGAAAATCCAGAACCACTACCTACAATAGATATCGACGAACCTACTATGTCTATGCTTTTCACCATCAACAACTCTCCGTTTTTTGGACAGGATGGTAAGTTTGTAACATCAAGACACATCTACGAACGCTTGATGCTCGAATTGGATAAAAACCTTGCACTGCGAGTTGAAAAAACCGATAGTGCTGACTCTTGGATTGTATATGGAAGAGGGGTGTTGCATTTGTCTATATTGATTGAAACCATGCGACGCGAAGGATATGAGCTACAAGTGGGACAGCCACAAGTAATCATTAAAGAGATAGAGGGTGTGAAGCACGAACCCATTGAACAACTTAACATTAACCTCCCAGAGGAAAGTGCGAGCAAAATAATTGATATAGTGACTCGTAGACGTGGTGAGTTGACTTCGATGGAGAACAAAAACAACAGAATGCACATGGAGTTTATCATTCCTTCGAGAGGAATTATAGGACTCAACAACATTGTGCTAACTTTGTCGGGAGGAGAAGCCATCATGGCGCATCGTTTCATTGAATTTCAACCTATGAAAGGAACCATTGAGAAACGTCAAAATGGATCACTCGTTGCCGGAGAAACTGGAAATGCTTATGCTTATGCTATAGATAAACTACAAGACAGAGGTAAGTTTTTCATTGAACCGCAAACAAATGTATATGAAGGACAAGTTGTTGGCGAACACACAAAAGAGGGAGACTTGACTGTAAACGTGACGAGAGCAAAAAGAATGTCCAATGTGCGTGCTTCTGGTACAGATGATAAAGCCCAATTAGTTCCTCCAATAATATTTAGCCTCGAAGAAGCATTAGAGTATATAAAAGAAGACGAGTATGTAGAGGTTACTCCTAAATATATGAGAATAAGAAAAGTACTCTTAACTGAAGGTGAACGCAAACGAGCTTCAAGAACGAAGAGCTAAGAAAGAGAGAGAAATATAACCAAACCAATTACAATAAAAATGCCAGCTAAATTAGCTGGCATTTTTTGTTGCTTTATATGTAAAATATACGTCTTAATTACCTTCTATCAATTGTTTTGCTAATACAGGTTGATCTGTAGTAATAAAATCAACACCTAAATCAATCATTTCGCGCAAATCACTTTCCGAGTTAACTGTCCATACATTGACAGTCATCCCTAAGTTGTGAGACTCAGCAATCCAATTTTTATTACTGCGAATAACCGAGGCATTATAGTCAATACCCTTAATACCCAAATCATGTAATTGTTGTGGAGTACGATTACCACTCAAATAAGCTACTACAGCATCAGGTTGTAATTTAAGAAGTTCTTTACATACATCCAAGCTAAATGCTATATACTCCACCTGATCAGTCATGTTGGCATCCTTCACCATTTGAACTACTTTTGCTGCTACACGATCATTGTTAGTTTTAGTACTATGAGTTTTAATCTCAAGAATAAGCTTAGTGGATGGATCTTTTTTACCCTGTACAAGATAATCGTTAAGGGTAGGAATTTTCTCTCCATTGCCTAACCTAACGTTCTTTAAATCGTCATAAGTCGATGTTTCAATTCTAATTCCATCTATGGTAGGGTCATGATTCAACACCACTACTCCATCTGAAGTTATCCAAACATCAAATTCAGAGCCATATATATCCAACTCTTGAGCTTTGATAAGTGCGGTGACAGAGTTTTGTGAAGAGCCAGCTGTTGTCCAGTATCCACGATGAGCAATTACCTCAGGAGCTTCGGGTAGTTCATCTACTACATTAAGAGTAGCAAAGCCCATATCCTGCTCTTTATCTCCTCTCACTAAAAAGAATCGATATTTTGCGGATGTGAAATCAGCAGGGATTGTTAGAGTAAGCTGATTCTCTTTTACAGTGCTGGTCAAAGAGTACTCTTTTCCACCACCTGTAAGCGGTACAATTTTTACCTTGTCTCCGCTCTGAAAGCCATTTCCTTTTATCGTGTAATCAGTATTAACCAACACATTTCTTGACTGTAATGACACTCCCAAAAGTTCTATCGCTTCGGTTGCGGATTTATACCCTTCAACACTTTGCCATAGTTTTTCAACATCTTCTTCTTCAAGAGGTTTATCATAGACTCTTGCAATAGCAACCTCGCCTTTTAGTCCCATTTCAGCCAAATCTCCTCTGGGGTCGGCACCTATACCAAACCATGTTGAACCTGCACTTGGAAAATTAAAATTACCACTTGTGTTTACAGTTCCTTTTAATTCACCATTTACATAAATATACGCTTTTCCTTCACTCTTGTTCCACACTCCCACAACATGATAGAACTCACCTCTTTCAGGTGTTATATTGCTATTTGCCCAAACATATCCACTTCCTACATGAGGTAAAAAGATGATAGAGTTTCCTTTCGAATTATTACCTAACATCAAGCCTGTTCCACCCCCCTGATGTGAAGTAATCATCTTTATTTCTGCATTGGGTATAGGATGGCTTACATCGAGCATAAACAAGGTTTCTAATGTATGTCCATCGGCGATAGCATTTTTAAAACCCTGATCGGTTGTATAATCAACTTTATAAAATCCTGAACTAATACTGTTATTTCCAGGTGAATGATTAAAGCGTGCAATGTAACGTTCGAATCTATTACTATAGAAAGTAGACAGTGACATGCCATCGAAAGTTATAACCTGATTGTTTTTGGGTGATATATCTTCGGCAGTTCCATCTGCTTTAAAAATAAGATCTATCAAATCTGCAATGGGTCCTTCATCCATCTTTTCTTGAGAAATAACAACCTTTTGTTTAACTTCTGGTGAAGACACTAAACTAAAGAGCACATTTGTCTCGCGCTTTGTGGTTGTCATATTTTCAGAAGCTTCAAGCGATAAGCTTGTTGACGTTTTCGACTTTTCGGTTAACCAACTATCCTCCTCAATGGTGTAACTCCATTCAGTTTCTGCTTCTATCGTAAATTCAATTATTCCTCCACTATTTTGAACAACTTCGGGGGATGAAGGAGATACTGACAGTTGAGGATTGCGACTTTTCTGCTTAATTATCAATACAAAAGCCTCTTCACCATTCACAACACCAGACAACGCTGTCTCTCTCTCAGCAAGAGTCTCGTTGGCTTCGATTAAAAGATTAAAAGAGCCGTTTTCATTGCCATGATTTGGATGAAGACTCACCCAATCAACTTTACCCTTACTAAAGGTAATCTCCCATGGTCCATTAGATTTCACAGCAAATGATTGAGATGTTCCATCTGTATCAACAAATAATGTATCATCTACACTACTGCCAGCTGTTGTTTCAAGTTTAAGAAAATATGACTCTGGAGCATCATCTTCATTGCAAGAATATACAACAGCCAATATTAATAAGAGGAATACACCCCAGAATTTAAAATGTTTCATAATTAGTTGGTTTTGGTTTTGATTTTTAATTTAAATTTAAAAGTATTCAAACAATCAATTCCGCAGAAATGATTGTTTGAATTATTCATGTAATTATTTAAAACAGAAGTTCTTCTTTAATTTATTTCATTCCACAAGAATTCAGCCTCTGCTTCTGTCAAGGCTCTATCGTAAATTCTTGCTATTGCCATACTTCCTGCAAAAGGAGCCTGAATTATATTATTTCCAGGATCACCCCCAATGGCAAGCCAAGCATCAGCTAAATCTATAGGACGATAAAATCCTTGTGCATTGACTTCAGCTTTTCTTTCTCCATTTACATAGATGTAAGCTTTTCCAGCATCTTTATCCCACACACCTACTAAATGATACCAAGATTGACCATCTGGTTGCACATTCGAGTTCGCCCATATCCAGTTAGACGCTCCACCGTCTGCTGCAGGAACATTAGGCAAGAATGTTAAACCATTGCTACCCGATGCATGACCTGCTCTTGCTATCAAAAATCCAGTTCCGCCTCTTTCATGCGTACTGAAAAACTTAGTCTCGTATCCCTGTTCTACTCTATAGTCAACATCAAACTTCACCAAAGTTTCGAATGTGTGACCTGTAGCCAGTTTCTGTTGAAATTCAGTATTGTTTTGATAATCTATACGATAATACGACGCTTCATCAGCTGATTGTGATTTTCCGTTTTCTTCTGGATTAAAAACAACCATGTTTCGCTTATAAGTATCATTGTATACTACAGTGAAAGGATTGTCGAACTCCATCTTTTGCACTATATGATTCATTGGAGAAAGATCCTTTGCAGAGCCATCAAGATTAAACTCAACATCTAACATATCCGCCACAAGTTTAGTTTTTTCAGCTTGCGTAATTTCGATAACTTTTGTGACAGAAGGATGTTCAACTAATTTGAAGGTTACCAAAGCAGAGCGTTCTGCACCAGAATTTAATTCTACAGTCAAAGTAAGAGATGTTTCAGTTTTATTCTTTTGCTTTAACCAATTAGGCGCATTAGAAATGCTATATTCCCATTCATTGTTAGCATCCACCGTAAAGGTAATATCTTCACCCTTATCACTCAGCATTTCTACATCCTCTGGCGACACAGATAAAGTAGGGCTACTCTGGTTGATTGTAACACTCTTTGTTATTGATGGAAACTCGGTAAGCTTAAACACAATAGAAGCTTCTCGCTCATCGCCCGAGTTTTTCTTAATGGTCAACACAAGCTTTGTAGCACTTTTTTCTTTTTCAGTTATCCACTCCGGATTATCCGCAACACTATACTCCCACTCATCCTCTTTGGCATCTATTGTAAAAGTTATTTCATTTTCATTAGTGTCAAGTAATTCAGGATTTTCTGGCGAAACAGACAAAGAAGGTCCATAAGCTTCTTGAGTTACCGTATAAGTTTTAAAGTTCTCTTTATCACCTACCGAAAACACAAGAGTAACTTCTCGTTCGCTTGCTTTTGAGTTTTTTGTAACAGAAATCTTAATTTCTCCATCCTTATTACCTTGTTGTGGTGTAACTGTCAACCAATCAGCATCACCCTCTTTTTTTGATATTTTCCATTCGCTATTCGAAACGATGGATAGAGTTTGCGTCCCTTCCTCTGCTGGCATTTTCAAAGAGGTTGGAGCTGCGCTACCATCAGGCATCCCTATTGAAAGAGATGGCGTTACCACCACCGGCTCATCGTCATCACTCGAACACGAATAGATACTAAACATTCCTACACTTACTATTAGTGCAACGAAAATTTTTGTAAATAATTTTGTTCTCATAATCTGTATTAATTTTTATATTGATTAATAAGACGAATATACAAAAAAAAGAAATCACAACAAAACTAACAAAAACAAGGTTTAGCGGAAACACCATCATGCTAAATCGCTTCAGCGAGTACTCTATTTGTAGAGCCCGACACCTTGCATTCACGAAAAGCTAAAAACGTGAACTATAGGGCTTATTGCAAGTTCAATTGAATTACAAATCTTTGCTATCAAAAAGAGCAAAGACCATGGAGCTACTTTTTTATTAAACTAATAAACTCTTCACGAGTTCTTGCAGTTTTAAAAACACCTGTAAAATCAGATGTGGTAGTCACAGAGCTTTGTTTCTCTACACCACGCATTTGCATGCACATGTGTTGCGCTTCTATCACCACCATTACTCCCATTGGATTTAAAGTGCTTTGAATAGCTTCTTTTATTTCAGTTGTTAGTCTCTCTTGCACTTGTAGGCGGCGTGCATATACATCAACTACACGTGCTATCTTGCTCAACCCTGTAATATATCCATCGGGAATGTAGGCGACATGCGCCTTCCCAAAAAAAGGAATCATGTGATGCTCACACAACGAATAGAAATCGATATCTTTCACAATTACCATTTGACGGTAATTCTCTTGAAAAAGAGCTCCCATTAATATCTTTTTGGGGTCTTGATGGTAGCCTTGCGTTAAATATTGCATTGCTTTTGCAACGCGTTCTGGTGTTTTCAGCAGTCCTTCACGGTAAACATCTTCACCCAAGGTCTGAATTATCTCTGTGTAATGAGAAGCCATCTTGGAGGTTTTCTCTGAATCAAATTTCATTCTCTATTGTCTTTTTGCATAATTGGCTGATAACTTAGCGGTATCTATTATATAGGTATTTTCACAGTGTCAGAGATTATATACATTTCCTTCCCAAAATCAGGAAACTGGTCCACAATTTCCTCCAGCATTTCATTGGCTTCTTCGCGGGTTCTAAAGTTTCCTGCACGTAAAATCCATCGTGGAGATTGAAAGAAAACAACTGTTTCCAAATCTTCAAAACTGTTATTGATAAGCCTCTGTTTATGATATGCTTCGTCTTTCGATTTACGTTGATCATTTCCTGAGAAAACCTGAATTTTATAGCCTCTCATCTTTACATATTGAATAGTGCCATCGGCAGACGAATAGACAGGAAGATTCTTAGGAGCAGGCTTTGCAAGAATCCCTTTAATAGCCTCATCTTGATACACTGTCACATTACCTTGAAAAGGGCGATTTGAGTTCAGCTCTTCAATAATTGTTTTACTCTTCTGATTTCTTGCATTAGGATTTATCGGCTGTTGCGCCGAAACAAACAATCCTTGGAAAATAAAAAACAGCAAAGACAATTTTGAAACAAATTGTATGTTCATAAGGTTCTATTTTGACAAATAAATAAAACTACCGCAAATATATTATATTGCGGTAATTTTATCACTTAGCATACTTGATTTCTTAATTGAAAGCTTCAATTATGGGTAAAAATTTATCAGGCTCTAATGAGGCGCCACCAATCAATCCACCATCCACATCAGGATTTGAGAATAATTCTTTGGCATTACCTGCATTACAGCTTCCACCATATAAAATTGAAGTGTTGTCTGCAACCTCTTTTCCGTATTTTTCGGCAATAGTCTCACGGATGAAAGCATGAATTTCTTGTGCTTGTTCAGGAGATGCAGTTTTACCTGTACCAATAGCCCAAACTGGTTCGTAAGCTACCACTATTTTGCTGAAATCTTCTTTAGAAAGATCGAATAAAGACTCTTTTAGTTGCGTAGCAACTACTTCGAAGTGTTTGCCCGATTCGCGCTCTTCCAATACTTCGCCAATACAAAATATAGGAGTTAGGTTATTGGCTAAAGCCAAAGCCACTTTTTCTTTCAACAACGCTGCAGTTTCGTTGTAATATGCACGACGCTCGCTATGTCCCAAAATCACATGATTGGCTCCAGTAGATGCAATCATACTTGCAGATATCTCTCCAGTATATGCACCAGACTCTTTGTTAGCACAGTTTTGTGCAGCTACATTAATTTTAGAACCTTCAACGGTTTTCGCCACTTCACTCAGGTGAATATAGGGTGTACCAATTACCACTTCACATTTTAAAGTCTTGTCCTTGAGCAACTCTTTCAACTCGTTACTAAAATCCAAACCCTCTTGCAAAGTTTTGTTCATTTTCCAGTTTCCTGCTACAATGTTTTTTCTCATTCTTTTTAATTTATAGAATTTATAAAATGACTTTACTCAAAAAGTCAGTTAATTTATTTATTATATTTTTATTGATTCAATCTTTTTCGCTTGTATGACTGTCATACCACTTTATTCCAAATAAAGGAACTACAAATATAGCGCATATTATCAACAATCTAACAAAAGAATTGTTGTTGGCTACACTATTTCTTCCTGATTCAAGCTCAGTTACTATCTTATTCAACTTTGCTTCGTCAGGAATACTCCTACTGCCCCATTTTGCTTGTATCGTTCCGTGGTTCAATAATATGAGTCCTGGATTGGAGCGTATAATTGTTTTCAGTGTCAACTCATCCATCGATGCAAACGTCACAGCATCACTCTCCCACTTCTTGCTCCACTGCTCCACCACACTCGCCCGAGATGAAGTGATGATAGTAATGTCAATATCATGACTTTCTGCATAATCAATCAATGCAAGTATCCGTTTCATTCCGGCTTCATTGACATCATTCAATGACAGCGACACAACTAATAGGCTAAGTGGTTTCGAAAGCACCTCATCCGTGATATCATCAGTTGTCACTAATGAACCGTCAGGGTCTTTATGATAAGCCAACATAGAAAAATCCTCTATCAGAGGTTGTTCTCCCTCTTGTATCAGCTTCGATTCCAAATCTACAAAAGTCCATGTACTATCTTCCCAAGGAAAGGTCTCTTCGGTAAACTCCTTCTGGATGCCATCCTTCTCATAGATATAGACATTTTCATACACATCGCCTTTGCTCAGGTCGTCTTCCATTTGCTGCGGAATGTTCACACCCACTTTGTAGGGTCTGAAATCCATTACAGGTAAATATAGAATATTGTAGAGACAAAACAACAAAGAAAACAGAAAAACATAGACTAAGACATAGTTTTTAGTCCTTTTCGAAAACAGGGGGTTTATTTTGTTGCGATACACATACAGAAGCAGTGCCAAAAATAAGAGCACAATGTTTTTATAAAATGTACTCCAATTGTCAATAATCAAAGCATCGCCAAAGCAACCACAATCTTCCACTGGGTTTTTCAAAGCTATGTAGAGTGTCATGGGGGTCATCACAAGCATAAACAGAACAGCCAACACTGTTGTTGCTTTGCGATAATAAAGCCCCAATAAAACAAAAACACCCAACAACAACTCGAGCAGTATCAATGCTACTGCAAAAGTGAGGGCTAAGGGAATAAACTGGGTGAGTTGAAAAGAGATTAAGTAGTCTTCAATTTTATACGCAAAGCCAATTGGATCGACAGCTTTCACAAAACCTGAAAACACAAAAGTGAGCCCAAAAAGGATGCGAGCTGTTGCAAATATAATCTTTATAAATCTATCTTTTCTTTTCATGCGTATCACTCTTCGCCAAAGTGCAGTTTTATCAATCCAAACAGGGCATAGTTTATCATGTCTTGGTAGTTTGCATCAATACCCTCAGACACCAACGTTTGTCCTTTATTACTCTCTATCTCTTTGGTTCGGTATAGCTTCATCAAAATCAAATCGGTATAAGAGCTTACCCGCATCAGGCGCCACGCCTCATCATAATCATGGTTTTTGGCATACATCAACTCCTTTGTTTCGGTAATGTGCCTATCATACAGCTCCATGGTTTCTTCGAAAGTTAAATCTGCTGTTTCTGCAAAACCTAACTCCAACTGAATCAAACCAATCACACCATAGTTCACGATAGCAATAAATTCAGGTAGAATGCCTTCATCCACCTTGCTCTCCTTTTTTATTTCTAAAGAACGTATCCTCTTTGCTTTAATTAAAATCTGATCCGTTACAGACTCTCCACGAAGTATTCGCCAAGCAGCTCCATAATCGCTCAATTTCTCTTGAAATAGTTTTCTGCAAATTGCAATTACCTCGTCAAACTGACTTTTTGTAACATCCATTTTACACCAATATAAAGTTCTTATTCTTGTCTCTTGATAGTACACAAAGGTAGATAAAAAAAGAAAAAGGTGCAAAACTATTCGTCTTGCACCTTCACTTTATATTTTTTCATCTACTACATCTCTTTTACGACACACGCAATGATTTACCTACTCTTAGTGTAGTATTGGCAGTCATATTATTAAGATTACAAAGTTTTTGCACCGAAACACCATGCCTAATAGCTATTGCTCCCAGCGTGTCGCCACTTCTAACTTTATAATACTTTATCTCTCCACTACTGCTGCTTTCAGCACTGTCTGATTTTTCAGCGTTTACAATGAGAGACCTACCCACTCTTAATGTGGTAGTTCTGGATATATTATTAAGTGCACACAGCTGATTGATGGTTACACCATGATTTCTTGCAATTTTTTCTAACGTGTCGCCACTTTTAATTTTGTAATGCGCCACATTGCCCGATACAAATTTATTGTTGGTTCTATTGGTTGCCTCTACATAATTAACAGGATTTTTCCTCTGTATCACCCTGCTACTTAGTGTGGTTTTCTTATAACTATCGTTCGACACAAGATAAGTGTCACGATGACACACCTTATTCTCAAAGTCTATAATAAAGTTCGGATCGATTGGCTTGCCCAAAAAACGAGTCTCGAAATGCAAATGAGAACCAAACGAACGCCCAGTATTGCCAGCCAAACCAATAGGATCTCCAGACATTACAAAATCATTCTCATCCACCAAGAATTTTGACATGTGACCGTAAACAGTTTCCAAACCATTTAAATGACGAATAACGATATAGTTGCCATATCCTCTTCTATCAAATTGTTTCACACGTATTTTCCCATCAAATGCAGCATATAGCGTATCGCCCGTTTGAGCTTTAATGTCGATGCCATAGTGATACCGACGACTACCTCTACGACCAAAATTAGAAGTAACATGCCCATCAACAGGGATTGTGAAGTTGCTCAAATCAATCTCGAATTCAGCGGGAGCTGCCACTGCAGTGCCATAAGCATCCACCTTGTTGTGCACCCAAACACCACCATACAATTCCTCGGCAGGTATTGCGTTTATGTCAATTGCCTCGCGCTCATTCACAGCTTCCTCCAAGATGGAGATATCCATTTTAAGCTTAAAGCCATCGGCAAATAGTTTGTCTTTTTCATGATTATTAACTCCGTGAGTCTGCTTATATTGCAACTTAGCTCTTGAATTATCTAATCGATCTTTAGTGTCATTCTCTTGAGAAAACGCTGTTGTTGAAAAAACTAAGCATCCCGTCAATGCAAACAGCTTAATTCCCGATAGTATTTTTTGAAATGCCATATATATTTTTTTAATATTCATCACCCGCATACAAATAAGGCAATAGTAGCGGTTTGTAATCAAATATCTCTTCTTCTTTGAAAAAGCGATTCAACTCAATGTGTGCACTTTCTGCAGAGTCTGCAGTGTGAACTATGTTTTCTTGAACACTCATGCTGTAATCACCTCTGATAGTGCCCGGCTCTGCATCACGACCATTAGTTGCTCCACTCATCTTCCTCACCGTCTCCACTGCATCCACCCCCTTCAGTGCCACTGCAAGCACAGGTGTGGCTTGCATAGAATCTTTTATTCTCTTAAAAAAAGGTTTTTCCACTAAATGAGCATAATGCACTTCAAGCAGATCATCGCTCAAAGTCATCATTTTAAAGCCAACAATTTGTAATCCTTTTTTTTCAAAGCGAGAGATAACTTCCCCTACAAGGTTTCGTTGTATTGCGGAGGGTTTAATTAGCACTAATGTTTTTTGCATGAGTTAATAAAAAAAGATTGCATAAAGCTGTCTTACAGGATGCTTTTACACATCTAAATTAGATTGGAAAACAGCAAACATTTTTCTTAATTGGTTCCAAAGTAAACTTTTTCATCTTATTTATCCAAATTTCCAACGTTATAAATTCATCTCTAAATAGCACACTATTACTGAAAAGGGCAAATAACCGCCTTAATAACCTAGTAGATAGACAATTACGCAAAACATGCTATAAAACATATTTTACCTTTATTACTCATTGATAACAATATTTAGAGCCACAAAAAGCATAATATATCGATTCTCGCCCATTGTGTGCATCGCAACAATAAAAAAAATGTCGCCTATTTATATATCACGCTTCAAACCCCCTCAACTTTCGATTCAAAAACCAAGTCATCCTATCCGATTTTGATTCAGCCCTCATATTTGTGAAATATATCATTTTCATGTATCTTTGTCTTCTCCAAAAAAAATGTGATAACTAATAGAATAACAAGAGTATGTTTGAAAATTTAAGTGATAGATTAGAACGATCGTTTCAGATATTAAAAGGACAAGGTAGAATTACGGAAATTAATGTGGCTGAAACATTAAAGGATGTTCGTAGAGCACTGCTTGAAGCTGACGTGAACTTCAAAACTGCAAAAGAGTTTACCGAAACCGTAAAAGAGAAAGCACTGGGTCAAGATGTGCTTACTGCATTGAAGCCACATCAATTGATGGTAAAAATTGTGCAAGATGAGTTGGCTCTCTTAATGGGTGGCTCAGCAACAGACATCAACATCAAGGGATCGCCAGCTGTTATTCTCATGTCGGGGCTACAAGGTTCGGGTAAAACAACCTTCGCTGGTAAACTTGCCAACTTTTTAAAATCTAAAAGAGGAAAAAATCCGATACTGATTGCAGCCGACGTATATCGTCCTGCAGCTATCGAGCAATTAAAAATATTGGGCGAGCAAATTAATGTTCCTGTCTATTCGGAAGAAGAGAACAAAAACCCAGTTGAAATTGCAAAAAACGCCATCAAATATGCAAGAGAACACGGACACGACCTTGTGATTGTGGACACTGCTGGACGTTTGGCTGTAGACGATGTGATGATGAAAGAAATCTCTGCCATCAAAGAGGCTATCAATCCACAAGAAATTCTATTTGTGGTAGATGCCATGACGGGTCAAGACGCCGTGAATACCGCCAAAGAATTTAACGACCAATTAAACTTTGATGGAGTGGTTCTCACCAAAATGGATGGTGACACGCGTGGTGGTGCTGCGCTCTCTATTCGCTCTGTGGTAGACAAACCAATTAAATTTGTGGGTACAGGCGAGAAGCTTGATGCATTGGATGTGTTCCACCCCGACCGAATGGCTGACCGCATATTGGGAATGGGTGATATCACCTCGCTGGTAGAAAGAGCTCAAGAGCAGTATGATGAAAAAGAGGCGCGCATTCTACAAAAGAGAATTGCCAAAGATCAATTTGACTTCAACGATTTTGTGAGCCAAATACAGCAAATCAAAAAAATGGGTAGCATAAAAGATTTGGCTGCCATGATTCCTGGTGTTGGAAAACAAATTAAAGACCTAGATATCGATGATGATGCATTCAAAGGAATCGAAGCAATCATCTACTCTATGACGCCAGAAGAGAGAGAAAGACCTCAAATTTTGAATGGCTCGAGACGCAAACGCATTGCCGATGGAAGTGGCACCAATGTGCAAGAAGTGAACAAGCTTATCAAACAGTTTGACGAAACACGCAAAATGATGCGCATGATGACGCAAGGGGGTGGTGGCGGTGCAAGAGGGGCAATGCGCAACATGAGGAGGAGGTAGATGGGGTGTGAGGAGTGAGGTGTGAGGAGTGGGGTGTGAGGAGTGAGGTGTGAGGTGTGAGGTGTGGGGTGTGAGGAGTGAGGAGTGAGGTGTGAGGAGACTGCAAACAAACAGATTAACTGTTTACTGTTCACTGATTACTGATCACTGATTACTGATCACTGTTCACTGATTACTGATCACTGATCACTGATTACTGATTACTGTTCACGGATTACTGTTCACTGATCACGCGCTCGCGCCGATTTCCAAATCGGTGTGCTGCGAAGCAGATTA
>CAZXGV010000046.1:0-15623 GCA_964640575.1 uncultured Dysgonomonadaceae bacterium
CGGGGTGATTGAAGACCTCTATATCGATTCTCCCTTGTTGCCAGTGTTGCCTTCTCTTTATCTGTTAAGAGACAATATGTCGGCAGGGGCTCGTATAGACAAGGAGACGGGTAAATGGGAGTATATAAATGAACCTATTCCTTCCACTGCAGAGGAGGGTCGCTCCAAAACGCATAATGCCTTTGCCTATAAATATTCCGAAGGGAGCAGGGAGTTGACAGAACAGACCATTACAAAATTAATAACCGATCAAGGAGGTCGCATGTCTAAAATTAACAATATGGAAGATGTGTATGCCGACTATACCGAATCGGAACGATATCTTATTATCATGCTAAGCATTATGACGGGAGTGGCAATATTGATTGCTTTTTTTGGTATCTACACCATGACAACGCTTGCTTGTAGCCGAAGGCGCAAAGAGATTGCCATTCGGAAGGTGAATGGGGCAGGTATTTGGGAGATATTCAGACTATTCTTTGGTAGTTATTTCCGCATCACGGTTTTGGCAAGCATGGTGGCATTTCCTGTGGGTGTATTGATTATGCAACGCTGGTTGGAGCAATACAGCAGAAGGGTAACTATGGAGTGGTGGCTCTTTGTGGGTCTGTTTTTGTTGGTGTTGCTATTTGTAACGGTAAGCATGATATTCAGGGTATATGCTGCAGCAAGTGAAAATCCTGCGGAGGTGGTGAAGGGTGAATAGGCGATGAACTAAATGTTATCCCAGAACTTATAAATAGAATAAGAATGTTTAAAACAACATGTAAACTCATCTTCAGAAACTGGTGGCGCAACAAGACGTTCACGCTAATTTCTATTATAAGCCTTACTGTTGGTATCGCCTTTTTCAATCTGCTGTTTTCTTTTGTGGTGTACGAACAGGGAATTGAGAAAAACAACCCCAACTACACACGGATGGTGTGGGCAATGCAGGATATGCCTTCATCGCTAGGAGAGAAAGTGGCTTATGTGAGAGGGGGTATTCCTGAACAAATGAAGGGAACATACCCTGAGGTAGAAGATTATCTACAATTGAACAGCTCAGTCATTCAATATATTGAGGTTGATAACAGGCGTTTCGACCCAATTGTAATTATTAATGTGAGCATCTCTTTTACTTCTTTTTTTCCTTTCGAATTACTGTATGGTAGCTGGGATGCTTTGAAGAGTCCGCAGTCAATGGTAGTCAACGATAAACAGGCACAGAGACTCTTTGGAAGGGCAGATGTAATTGGGGAACAGCTTACGATTTGTGAAGAGGATTTCGAATCTGGTGTCAGAAAAACTTACACTGCGTAATAAAAGTGCAGAAAAAATTTATTGTTACTTCGCGTTAGCGAAATCGTTATTTAATAATTCTGCTGAATTTAACGAGATACTTGACTGTGTTGCCAATGACATAATTTGGCAATACATTGTTCTTTAGGTATTTAAATTTTTATGCCAGGCTTTCAGCCCTCTTTTGCTTCTATCTGCCTATTACCCAGGCCTGACAGCCTGGGCTGAATTATATCAGCCCTTCGGGCCTCCGCCAGCCAGTGGAGATGTGTGGACAAACTTTTGTTAAAAAAAACAAGGCAACAGGTGGATGAAGGGGATAAATGAAACGGGGATAAAACCGTTGATAGATTCACAGAAAATAAATAGTTGTCTTAGCAATCACTCTTCGTTACAGCGACTCGTACATCATCAGGTGTGAAACAGAGCAACTAAAAAACCTTATTAACTTATGATGTACTAACTACTTCCACCTTATTAACTTATTTTGCTTTTTTATAGTATCTCGACTCTCAGTTTTTTAATCCGTTGATAAGTCACAACGAAAAGACATTTATTATAGTGTTATAATTAAATATAGGGTATGAATAATAGAATTGTTATGAATTAGCGTCAAAAACAAACATATAGTGAGAATAGTTGCCATTTTAGTTTAATTCTGCTATTTTTGCAGCGATTAAAAAGAAATAATTATGAGTGCAGTTACAGATAAGATAAAGATATTGTGTGCCGATAGAGAGATGTCGATGGAAGAGCTTGCTGAAGGAGCTGGACTTTCGTTAGAACAGGTGAACAGAATTTGCGGAAAAGACATCATTCCATCGCTATCTTCCCTAATAAAAATTGCGCGTGCTTTAGGTGTACGATTGGGTACATTTCTTGACGATAGTCAAGAGATGGGACCTGTTATTAATAGGCATGCTGATTCGCAACAGCAAACTACTTTTACGAGTCATCAAACCAGCAGTAACTCACACATGGATTTTGTATCGTTGGCTGCAAGGAAAGCAGGACGGAACATGGAGCCTTTTTTGATTGATATTGAATCGGGCACTGGAAAAGAGATGCCCTCGACACACGAGGGAGAAGAGTTTCTTTTTGTGTTGGAAGGCTCTATCGTGGTACACTATGGAACGAAGAAATATATACTGAATAAGGGTGATAGTATCTATTACGATTCTATAGTTGATCACCTTGTGACCGCGACTGAGAACTCGAAAGCAAAAATACTGGGGGTGGTTTATTCTCCCGCATAACCTTGATGGCGTGACACACAATTAATTGAATCTTTGATATGTAAAATCGGAGAAGGGATTATATATTATTTAAAAAAACATCAATCTTCCTACAACAGATGAACAACCAATCAGCAATTACACTTTCAGATAAAACGATAGGCGACTGGCTCGAATATTGGGCAGAAGAGACACCCGATAGAGAATATATTGTGTACTCTGACCGTGACCTCCGTTTTACTTGGAAAGTATTTAACGAAAGAGTAGATAATATGGCGAAAGGGTTGATTGCCATTGGAGTGACACGGGGCGTTAATGTGGGTATTTGGGCACAGAACGTGCCCGACTGGCTCACCTTTTTATATGCCACAGCAAAGATTGGGGCGATAGCGGTTACAATCAACACAAATTACGAGTCTGAAGAGTTGCAGTACGTGATAGAAAACTCAGATATGCACACACTTTGTATGACTGATGGTGTGCCAGGGAGTAACTACACCGATATTGTATATGATTTGCTACCAGAGTTGAAAACAAAACAGCGTGGGAAGTTGCAGTCGAATCGTTTTCCCGAGTTGAAAAACGTTGTCTATATTGGTCAGGAGAAGTATCGGGGAATGTATAACACTGCTGAAATATTGTTGTTAGGTCAGTATGTGCATGATGATGAATTCAGACGATTGCGTGCACTGTCCAGTTCTCACGATGTGGTAAATATGCAGTATACCTCTGGCACAACAGGCTTCCCCAAAGGGGTGATGCTTACTCATCACAATATCACCAACAATGGCTATTTGACAGGTGTTCACATGCAGTTTTCTCAGAAAGACAAATGTTGTGTGTGTGTGCCTCTGTTTCATTGTTTTGGTATTGTGCTTGCCACTATGTGTTGCTTAACCCATGGTAGCACGCAAGTGATGGTAGAGCGATTTGATCCTTTGGTTACATTGGCTTCCATTCATAGAGAGCGATGCACTGTGTTGCACGGTGTGCCTACAATGTTTATAGCCCAGTTGAATCACCCAATGTTTAGTATGTTCGATTTGAGTTCATTGCGAACAGGCATTATGGCTGGGGCACTCTGTCCCGAAGAGTTGATGAGGCAGGTGAGCGAGAAGATGTATATGAAACCAACCAGTGTGTATGGGATGACAGAAACCTCACCGGGGATGACACAAAGTCGTCTCGATGATTCGTTTGAAGTGCGCCTAACAACAGTGGGGAGTGCTTATGAATTTACAGAGGTGAAGGTACTCGATCCTGAAACCGGAGAGGAGTGTCCTGTAGGTGTTTCGGGAGAGATGTGTTGTAGGGGGTATAATGTGATGAAGGGGTATTATAAAAATCCCGAGGGAACAGCTGAGGTTATTGATGCTAATGGCTTTATGCATTCGGGCGATTTGGGTGTGAAGGATGAAAATGGCAATTACCGCATCACAGGACGCATCAAAGATATGATTATAAGGGGAGGGGAGAACATCTATCCGAAAGAGGTAGAGGACTTTCTCTATAAAATGCCAGGAGTGCAAGATGTGCAAGTAGTGGCAGTAAAGTCGGAGCGCTACGGTGAGGATGTAGGTGCTTTTATTATTCAGAAAGAGGGATATGAAATTGCAACCGAAGATGTGCGTGACTTTTGCAAAGGGCACATCGCTAAATATAAGATTCCGCGCTATGTTTTTGTAGTAGATAGTTTTCCGATGACGGGGAGTGGAAAAATCCAAAAGTTTCGTCTTCGCGAGATGGCGTTGGAGTTGTGTGAAGAAAATGGGATTGAAGTTTGGTAATCTCAAATTATTTATATTCGATATTCTATGATTGAGTCCACTCCGAAAAACTCAAATGCTGATTATTAGTCTTTTTCTGCCCTTGTGAGTTGAGGTACAAGTCAGAGATTGGCGCCAGCCAAAGCAAAGATATTTCCTACATTCAGTAAACAGTCAGCCGATGGTCGGAAAGTCCTTCCCTTAACAAGTTTTCTCTTGCCGATGGTCGGAAAGTATTTCCCTTAACAAGTTTTCTCTTTACGACCATCGGAATCTATTTCCCCCAACAATTTTTGGCTTTCCGATGGTCGGAATCTATTTCCCCTAACAAGTTTTGGCTTTCCGATGGTCGGATGGTATTTCCCCTAACAATTTTTGGCTTTCCGACCATCGGTTGGTGTTTTTGAGTGTATTTTTTTTATTGTTCTTTAAGGTATTGATGTCCTAACCCAATTTAATAGCCAATCTAATCTCATTTAATGATAATCATAATTGAGTTTATTGTGAAAGCATTCTGCCAAGGTTCCCTCTCTTTAGGAGATTTAGGGGCAGAAATCATGCTATAGAATAATTACACACAAAGAGAGCATTGCACCTATTATACTTCAACATTAATTTTACTTCCCAATACAAAACTGCGAAAAGATATTCCCCAATATCTCATCCGTAGAGATATGTCCCGATATTTCGCCCAAGTGAAACATACACTCTCTGATATCTTGCGCTAAGAAGTCGTGAGTGATACCCATTTCAAGTCCCTCTTGTACGCGAAAAATAGCAGTGTGTGCTTTGACCAGGGCTTGATAGTGGCGCATATTGGTAACAATCACATCGGCTTCGCCAATGGAGGGCATTTGTGCAGCCTTCACCAACAACTCTTGCAAGGTGTGGATGTTGTCGTGGTTTTTTGCGGAAATAAAGAGTCTGTCAGCTTCAAGTTCTATAAGAAGATTGTTTTTACTTTCTAATTCTTCTTTCGACAACAAATCGGCTTTGTTGAAGAGAAGGAGCGAATGTTTGTCTTTTAATTTAGGAACTACAGCTTTTGCCAACTCTTCAATTTTTGAGTCCGATGTAGTAAGGTCAATTACCCACAGAACAATGGAAGCTTGCTCAATCTTCTGATAGGTGCGTTCGATGCCCATCATCTCTATTTCGTCGGAAGTGCTGCGAATACCCGCTGTGTCTATAAATCGGAACGAAATGCCCTGAATACTGATAACATCTTCAATCACATCGCGTGTAGTGCCATGGATGTCAGATACAATGGCTTTTTCTTCTTCTAGCAATAAGTTGAGTAAAGTAGATTTCCCTGCATTGGTCTCGCCAATAATAGCTACAGGAATTCCGTTTTTGATTACATTGCCCAAACTAAACGATTTGGCAAGTTTATCTATTTCGCTTTCCACTTCGGTGGTTAGCTCCATAAGCGTGTCTCGATTGGCAAACTCTACATCCTCTTCAGAAAAATCGAGCTCCAACTCGATGAGGGATACGAATTGTAACAGCGTATCGCGCAGTTTTGCAATTTTGTTGGTAAAACCACCACGCATTTGATTCATTGACACCTTGTGGGATGTAGCCGATGTGGATGCAATTAAATCGGCAACAGCTTCGGCTTGCGATAGGTCGAACTTTCCATTTACGAATGCACGTCGTGTGTATTCACCTGCCTCAGCCATTCTTGCACCAGCATGTATCAGCACCTCCATCATCTTTTGTTGTATATAGAGCGATCCATGACATGCTATCTCAACACTCTCTTCGCCAGTAAAAGAGTGGGGAGCATGGAATACAGTAACCAACACCTCATCCAGTAGGGTTTCATTGTCCATAATTTTTCCGAAGTGTACGGTGTAGGGTGCTTGATTGGCGAGTTTTTTATTTTTGGGTGATTCAAAAATGCTATCTACTAAAGCAATGCATCCTTTACCCGAAAGCCTCACCACTGCAATGGCTCCCATACCAGGAGCCGTTGAGATGGCACAAATAATATCGTTATGGTGTAGGTTTTCTTCTATGTTCATATTGGAATGTATGCTAATTTTTTTATGATTAATATCTAAAACTACTACCTCCTAAAAATTCACGTAGAAGTGATGTGGGTGGTAGCTGGCTGTCTGTTATGTAATTGAAATAGGATAAAAACTTCAACAGCCTGTATGCTTCAGCATACTCAGGAGCTGAGCGTGGCACTTGTCGTAGAATGGGTTCTACATGCCTTCGAATAGAACCTAACTCGTAAATCATGGCTGAGTTGAACATTACATCTGCATTTTCTTGATAGGGGAATATCCACTTATCTTCTCCTCTGCGCACTTTTCCCCAACGTGATATGGTGTCCATTGCCGAGTAGTTTCTGTAGTTGTAGTCGCGTGTCATTCGGCGCAACAGTCTGTTGTCCGATGCAGGAATCCAGTTGTGGTTGTCAAGCGAAATGGTTGTGAGTGCCGACACATATATCATATACTTCTTCTCTTCAGGTATCTGTGCTGTCAACTCGGGGTTGAGTGCATGGATGCCTTCTATAATGATAATATCATTCGGATCTATTTTCATTCTTTTGTTGTTGTACTCGCGCTTACCAGTTGTGAAGTTGTAGGATGGAGTTTCAATCTCCTCACCACTCATTAGTGCCAGCATATCTTTTTCAAGCAAGGGCAAGTCTAATGCATAGAGCGATTCATAGTCGTAGTCTCCACTTTCGTCTTTGGGTGTGTCTTCTCGATTCACAAAATAATCATCGAGTGAGATTCCCACTGGTTTTAGCATTTTCACCATAAGTTGCACTTCCAATCGTTTCTTAAACGTTGTTTTACCCGAAGATGAAGGACCTGATATCAATATTACACGTACACCCTCTTCATATCTTTCTGATATCTCTTTTGCAATGTCTCCAATTTGTTGAGCTTGATATGCTTCTGCCACTTGAATAACACTTGAAATACGATTCTCTTGCTTTGCCTTGTTCAGTTCGCCCACATTGTCGAGCCCTATCATTTTCAGAAAGTAAAGGTGTTCGCGATAGCTATTCAGTAGTTTGTCTTGACGCACAAAGTCTTCAAGCCTATCAGGAGTTATTCTATTTGGTATTTGCAACAAAAATCCTCCATTGTATCTTATTATATCAAAAATGGTGATGTATCCTGTTGAGGGAGTGATGGAACCGTAAAAATAATTGATGTAGCCATCTAATTCGAAATAGCGCGAGTACATAAAATTGGAAGTTTCAAGCAGAAGAGCTTTGTCTTCCATGCCTCTTTCTCTGAATAGTTTCACTACCTCGCCAGTTTCCTCTTCGTGCGAGATGAATGGATGGTCGGCTTCAACAATTTCGTGCATCCTTTTGTGTATATCGTCTAATTGACTGTCGCTAACTATGTTATATTCTCCGTCAACCTCTATGTGGAAGAAATATCCTTTTGATACTGCGTGTTCAATATAGGTAGTAGCATTTGGCATAATGTCGTTTACAGCTTTGGTCAATATGAAACAGAGCGAGCGAATGTATGTGCGTAAAGCAGATTGAGAAGTTAGGTCTCTAAATTCAACTAATTTGGGGCGATATACTTTGTATGCCAATGATTCTGTTCTGTTGTTTACCTTTGCATTTGTGATAAGGTAAGGCATTTTGAAATCGAAAATCTTGATTATGTCTGCTAATGAAGTACCTACAGGCACATGTTTTTTTTCGTTTGTGTTTTTTAAATGTATTTCAACTCTGTCAATCATAATGTTTGTTTTAATAATGGTTAGTATATGTTTGTATTTTGTCTATTTTGAAGTATATTTGTGAACGAAATTACATTAATTTTCGAACATGGACTATACATTTTTCGATTTTCTTAGATTAGTAGGTTCTTTAGCGCTGTTTTTATACGGCATGAAGATCATGAGCGAGGGTCTACAAAAAGTTGCCGGCGAGCAGCTCAGAAGCATTTTAGCCGCAATGACCAAGAATAGAGTGATGGGGCTGTTCACTGGTATTTTGATAACGGCACTCATTCAGTCTTCGTCAGCTGCAAGTGTGATGGTGGTAAGCTTTGTAAACGCAGGATTACTTACTTTGGGACAGTCTATAGGCGTAATTATGGGAGCCAATATTGGAACTACTGTAACAGCATGGATGATATCTTTGTTCGGTTTTGGTAAGTTTTCTATTAGTGTCATCTCCATTCCTTTGCTTGGAGTGGGTCTGCCTCTCATATTTTCATCAAAAAGCAAGCGCAAATCCTTAGGAGAATTTATCTTTGGTTTTGCGTTTTTGTTTATGGGATTAGATTTTCTTAAAAACTCTATGCCCGATTTGCAAAATAATCCCGAAGTGCTTGCATTTGTGAGTAACTTTGCAAACATGGGATTTCTCTCTACGCTTATTTTCTTGTTTATAGGTACTGTACTTACCGTTATTGTTCAGTCGTCGAGTGCTACGGTAGCTCTCACACTTATTATGTGTTCAAGAGGCTGGATAGGATTTGAGTCGGCAGCTGCCATGATTATGGGTGAAAATATTGGTACTACCATCACTGCAAATATTGCCGCCTTCTCTGCCAATATATCGGCAAAGCGAGCAGCATTTGCGCATCTCATGTTCAATGTTTTGGGGGTGATTTGGATGTTGTTTGTGTTTAAGTACTTTGTTACTATGATAGCTAATATAACCGAGAGTTTGTGGTCAAGCAATCCCAATGAAATGTTAAACTATATAGCGACCTTGTCTCCAGAGGAGTTCAAATCAATAACCACATTACCCTCCTCAGAGTTGTCTGCCGATTTGGTAGCCAAGAAAAGTATTTATCGATCCTTTGAAGCATCCACATCCTATGGATTATCACTATATCACACCATGTTTAATGTTGGCAATGCTCTCATAATGGTTTGGTTTGTGAACTTATATGAGCGTATTTGCAAGTTCGTTATCAAACCCAAAGATGAAGATGCAGATGAGGAGTTCCAATTGCAGTTTATTTCAACTGGTATGCTTTCTACTGCTGAACTCTCCATTTTACAAGCAGAGAAAGAGTTGAATGTGTATGCAAAACGAGCCAGGAAAATGTTTAAAATGGTGCAGAAGTTAGCATTTACTGAAGATGAGGTTAAGTTTGTGAAGCTGTTTTCACGAATTGAAAAATATGAAGATATTAGTGATCGCATGGAGATTGAGATTGGCTCTTACCTAAACAGAGTTGCCGAAGGCAGATTGGGTAATCAAAGTAAGGAGCGGATAAGATCGATATTACGTGATGTTACAGAAATTGAGAGCATTGCAGACTCTTGTCACAATATGGCGCGCCACTACAGACGTAAACAAGAGGCGAAAGCTGTATTTACTGAAGAATTGGAAGAAAACCTTCGTTTAATGTGGAAAGAAGTTGAAAAGGCTTACGATAAAATGCAAGAAGTGTTAGAAAAACAAGAGGTGTCAGATGCAGATATGACCGACAGCATTAAATATGAAAACAGAATAAACGAAATGCGCAACATGCTGAAACGCAAAAATATTGAAGATGTCAACAATAAACTTTACGATTATAAAACTGGTGTTTTCTATATGGACCTTGTGGTAGAGTGCGAAAAAATGGGTGATTATATTATCAATGTGGTGCAGTCTGTGCAATCTGTTCAATCTGCCAGTAGTCGTAGATAATTAGGCTACTATTACTGTAAATATGTGATTTGAAATTTTGATAAGAAGGGCAAAACAATTATGAACGACTGGAAGAAGAAGCTAAATATAGTTTATTCAACTAATCCCGATTATGAATACCAAGAAGAGGAAACTCCAAAAGAGGAGACTCTTGCAAAGGAGAAACAATCTTTGCGCATACAACTTGATACCAAACAACGCCGTGGCAAAGCTGTTACACTCGTAACAGGATTTGTGGGACAAGAGGATGACCTGAATGATTTGGGTAAACTTTTGAAAGTAAAGTGTGGAGTAGGAGGCTCTGTAAAAGATGGCGAAATTATTGTACAAGGTGATATGCGCGACAAAGTACTAAATATATTGAAAAAGGAAGGATACAAGAAAGTACGTGTCATTTAACAACCCTCCATATCTGCATGTCTATAAAGCGTCGGCAGGCTCGGGCAAAACCCACCAGCTAACGGGGCAATACATACGTTTGCTCTTTGCCGCTCCTCACAACTATCGCCACATTCTGGCAGTAACCTTTACCAACAAGGCAACCGATGAAATGAAGTCGCGCATTGTGGAGGAACTCAACAATCTTGCTGTTGGCAATAATTCGGGATATCTTGCACAATTGATGGAAGAGTTCAAACTACCTGAACAAACTATTCGCCAACGATCAAAAGGCATTCTGCAAAGCATTCTACACAACTACTCAGCCTTTTCCATTAGCACCATCGATCGGTTTTTCCAGCAAACTATGCGCGCTTTTACGCGCGAAATGGGGATAACGGGTGGCTACAAAGTGGAAGTGGACAACCAATCATTCCTACCCGAAATTGTGGACCTTATGCTCAATGAACTCGACGAAGAAGGCAATGAGGCATTGATAGAGTGGTTGCTGGCTTTTATGAAAGAGAGCATAGAGGATAATAAAAGTTGGAAAATAAACGATGAGATTGTCAAATTGGCTTCCAATTTGTTCGACGAGCGATTTATATCTCTTTCAGCACCTGTACAAGATCAGATAAAAGATAAAGCAATATTAAAAGCGTACAAACAGAAGTTGTTCGCAATTATTCGCAACTACGAAAATCAACTAAAAGAGATTGGTACACGAGCGCAAGGGATAGTAAGTAGACATAATTTAGAGTTTACAGATTTTTCGGGTGGCAGTCGTTCTCAATTCCTGCGATTTGATATGTGGGCAAGGGGCGAAGTTCCCGACATGACAGCTACTTTTCTCAAATTTCCTGACGATGTAACGTGTTGGTATGCCAAGAAGACTCCCGATGACATAAAGGGCACAATAGAAGCTGCTTTTGCCGATGGATTGAATAATTGTGTGAAAGAGGTTATTGACCTATACGAGAATTGTAGCCACTATGCTACGGCACGAGAAATATTGAAACTATTTAACACACTCGGAATTTTGAGCGATGTCAACAATCGCTTGCAAGCCTACCGTCGCGATACCAATATGCTGTTTCTTTCCGACACCACCGAGTTGCTCAATAAGATTATTGCAGACAGTGACTCGCCGTTTGTATACGAGAAAATAGGCTCGCGCCTCAATCATTTTATGATTGACGAGTTTCAGGATACATCCACCATGCAATGGAACAACTTTAGACCCTTGCTCGATGAGAGCATGGCATCGGGCAACTACAACTTAATTGTGGGCGATGTGAAACAAAGTATCTATCGTTGGCGCAACTCCGATTGGCGCTTGCTCGAAGAGCAAATAGAAGAGGACTTTTTAGCCCCCAATATTCAACAGCACGTATTAGAAACTAATTGGCGCAGCGATGGTAATGTTGTCACTTTCAATAATAAGTTTTTTGAAGAAGCTGCCACTTTATTGCAAGCCGAATATATAGGAACTGACGAGGAAATAAAAGACAATGCCTATTACTCTACCAAAATAGAGAGTGCCTACAGTCAGGTGTCGCAACACATTGCTCCCATTAATGATGCTAATGCAGGCAGAGTGAGCATCCACTTTATAGAGCAAGAAAAGGATGTTAAGTGGAAAGAGGAATCATTGGAGCAATTGCCCAAAATATTGGAACAGTTGCAAGATGATGGTTTTCAACTTAAAGACATAGCCATACTGGTGCGAGAGGGTAAGGAGGCAGTGGCTGTTTCCGAACGGTTGTTGCAGTATAAGGATGAAAACCCAGACTCGAAACATAAATATGACTTTATTTCCAACCAGGCGTTGTTGCTCAACAACTCTTCGTGTGTAAAAGCTGTGGTGGCACTGCTACAGTATATCAACAGTCCACAAGAAAAAACAATACTGGTGCGTGCCATATACGAATATTATCGCTTCACCACCAAAATGAGTGCTTCGGATATTTTTGATAAGTATGTACAACAGCACGGCGAGCAGCTACCTGATGAATTGGAGCACCATCTTAATTCGATTTTGTCGTTGCCACTCTATGAGTTGACAGAGGCTCTATTCGATTTGCTGAAAGAGGCTACTGCACCCACTGACACTGTCTATATTCAGGCATTTCTAGATTTAATCAACGAATATAGTGCACGCAAAACTGCCGACTTGAATGGTTTTCTAATGTGGTGGGACGAAGTAAAAGAGAGCAAAAGTCTTTTCTCTCCCGCCGACCAAGATGCCATTCAACTAATGACTATCCACAAATCGAAAGGATTGCAATTTGGAGCAGTCATATTGCCTTTTGTCAATTGGAAATTTGAGCCTCGATCTGGACGTGATATATTGTGGTGTAAACCTGATGTGGAACCCTTCAATGATTTAGGGGTTGTGCCTGTATTATACTCCAATAAGTTGGCATCTACTATTTTTAAACAAGAGTATTTGGAAGAGAAGCTCTATTCTTATATCGATAACCTTAACCTGCTTTACGTAGCTTTTACACGACCAAAGCATCGATTAATTATCACGTCGCCCAAACCAAAGGGGGTGAGACCCGATAAGCCTTTAGAAATTAAAAGTGCATCTCATCTGTTGTGGCATAGCGTTACTTCCTCTATTCTAGGCGAAACAACTGATAATAAGGGTGTGTTTGATAAGAAGAGTTCCGAAGAGGATTCTACTGAGGATTCTACGGAAGATTCTACTAGAGATTCCAATGAAGATTCTACTGAAGATTCTAATAAGAAGAAACTGTCGTTTAATTATGGTGTAGCCAATGAAATGAAGAAACCGAAGGAAAAGGATTTGGAGAAACCTAAACCTTCACTCACCAATTGGCAATCTACACCTTTTCGCAATCGACTGAAGTTGCGTTTGTCGGGCATTGGCTATTTCTCTGATGATGGCTCGCGCGATTTTGGCACACTGATGCATGAAATTGTGAGTGAGATAAGTACTCTTGATGATTTGGATAAGGCACTCGAAAAAAGGGTGTTGAGTGGAGAGTTAACCTCTGAAGAGAAGCACACACTACATCATGAGCTACTTGGAAGTTTATCGTTGCCCCAAGTGCAAGATTGGTATTCGGGCAACTATCATGTGCTCAACGAGCAGCAAGTGTTACATCCATCCATGAGCTTCATTCGTCCTGATAGGGTAATGATAAAAGACGATGAGGTGGTGGTGGTCGATTACAAATTTGGTGAATCTGTCGAAAGCAAATATGTGAAACAAGTGCAGCGTTATGTGAATAGTATTCGAGATATGGGCTATGATAAGGTGCAGGGCTATCTCTTTTATGTGAAACTACGCAAGGTGGTGCAGGTTTAGGTCACGAATCGCAAGAGAGGCTATGTGTTTTAATAAAGAATAAGGCTATTAAAAGATGAAGGCTAAATTATCCCATTGTTACAAATCGAGATTTTTTAGAAATAAGGTAATGAGCTTTGAGTTGTAGTAATTTATAGCGGTTTACTAAGTCCACCACGTTTTTCAAACGAACATCAAAAGAAATAACTTTAAACCCGTTTTCGAAAAAGTGCTCATATACAGTAGAATAAGGTTTAGTTATATAGTAGGTTTCGAAAGAGATTGAACATTATGTAGAATAATTCAATTTGAATTGGAGAAATCTGCTGATCGCTTGGACTGGCGATGGTCTCTGACCAGTGCCTCTACAGTTAGGTCAAAGGTACAAGTCGGGAGATTTGCACCAGCGAAAGCTGACTTGCACCCAATCTCATAGAGTTAAGAGTTAAACATCTGAGTAATAGAATATTTTTTTGCTAAAATTGATAATTTCACTTGTTATACAAAGCGGAATATTTTGGACTTACATGACGAACAGTGTGATATGCAATATGAGTTATGGATTAGGGCTGATATAATTCAGCCCAACCAGTAAGGGTTGGGGTAAATTCAATTAGTCATTAATCGAGGGCTGAAAGCCTGATATAGAGATAAGTGTAACGCAATTAGACCAGCCATCGAGGCTTGAAATGCAAATAGTAATAGTAATGGTAGTCTCTGACAGATAGCGTGAAACAGCAAAGATGCATTATAGAGATGCTTAACTTAATGACATTGGACGCAAGCGTGTTACTCGAGCCTGTTATTGTAGACAATGATTATTTTGCGAACACAGTAAATAATACGTAGGAAAGAAACAACACTATGATAAGAGATTTACTACTTGTTGGTTTAGGAGGTGGACTTGGTAGCATGCTCCGACTTCTTACATCGCGTCTGTCAACACGTTTCATCTCTGCTGATTGGGCACTGGTGGGTACTTTTATTGCAAACATTGTAGGATGTTTCTTTATTGGACTATTAGCTGGTTGGTTGTTGCCTAACATGGGAAAAAACCAGAGTTTGTCTTTGCTCTTGATAACTGGATTCTGTGGTGGTTACACTACATTTTCTGCCTTCGCCTTCGAGAATCTGCAATTGTGGCAATCGGGCAATACTTTCCTGTTTATTCTCTATATCTTTTTTAGCATTGCTTTGGGGCTATTGGCAGTGTGGGGTGGTTTTAAATTAATTTGATCTTCAGCAGAGGTTTTGACTTTAACTGTAGAGGCACTGGTCGGGAGAACTGCGCCAACCCTAGATTGTGCCACTCCTAACGGAGTTCTTATTATTAATTAGATTACCAAGCTACAAAGATTATGCTCCTATCGGAGCAACAGTCAATTTCAATATTACATGTTTTAAATAAACCCCAGACTGACGCAGATATCCATCCGTGCCTTTGCCGGTAGCGGTGGTGGCTGTCCATTGCCGTTGGTTTTAACCAACTGATAATAAACACAACCATCGCAATTTGCTTTTATGTCATAGAGCACATTGCGGCTACAGTCCGCATTGTGCATAAATGAATGAATTGCGAGTCGTATGTATGTGGTATGTGGTATGGTATGTGGTATATTAATGCCTGGTAGAGAAAATTCATGAATTTTCTCTACTGCCACCGATTAGGGCTGGAAGTCCCGATATAATTCAGCCCAACCTGCAAGGGTTGGGGTAAATTTGAAGAGACAATAATCGAGGGCTGTAAGCCTGGCATAAAAATATAAACCTCAGGCTGGCGCGGATATTCATCTGTGCCATCATCACAGTAGAGTGCAGACAAATGCACGGATAGATATCCTCGCCAGCAGAGGTTTTGACTTTAACTGTAGAGGCACTGATCGGGAGAACTGCGCCAGCCCCAAATTGTACCACTCCTAACGGAGTTCTTATTACTAATTAGATTACCAAGCTACAAAGATTATGCTCCTATCGGAGCAACAGTCATTTTCAATATTACA
>CAZXGV010000047.1:0-15312 GCA_964640575.1 uncultured Dysgonomonadaceae bacterium
TAGTTAATTTATATTGTTACACAGTGTTCAATACTTTAGTATAAATGGGCTATACTACGTCTCTATGTAAAAAACATTGTAGATAGGGTGAATAATTTACAAAGATACTATTAATCTGGTTTGTTTTAATCCACTTAAAGCTAAAATAATTACAAGAGAGATAAAGGCTAAAATTATAAATCCAAGATTAAAATTCCCTCCCGTTTTATCTAATAAAAAACCAAAAGCTGAAGGACCTATGGCAATACCTAGATTTGATGCAGCCGTTAGTATTCCCAACCCCATAGCCATTTGGCGAGGCTTAATCAACTCAGGCAGAAGAGAAAATACAAAAATTGGTATTGGCGTAAATCCTACACCCAATGTAAAAGCCCATATTGGTAATCCATAAGTTCCTCTACTAATTAAGATAAATGAAATTGCCATGATAATAGTTCCAGCTAATAGCAATCTCCTTTTCCACCCTGTCTTATCAATAATTATTCCCACAACAGGACTCAAGAAAATTGGAACTAACATAATAAAGCTTGTTAGTAATCCCGCACTTTGCATAGTCATACCAATGTTTTGGAAATGCTGGGGAACAAATGTAACATAGGCCAGAAGCTGGCTGTTTCCTAATGCCCAAATTAGAACTAGTAACCAAAGGTTTGCATTAGACAGTAGTCCGACTGAAGATTCTTCTGATGCTACATTAGCTTCTTTATTCGCTTCCTCTTTTGGCAAATAAAGCTTAAAGATGTTAATAACCAAAACTACTGCTACAAACAGAGCAATACCTAAAACAATAGACCTCCAGTGTATCTTCTCTCCTAAAATCCCGAATAAGCTAGCTGCTATAACAGTACCGAAGGGAACCGCAGTGTTAAATATACCCATTGCAATACCCATGTTTGTTTTATCAAAAAACATAGTAACCAACAAGGGGGCTAAAACTACCAAAACAGTAGCTCCTATACCAGCTATTAGTCTATATATTAATAATGTTGTAAAAGATCCTGCCATAGAAAAGGCTACTAGCCCAACAATCAAAACTAATAAGGCGATAAGTATAATAGACTTTTTATTATATCTGCTGGCTAGAAAGGCTATTAAGAACGGAATAAAGATTCCTGGAATAGCGTATGCACCCATTAGCATACCTGCTTGAGAATTAGAAAAGGAGATATCGTTTTGAATCTTATCAAATATTGGTGGTAAAAATTGTAGTGATATGGAAAACACTAGCATAAGTGTAAATGAAATAGCTAACACCACCCACTTATACGAATTACTTTTTTTAATAAGCATATTACTTCTCCTATAATAAACAGACTACAATACTAAACTTAGACAATATGACACATACTAATCTCCTAACACAAACAAAAAGGAACATCTTAAAACAAGACATTCCTCTTTATTAATTTATATTATTCTCCCACGTGAGATTTCTTTTATTTTGCTCGCTCTACATAAGTTCCTGTGCGAGTATCAATTTTTATTTTCTCTCCTGTATCAATGAAGAGAGGAACGCGTACTTCTGCACCAGTTTCCACAGTGGCAGGTTTCAATGTGTTTGTAGCAGTGTCACCTCTCAATCCTGGCTCGGTATAGGTTACTTCTAACACCACATGAGTTGGCATTTCGGCTGTTAAAACATTTTCGGTTTCTGCATTCACTTGCACATCAACAATATCACCATCTTTCAAATACTCTACACCCTCAATTTGCTCTCCAGGAATAGAAATCTGCTCAAAAGTTTCGCTATTCATAAAATGATACCCCATTTCGTCTTTATATAAAAACTGATAAGGACGACGCTCTATGCGTACTTCATCCACTTTAACTCCAGAGTTAAAGGTTCTGTCGAAAACTTTCCCTGTCTCTACATTTCTTAGCTTGGTGCGAACAAAAGCTGCGCCTCGTGCCGGTTTAACATGGAGAAACTCTACTATAAAAAAGTATTGACCTTCTAACTCAATACACATCCCATTTCTAAAATCAGCTGTTGTTGCCATAAGTGTTTGTTTTAATTTTGTTGCAAAAATAAATAATAGTTTCCAATCTGCCAAACTATGTTTTTACATAATAGTCTCTAACTTAGTTATTAATTGAGTGAAAAGCAAATAGCGTGAAAACAGCAAAGGAGATACCGAATTAAATAATGTGAGTAAAATTTTGTATATTTGTTATACATACAATCAGACAACATTTTAAAGAAATAGGAATAACATGAAAAAGAAAATAGTAGTACTTACAGGAGCTGGCATGAGTGCCGAAAGCGGAATCGCAACTTTTAGAGATACAGATGGGTTGTGGGAGAATCATCGTGTGGAAGATGTGGCAACACCTCAAGCCTTTGAAGTAAACCCCCAATTGGTGCTCGACTTTTATAACGCAAGGCGCAAACAGTTGTTGGAAACGAAACCAAACGAAGGGCACATTGGCTTGGTTGATCTTGAGAAAGAGTATGATGTAACAATAGTTACGCAAAATGTAGACAACCTACATGAAAAGGCAGGAAGTTCAAATGTAGTTCACCTCCATGGCGAATTGATGAAATCGCGCTCAACACGCGACCCTTCAATTATTTATGAAATGTCGGAAGACAATGCTGAAATAAGTATAGGAGATAAATGTGAAGTGGGCTCTCAACTACGACCCGATATCGTTTGGTTTGGCGAGGCTGTGCCTATGATCGAAACAGCAGCTAAGATTGTGCAGAAGGCTGACATACTCGTTATCATCGGCACGTCGCTCAATGTTTATCCTGCAGCAGGCTTAATAGATTATACTAAACCAGGCACCCCCATCTATCTAATAGATCCAAAAGATGTGAGAGGCAACAGACGCAATATCAACTTTATACAAAAAGGTGCATCCGAAGGTGTAAAAGAACTAAAAGAAACACTTCTGAAAGGATAATATTAGTATCCCGCTCCTTCAAAAAAAACTTTTCAAAAACAAAATACGATAGCAACCTCTATTTAACGACTCACTTTATTATCTTTGCGAATAGAAATAATAATGAGTCGTTTTTTTACGCAAACAAAAGCTATGAGTCTTTGAAAAGAAATGACTAAAACAACACAAAACATTTAATACTAATGGCAAAGCCAATCGCTGACACCCCTTTGATGAGACAATACAACGAGATTAAGAATAAGCATCCCGATGCCATTCTACTATTTCGTGTAGGCGATTTTTATGAAACTTTTTCGGAAGACGCCATTACGGCATCCGAAATACTAGGAATAACTTTAACCCGAAGAGCCAATGGCGCAGCACAATATGTGGAGCTGGCTGGATTTCCCCATCATGCACTCGACACCTATCTGCCCAGATTAGTGCGAGCAGGGAAAAGGGTAGCTATATGCGATCAACTCGAAGACCCTAAGAAAACAAAGAAGTTGGTGAAACGAGGCATCACCGAGTTGGTAACGCCAGGAGTTTCCATCAATGACAACATACTTAACCACAAAGAAAACAACTTCTTGTGTGCCATACACTTCTCGAAAAAAATGTGTGGTATCTCATTGCTGGATATCTCTACGGGGGAGTTTCTCACTAGCGAGGGCTCAGTAAACGATATAGACAAACTACTTTCTAGTTTTTCGCCCAAAGAGATACTGATTGAACGAGGTAAAAGAAAAGAGTTTGAAGAGAAATTTGGCAATCATTACTTCCTTTTCGAATTAGACGATTGGGTGTTCACGGAAGAGACTGCCAATGACAGACTACTCAAACACTTCCAAACCAAAAACCTAAAAGGCTTTGGTGTAGCGCATCTCCCATTAGGCATAATAGCATCGGGCACAGTGATGCACTACCTTGATGTGACCCATCATACTCAAGTGGACCATATTGTTGCAATAAACCGCATAGAAGAAGACAGATACGTTCGTATCGACAGATTCACGGCACGTAGTCTTGAACTGATTTCGACCATGAACGAAGATGGCAAAAGTCTACTCGATATAATAGACAAAACCATCTCTCCCATGGGGTCGCGCATGATGAGGCGATGGATTATGTTTCCATTGAAAGATATTTCGCCCATCGAGAAGAGACAGGACGTTGTAGAGAATTTCTTTCGCGAACCAAAACTTAAATCATTAGTACAATCACACATTGCCCAAATAGGCGATATAGAACGAATTATCTCGAAGGCAGCAGTACGACGCATATCTCCTCGAGAAGTAGCCGCAATTAAAACTGCACTAATTGCCATTGAACCTCTTCGAGATGCTTTTCTAGCATCCGACAATAAAAGCTTGCAAGAGATGGGAGAAAAGCTAAATCCTTGTCCGCTAATCAGAGACCGCATCGACAAAGAACTCATTACTGATCCTCCCGCACTAGTAAACAAAGGAGGTTTTATCAAGGAGGGGGTAAATAGTGAGTTAGATGATTTGCGCAATACCGCACACTCAGGCAAAGATTACTTGCTTCAGATTCAGGAAAGAGAGATAGAGAAAACAGGCATAACATCACTCAAAATTGGCTTCAACAATGTTTTTGGATACTACATCGAAGTACGACATACTCATAAAGACAAAGTGCCATCAGACTGGATAAGAAAGCAGACATTGGTGAGTGCCGAAAGATACATCACTGAGGAATTAAAAAAATACGAAGAGAAAATCTTGGGAGCTGAAGAAAAGATATATGCACTTGAAGTAGAAATATTCAACTCGCTTGTCGAAAGCTTAATTGAATATATCCCTACCATTCAGATAAATGCAAACATTATAGCACAATGCGACTGCTTGTTCTCTTTTGCAAGAATAGCACAAGAGAACAGGTATATGCGTCCCGAATTAAATACAACCCTCGAAATTGATATTAAAAATGGACGCCATCCTGTAATTGAAATGCAATTGCCTCCCGACGAACCTTTTATTGCTAATGATGTTTACCTAGACAACGATAGTCAACAAATTATTATCATCACAGGTCCCAACATGTCGGGTAAATCAGCACTGCTCCGTCAAACAGCATTGATAACAATCATGGCTCAGATTGGAAGCTTTGTACCTGCCGAATCGGCAAAAATTGGTTTGGTTGATAAAATATTTACACGTGTTGGAGCGTCTGACAATATCTCTTTGGGCGAATCGACCTTTATGGTAGAGATGAACGAGGCAGCCAATATTCTGAACAACATCTCAGAGCGTAGCCTCATTCTCTTTGACGAATTGGGGCGAGGCACAAGCACCTACGATGGGATTTCCATTGCGTGGTCAATTGTAGAATACATCCACGAGAATCCAAGAGCACGAGCAAAAACACTCTTTGCAACTCACTATCATGAGTTGAACGAAATGGAGAAGTCGTTTAAGCGAATCAAAAACTACAATGTATCGGTGAAGGAGATTGACAACAAAATTATCTTTCTACGAAAACTCACCCCAGGAGGTAGCGAACATAGTTTTGGGATTCATGTAGCAAAAATGGCAGGTATGCCACCAAGCATAACGCAGCGTGCCGAGTCTATCTTAAGCGAAATGGAGCAACATAATAGAAAAGATGGCCTTGGTAAACCCCTTGCCGAAATTGTTGAAAACAGAGAAGGTTTTCAACTAAGCTTCTTCCAATTAGACGACCCAATATTGAGTCAAGTGAGGGATGAAATAATAAACCTGGATGTAAATAATCTTACACCCGTGGATGCATTGAACAAATTGAATGAAATCAAGAAAATAATTAAAGGGAAATAATTAAAAAAGGGAAGCCACTTCCTTAACTTTCATTACAGCTATGATTTACTGCGAAAATACTATAGACAAAACGCACACAAGAGGCACCATTGAGGTTATTTGCGGATCGATGTTTTCAGGAAAAACAGAAGAGCTCTTGCGCCGCTTGAAACGAGCTAAAATAGCGAAACAGACCGTTGAAATATTTAAACCAAAGATAGATACACGCTACTCGGAAGATGAAATCGTATCGCACGACAAAAACTCAATTCACTCTACACCAGTAGATCACTCTAGCAATATCCTTTTGCTGTCATCAGAAGTGAAAGTAGTAGGAATTGACGAAGCTCAATTTTTTGATGCAGGCTTGGTGAATGTGTGCCAACAATTGGCAGATCAAGGAGTGAGAGTAATTGTTGCAGGTCTTGACATGGATTTTAAACGAGTACCTTTTGGTCCCGTTCCTGGACTCTGCGCAATAGCTGACGATGTAACCAAGGTTCATGCCATTTGTGTGGACTGTGGTAGTCTGGCAAATTATTCTCATCGAATTGTTGCAGGCGAGAAACAGGTGATGTTGGGAGAGCTGGAAGAATATAGACCTCTGTGCAGGGTTTGTTATTTGAAACAAACAGAGAAACTGTCAACAAGTAAGACAAGATAAGAGATAAAATATAAAAAAAAGCAACTCATCACTGAATTGCTTTTTTTGTTGTCTGTTCGTAAGGTACTATTTTCTAATACCAAGGTCCTTAATAATGCTTCTATATCTTTCAATATCCACATCAATAAGATAATCAAGTAAACGACGACGTTTACCTACTAAAATCCTCAACGAACGCTCTGTGTTATAATCTTTCTGATTTGACTTTAAATGATTAGTCAAATGCGAAATACGGTATGAAAACAATGCTATCTGCGCCTCAGGTGAGCCGGTATCAGTGTTAGACTTTCCGTACTTTGCAAAGATTTCTTGCTTTTTTTCTGAATCTAAGTACATAAAATTTTAAATTTTAATTGACATTCGGGTGCAAAGATAGCATATCTTTCTAATATGGAAAACTTTATTTATCAAAAGATTACTCTCGTCTTCTCAACTTATCACTTAAACGCTTTATAGCATTCGTAATTTCCTTATCTGGCTCAATGACAGTATAGTCGCCCCAAAAGTCAGGATTTTGGAAATGCTCCACTTTTTCTGCAATTATATCCGTCGAACGAATCCGTTCTTTACGTGGAAATTTTTTCACATCATCTTCATATCTGTCTGTTATAGCCATTTCGGAAAAAATTGTATAAGTGGATGCAAACAGTCCGAAGAAACTACGTTTCCATCTCATCTTAAACTGCACTTGAGCACTACTATAATTGAAATACCATTTCCCATCATTTTCTACATAATCAACTACATAAGTAGCATTTTCGACAGAAACACGCATCGATGATGGTTTTTTCCGAATGAAAATTGATGCAGCATTTTTTTTATCCTCTACATTCATATTAAACTCCATGCGTTTGAAAGCCAACGACTCAACATCTAAAAATATTTTCCCACGAAACAAAATGTCTCTTATACCAGGATACGGAAAAAAACTAATCACATAGTGTGCCCTGTCATCAATATTTACAACACCCTCAATATGGTAAGAATACTCTGACCCATCCTCTCCAAAAACAATTTCGGGGTGCTTGGCAATATCAAGCATCAAACCATCACTAATTCCACCTTGATATTTCATGAAAATTGTATCCTTCGAATTGACATCGGATGCTTTCCGTCCGATATAAATGCGTGCCAGATCGAAATTATACGAGCTATACGACTCCTTGTAAATATCGAGCACAGCCTCTACTAATGAAATATAGTTTGAACCTTTTTTAATGGATTCTCTATAAAAAGCCACCATCATATTGGGGACCGTTTCATAATTCTCAGTCACAGACAGGAGTGCCTCTTTGACCAACTCGGTGCCATCGCCCGACACAACCTCTATTTCGCTTAAATGTATTGAGCTCGACCTCATTCTAAGAATATTATTATCCTTATCAATAAGTGTAATGACAGGAACGTTTATATTCTCATAGCCCAAATGCTGTACTTTCAACTTGTAGTTTCTGGCAGAAAAAGGGATGCGAAGGGAGAAAAAACCATCTTGATTAGTTACAGTAGCGATATTGGTGTTTGTGATAGTTACGCTTGCATATTCTAAGGGAGCTCCGTTGTCATCGGCAACAATCCTACCTTTAACAGGGATTGTTGCTTCGGGTATTTGTTGAGCAACAACTGTCTGCGTTTGATACAAAGCTAAGTAGCAAACAATTATAAATAGATATCTTATTTTATTCATTGTAGTAAGGATAAATTGGTTTGGATGGATGTTTGATTTGAATCAAAGAATAGCACTATCATAACAAATAAAAGAATATTATGTTTATAGTGCTATTGCACAATGACATTTAGCTGTGAACCAATCTTTGTCTTTTGTCTATTATAAATCCTACATCACTCTTTTCCTAGTCTGAAAAAGAGATAGATTGTTGTATTACTTCATCTTTACGAAACAAATTATCCTCTTTTTATTAGCGCCTGTCAAAAATGAAAAAAGAAAGAGCCTTTAAATAGACTTAATTGCTTAAATTTGTATGTTTATAAGCAAAACTGCAATGACACATAAATATGACTTTCTTGTAATAGGTTCGGGAATTGCTGGTATGAGCTTCGCTCTTAAAGTAGCGTCTCATGGGAAAGTAGCCATCATCACAAAAAATCTGTTGGAGGATACAAACACCTTCTACGCACAAGGAGGTATAGCTACCGTGAGCCAAAGATTGGACAACTTCGACAAGCACATCGAAGATACTTGCATTGCAGGTGCTGGACTCTGCGACAAAGAAGTGGTTGAAAAAGTGATTTGTGAAGCACCTCATCAAATTAAAGAGTTGATTGATTGGGGAGTCAATTTTGATAGGAACGAAAAAGGAGATTTCGACCTCCACAAAGAAGGAGGACATTCCGAATCACGCATCCTACATCACAAAGATAGCACAGGCGCAGAAATTCAAACTAGCCTGATTAGAGCCATAAAAAAACACCCCGACATCGACGTTTTTGATTATCATTTTGCCATTGAAGTTCTCACCCAACATCACCTCGGAGAAATCATAACCCGCAAGACTCCCCATATTGAATGCTATGGAGCATTCGTTTTGAATCAAAAAACCAACGAAATAGAGAAATTCTTATCACGCGTGACAATGATGGCCACAGGGGGCATTGGATCTATTTATCAAACCACCACCAACCCATTAGTCGCCACAGGCGATGGTATTGCAATGGTAGCTCGCGCAAAAGGTAAGATAAAAGATATGGAGTTTGTGCAATTTCACCCGACTGCTTTTTTTCATCCACACGAACGACCATCGTTCCTAATCACAGAAGCACTGCGAGGTTATGGTGGCATGCTCCGAACGATGGATGGTGAAACTTTTATGGAAAAGTATGATGAACGTCTCTCACTTGCACCACGCGATATTGTTGCTCGAGCAATCGACACAGAGATGAAAAACCGAGGGGACGATCATGTCTATCTCGACATTACCCACAAAAATCCAGAAGAAACAAAATACAATTTCCCAGCAATCTATAAAAAATGTCTTTCTTATGGCATTGACATCACAAAAGATTATATTCCTGTTGCGCCTGCAGCGCACTATAGTTGTGGTGGCATTGAGGTAAACCTTAATGCACAATCCAGTATTGCGCGACTCTATGCGAATGGCGAATGTGCTTGCACAGGACTACACGGAGCGAATAGGCTAGCCTCAAACTCCCTGATAGAAGCGGTAGTGTATGCGGATGCAGCCGCAAAACATGCGCTCTCTGTCTTCAACACATACACCTACGAGGAAAACATACCCAGTTGGGATGCCGAAGGCACAACACTGCCCGAAGAGATGATATTAATCACTCAAACAGAGAAAGAGGTAGCTCAAATCATGACGTCTTATGTAGGTATTGTTCGCTCCAACCTACGATTAGAACGAGCATTAACTCGATTGAACATACTGTTTAAAGAGACAGAAGACCTCTTTCATCAATCAGTGGTATCGCGTGATATATGCGAATTGCGTAACATTATTAAAGTAAGCTACGAGGTAATAAAACATGCAATGCAACGAAAAGAGAGCCGTGGGCTTCACTACAATATTGACTACCCTTCACATAAGGATATAGAAAAAGCAAAACAACAATGACACATCAGACCCTCAACATAAAAGGTAATTTACTAGATTTGACAACTCCTCTCGTAATGGGGATTGTAAATGTTACTCCCGACTCATTTTACAAAGGAAGTCGCACACAATCGGAAAAAGAGATAGTAGAACGCGTGCAACAGATTGTAGAACAAGGAGGCACAATTATTGATATTGGAGGACAATCTACTTCACCAACCTCTACATTACACACGGCAAAAGAAGAGCTAGAGCGCATTGCCCCTGCTCTATCAATCATCCAACGCGAGTTTCCCGATGCCATTCTTTCTATCGATACTTTCTACTCGGAAGTTGCAAGAGCTAGTGTTGAGAAATATGGCGTTGCTATAATCAATGATATTTCGGGGGGACAAATAGACGAGAATATGTTTCCGACTGTGGCAAATCTCAATGTGCCCTACATTTTGATGCACATGCGTGGCACGCCCCAAACGATGCAACAGCATACAAAATACGACAACCTGATTCAAGATATTATCTATTACTTCTCTGAGAAGATTGCTCAGCTCAACCTGTTAGGAGTAAATGACATTATTGTTGATCCAGGCTTCGGATTCAGCAAAACGTTAGATCAAAACTTCGAATTGATGGCACATCTCAAATATTTTCATATATTTGAGACTCCCATGCTAGTTGGCATATCAAGAAAATCGATGGCATACAAAACATTGGGGTTAAATGCGGAGGAAAGTCTCAACGCAACGACAGTTTTAAATACTTATGCAATACAATCGGGAGCGAAAATTTTGCGCGTACACGATGTAAAAGAGGCAGTGGAATGTGTGAAACTAACTAGCAAGTTGAACAATTACACACCTGAACAATTTATATAATAAATACACTTCACCCTTATGCTCGAACATTTTGGAATAAAAGACCTGATTGATGTTTTATTAGTAGCTTTACTAATGTACTATTCCTACCGATTGGTTAAAATATCAGGTACTAAGCCTCTGTTTATCGGGATTGCATCCTTTTTAATCCTCTGGATTCTGGTTTCACATGTTTTTCAGATGACTTTGTTGGGAAGCATTTTGGACAAGTTTGTGAGTGTCGGATTCTTTCTGTTGATAATTCTTTTTCAAGATGAAATACGGCGCTTTCTTATGTCATTAGGACCACGTAAGGGGTGGAAGTTTATTGCAAAGATAATATTTCCACAAAATGATAAAGAAAAAGACATTTCTCACATCACCCCTATAGTTTTTGCATGCATGAACATGGCAAAAGAAAGAGTGGGAGCACTCATTGTTATGCAAGGAGAGATACAACTAGGTTTGTATGAACAAACTGGAGAAATTATTAATGCCGACATCTCCACCCGATTAATTGAGAATATATTCTTCACCAATAGTCCACTGCACGATGGTGCAATGATTATTGTGGGAAAACAGATTAGAGCAGCAGGCTGTATACTGCCCGTTTCTCAAAATCCAAACATCCCCAAACATTTAGGGTTACGCCACAGAGCTGGCTTAGGCATCTCGCAGGAGACTGATGCCAAAGTGATAATTGTATCCGAAGAAAAAGGAAGAATAGCGTTTGCACACCAAGGGAAGCTAAACATGAACATTTCGCCCGAAGACCTACAAGAGTTTCTCGTAGGCGACTAAAACAACAATAGATACTTCTGCAAAACAACATGATATTACAACACTTATCAATACTTAACTACAAAAACCTAGCTGAGGTGGAACTCACTCTATCGCCTAAAATAAACTGTTTCTTGGGTGACAATGGAATGGGGAAAACCAACTTGCTAGATGCTGTATATTATCTTTCGTTTTGCAAAAGTCACTCCAATCCTATTGATTCGCAAGTCATAATGCACGATGCCGATATCTGTATGATAAAAGGGAAGTATGAATTTGCAACGGGAAGTGAAGAAGAAATTTCATGTGCGCTAAAACGTAGACAAAAGAAACAATTTAAACGAAACAAAAAACAGTATGACAAACTCTCTGCTCATATTGGGTTTATTCCATTGGTAATGATTTCGCCCGCCGACAACGAGCTAATTATGGGTAGCAGCGAAGAACGGCGCCTGTTTATGGACGTTGCCATATCACAATTTGACAAACCTTACTTACAATCGCTTGTACGCTACAACAATGCCTTGCAACAACGCAATGCCACCCTCAAAACTGATAATATAGACAAAAGTCTGTTAGAACTTTGGGAGGAAGTGATGATAAAAGAGGGAGAAGCTATTTTCGAAAAACGGAATTTGTTTATACAAAATCTAATTCCTATCTTTCATCAGTTTTATAGTGCCATCAGCCAATCGAAGGAAACAGTATCGCTCAACTACTCATCGCAACTGTCTGGTTGTAGTTTCAAAGAACGTTTACTTGCTGCACGCGAGCGCGACATGATTCTTGGTCACACCACCGTGGGCATTCATCGCGACGAGTTGGATATGCTACTAGATGAGTTTCCAATAAAGAAAGACGGCTCGCAAGGACAGAAAAAAACATTCTTCGTGTCTCTCAAGCTTGCCCAATTCCAGTTCTTAGCCGATAAAAGCAACGCCACGCCACTACTTGTACTCGATGATGTTTTTGATAAATTGGACGAAACACGTGTAAAAGAAATTATCAAACTCGTGTCGAGCGATGATTTTGGGCAAATCTTTATCTCCGATACCAATCGTCAATCGTTAGACCGCATACTGCAACCTTTTAATAATAATTATCACCTCTACTCTGTTACAGATGGTGCTATAGAACAGATAGATTAAAATACTATTCTAAGGAAGATAACTAAAAAAAACAAACAACTAATACAATGTTTAAAAGAAACGAAAGAGACATAGGGAGCATTCTGAAAGAATTTATGAACAACGACCCGCAGTTGCAGTCAAGAATTGCCGAGAAGCGTGTCATTAGAGGATGGAAAGAAGTATTGGGCGAAGGAGTTGCCACATATACCTCCAACATCTATTTCAACAGGGGTGTGCTAATTGTCTATCTCAAGTCATCAGTATTGCGCGCCGAACTATTGATGAACAAACAAAACTTAATTGATAAACTAAACGAACATGCTGAAATGGATATTATTAGAGACATCCATTTAAGGTAGAGAGGAAGCGTGTGATCTGGACGGTGATTTAGGCGTTCTGCATATCACTTTACAACTCTTCGATCAGCTCAAAAAAAAATTAAAATACAAACAATATAAAAATCATAAGTAGCTATGAAAAAAATATTTATTATCAGTCTATCCTTTATTTTCGCCACATTGGCTTTTGCCCAAAATGACAAAAAGAATTACGAAATCAACATTGCTACCTACAACCTAAGAATGGACACCCCCAGAGACAGTCTAGATGGATGGGAGCACCGTAAAGATAATGTAAACGGATTAATCCGATTTCATGATTTCGACATCATGGGAACACAAGAAGGATTTCAGCATCAGCTATTAGACATTACCGAAGCAGGAGGCTATGACTATGTGGGTGGTGGTAGAGATGATGGTGTCAATAAAGGCGAACATTCTGCCATTGTTTACAAAACTGACCGCTTTGATGTAATCGATAGTGGAGATTTCTGGTTTTCACTCACTCCCGATAAGCCTTCCTATGGATGGGATGCCAGAATACGCAGAATATGCTCGTGGGCAAAGTTTAAAGACAAAGAGGTTGGGAAAGAATTTTTTGTTTTCAGTATGCACTACGACCATCAAGGTAAAGAAGCACGTCGCAACTCATCGTTGCTACTGGTTTCGAAGATAAAAGAAATTGCAGGCGACATGCCCACTTTTGCAGTAGGAGATTTTAATGCATCGCCCAACGATGAGCCCATTCAAATAATTTATGATGCCAAAATATTAAATGATTCCTACCTCGTTTCTCAAACCAAACCTTATGGAACAGTAGGCACATTCAATGGATTTAATTTAAATGCACCTATGAAAAACAGAATTGATTATATTTGGGCAACTCCAGACATAACAATCAAAAAATATGGTGTATTAAATGACATGCATTATGGGCATTTCCCATCGGATCATTTCCCTGTGATGGTGACGGCAAGCTTCTAAGGGAATGCAACCGCTAGAACAATGTCATTAAGTTAAGAGTTAAACATCTCATTAATAGAATATTTTTGTCGAAATTGATAATTTCACTTGTTATACAAGGCGAAACATTTTGGACTTACATGACGAACAGTGTGGTATGCATTATGAGGTATGCGTTAGGGCTGGAAGTCCCGATATAATTCAGCCTCTAGCCCTTAGCCTAGACAAAGCCTGGGTATCAGCTACCACGGGTTTGCACCCGTGGCTATTCACCTTTAACCACTTCGTGGTTATTGTGGTCATGTTAAATGATTGCCAAGCATCCATCTTAGGGCTGGCGCAAGTCTCCCGACTTGTGCCTCTCACATTAACTGTCAAGGCACTGGTCGAAGACAAGCATCAACCTAAGATATAATAATCACGATTTGGCTTTAGTTGTATTTATTGAAATTGAAGATTTGGCTTTAGCCAGTTAACCTCACTTATTCTGAAAAGCGGCATCGAAATTTGAACATATATTAACCTTAAGCAGTGATGTTAAAATAAGTGGGAATAAATAGTAAGTGGTGAGGTCTTTGATATTTACGTCTAGTCAACTATGTAACAGTGACGAAAAATCATGCTTCAATTACGGTGCAAATAATGAACTTTTATTATTTAGCATGCGTGTTAGATGAGCTGAACAGCTTGCAATGCATTGACAATCACGCTTACTACTTTCTTATAGAATCTTCGCTAATCCCTATTTATTTCCTGTGAGATTGGTTTTGTACACGTGCGAAAGTGCAATACTTTTTATTTTCGTCGTTTTGTACACATACAAAAGCTCGACATTATTTAATTTCATCGTTTTGTACATGTACGAAACCTCGACATTTTTTAATTTTGCCGTTTTGTACACGTACAAAAGCCCGAGATTATTTAATTTTGCCATTTTGTACAAGTACAGAAGCCCGAGATTATTTAATTTTGCCATTTTGTACAAGTACAGAAGCCCGAGATTATTTAATTTTGTCGTTTTGTACATGTACGAAAGGGCGACATTATTTAATTTTGCCGTTTTGCACACGTACGAAAGCTAAAAAAAGAATAAAATCTGAACGATGTTATATGTGAATAGTTATTGAAAAACGCCTGTTTTAGCTTATGTTTGTGGATATACACACCAAGCCAAACCTATAAAATTACGAGAACATTCATTCTGTGAACTTTCTTTGCTATTCACAAAGCAAAAAAAGGAACAAAATGGATATTTCGCTTGCGCGACATTCACCCAGTGCATTATTCCACAGGGCAGGCGCTTTGATAAGCGCGCGAGCGTTCTATTACCGTT
>CAZXGV010000048.1:0-15138 GCA_964640575.1 uncultured Dysgonomonadaceae bacterium
GCGGATTACCTACCATGTAACACAAGAAGGGCACTTTTCCTGGAGGATTGGTAACCTTGCAGGTCGAAAACGTTACATTTTGTCAAATCTGACCTATTTTGTAGCCAATGCCTTATCAAAATTCTCTTTCAGTTGAGCTAAAAACTGTTCCGTTGTCAAGAAATCCTTGTCCAACATATCTTTTCCGTGCACCAACAATGCCAAATCTTTGGTCATGTGACCACTTTCGACTGTAGAGATACACGTACTCTCTAATGCTTTGCTAAATTCGAGCAACTCATGATTGCCATCCAGTTTAGCACGATGTTCCAAACCGCGCGTCCATGCAAAAATGGATGCGATGGGATTGGTCGAGGTGGGTTTTCCTTGCTGATGCTTTCGGAAGTGCCGAGTCACAGTTCCATGTGCTGCTTCAGATTCAATGGTTTTGCCATCGGGTGTCACCAACACAGATGTCATCAAGCCTAACGACCCAAATCCTTGCGCCACCACATCCGACTGCACATCGCCATCGTAGTTTTTGCAAGCCCACACAAAGCCGCCTTCCCATCTTATGGCAGATGCCACCATATCGTCTATCAATCGGTGGTCATAAGTGATGCCTGCTTCGTGAAATGCATGTTTAAATTCTTTTTCATATACCTCCTGAAAGATATCTTTGAATCGTCCGTCGTAGGCTTTCAAGATGGTGTTTTTGGTGGAGAGATAAAGCGGATATTTTTTGGTCAATGCCATTTGAAACGACGCACGCGCAAATCCATAAATGGACTCATCCGTATTGTACATAGCCATGGCTACCCCTTTGCCGTCGAAATCGAATACTTCCCAACTCTTCGTCTCGCCTTTTTCGTTGGTAAAGTTCATTGTAAACGTCCCCTTTTCGGTAATCACCGTATCGGTGGCTTTATATTGGTCGCCAAATGCATGTCTGCCAATGATGATTGGTTTTTTCCAACCCGGCACGTAGCGCGGTATGTTCTGCATAATGATAGGTTCTCTAAACACTGTGCCTCCTATAATGTTACGAATAGTACCATTGGGCGATTTCCACATCTCTTTCAATCCAAACTCTTCTACGCGCGCCTCATCGGGCGTGATGGTAGCACACTTGATGCCCACGTTGTATTTCAAAATTGCTTGAGCCGAATCGATAGTTACCTGATCATTGGTTTTGTCCCGATTCTCGATGCCCAAATCGTAGTATTTTATGTCTAAATCGAGATACGGCAGTATCAAATTGTCTTTGATGTTGTGCCATATCACGTGTGCCATCTCATCTCCATCCAATTCTACTACTGGATTTTCAACTTTTATTTTCTTCATGCTTATTATTTATAATAAAGGGGCAAGAAGTGACTGCCTCTTTGCCCCAAGTGAATATTTTTATTAGTTTATCGCTTCTCCATCGGGATAAAGTTTTGCCTCTCTCTCACGTTTTTGTAAGCAGGACGAATGATGCGCTTGCTGCTAAAGTTCAGCTCCTCTATGCGATGTGCCGACCACCCTACAATACGCGCCATGGCAAACAGTGGGGTAAACACCTCTACTGGCAATCCAATGGATTTATATACAAATCCTGAATAAAAGTCAACATTGACACACGTTTTTGCAGCCTTTTTGCCCTTAAACTTCTCAAACATTTTGAGCGAACGCTCCTCTACCAATTCGAGGAAAGCAAACTCCTTTTCAATATCCTTCTCTTTTGCCAAATCATGTGCCATTTCTTTCAATAATCCAGCACGTGGGTCAGTCAATGTATACACGGCATGACCCACTCCATATATCAATCCTGTTTTATCAAAGGCTTTTTTGTTTAATATCTTTGTCAGATAGGCATCTACCTCATCGACACTTGCCCAATCCTTAATATTGGCTTTCATGTCATCGTGCATCGCAATCACTTTCACGTTTGCCCCACCGTGTAAGGGACCTTTCAATGAGCCAATGCCCGCAGCTATGGATGAGTAGGTGTCTGTTTCTGTAGAGCTGGTCACACGTACCGAGAAAGTAGAGTTGTTTCCTCCGCCATGGTCTGCATGCAAGATGAGTGCTAGGTCAAGTATTTTTATATCGAGTTCGGTATAGTTGCCACGCCCCTTCATCATCAACAAAAAGTTTTCTGCCACCGACAAGGTCTCATCTGGATGGCGCACATGTAACGAGCGTCCTTGCTGATTGTGTCTTAATACATTGTATGCATAAGCAATAATAGTAGGAAACTTAGCAATAAGGTTAATCGATTGGCGAATCAGGTTGTCTTTACTCACTGTATCGGGATCTTCATCATATATATATAGCTCAAGCACACTACGTGCCAAAATATTCATAATATTTTTTCCCTTAAGAGACAATATATTCATCGTAGCGGTATGCTCCAATGGCATGGTCTGCATAATGAGACGACGAAACGATTCTAACTCATCTTTTTGGGGAAGTGCCCCCGACAAAAGAAGAAAAGCTGTCTCTTCAAAGCCCAATCTGTCATCCTTTTGAATGCCGTGTACCAAATCAGCTACATTAATGCCACGATAATAGAGTTCACCTGGAATAGCTTTGAGACTTCCATCTTCTTTTCTTTCATATCCCACCACGTCACCAACGCGTGTGAGACCAGCTAGCACACCAGAATGATCATCATTCCTTAGCCCCCGCTTCACGCCCATCTCATCGAAAAGAGATTTAGGCATATCGCTGGTAATTTTGATGGATTCTGATAATCTTTCAATTAATTCTTTTTTTTCCATATACTTGTTTGTCTATTTATAGATTATGTATTAGTAATTTCTGAGGGTCTATTCATTATGATTAGATGTTATTGTAGAAAAGGACACTTTAGACCAGTAAAGCTGTTTTAAAGTGCTAATAATTAAACATTAATTTAACAATAAAGTTCACCCCAACTATGAAATTACGATATCGCCACCCGCTCAATAACTATTATTATAGCAATGCACACATTTGCAAATTGCAGTTCCATCTATAATATGACAAAAGCAAATGAATAAGCATCGTAAAACGGCTGTTTAATTATACTAATTGTTACAAACGGAAGAAAAGTGAATTAAAGTGTCGCCCATTTTGATTATATTTTGTATTTTCGAGGAAAATTTGTCCACAGTTGAGTAATACACGTTAAAAATAACAGATAAATGAACGAAGAAGAGAAAGTAAAAGGACTACCCGAGAACGCTTCGCGTGAACTAAAACCCGGAGAAGAGTACACACCGTTAATGTCACCCGACAGAGAATATCCCGAAGTTAATTTCAGGTCGGTATCGTTGGGCTTACTCATGGCTGTTTTGTTTTCAGCCGCTGCTGCCTATTTAGGACTGAAGGTTGGGCAAGTATTTGAAGCTGCAATCCCCATTGCAATTATAGCTGTAGGATTATCCACTGCTAGCAAGCGTAAAAACTCGTTAGGCGAAAATGTAATTATTCAATCCATTGGGTCAAGTTCTGGTGTTGTTGTGGCAGGTGCTATATTTACCTTGCCTGCTTTGTACATTTTGCAAGCAAAGTATCCCGATATTTCGGTTAGTTTTCTGCAAGTGTTCGTGAGTTCACTCTTGGGAGGTATCTTAGGGATTCTCTTTCTCATTCCATTCCGCAAGTATTTTGTGAAAGACATGCACGGAAAGTATCCATTTCCAGAAGCAACTGCTACAACACAAGTATTGGTTTCGGGAGAGAAAGGGGGCGATCAAGCAAAACCTCTGCTTCTAGCAGGAATGATTGGTGGTCTTTACGATTTCATTATCGCCACTTTTGGCGGATGGGCTGAAGTGTTCACAACACGTGTTGTACCAGCAGGTATAGTCCTTGCCGATAAGGCAAAAGTAGTGTTTAAAATGAATGTGGGCGCAGCTGTTTTAGGGTTAGGGTATATTGTGGGACTCAAATATGCAACTATCATCGCAATTGGCTCGGCATTGGTATGGTTTGTAATTGTTCCTTTGTTGCCTTTTGCAAGCGATGCAATGGCTACTACGCTAAACCCTGCTTTTGAGGGTACTATTAGCCAACTTTCGCCCGAAGATATATTCAGCACATTTGGTCGTCACATCGGTATTGGTGGTATTGCCATGGCAGGTGTTATTGGAATCATCAAGTCGTGGGACATTATAAAAGGTGCAGTAAGCCTAGCAGGCAAAGAGATGGGCGGAAAACTACCCGCCTCTGAAGTTAAGATAAAACGCACCCAGCGCGATATCTCCATGAAAGTTATCTCTATTGCGGTAATTGTTACTTTGGTTATAACCTTCTTGTTTTTCTATTTTGGAGTAGTAGATTTTAACTTAGTGCATGCCATTGTAGCCATTATAGTAGTAGCCGTTATTGCTTTCTTATTCACAACCGTTGCTGCAAATGCTATAGCCATTGTAGGAACTAACCCTGTATCGGGAATGACATTGATGACACTTATCTTAGCTTCAGTAATACTGGTTGCGGTTGGCTTGACGGGCGAGGAGGGTATGGTAGCTGCTATGATAATTGGTGGCGTTGTTTGTACAGCACTTGCAATGGCAGGTGGGTTTATCACCGACCTAAAAATTGGGTATTGGATAGGAACAACACCTAAGAAACAAGAAACTTGGAAGTTTTTGGGCACATTAGTTTCTGCAGCAACTGTGGGTGGAGTTATCATTCTACTAAACAAGACCTATGGATTCGTTGGCGAAGGTTCATTAGTTGCTCCTCAAGCAAATGCTATGGCTGCTGTAATCGATCCTCTTATGACAGGAACAGGTGCACCGTGGATATTGTACGGTGCTGGAGCATTACTTGCAATTGTGCTTACATTCCTAAAAGTCCCCGCATTGGCATTTGCACTGGGTATGTTTATTCCTTTCGAATTAAATATCCCTTTAGTTATTGGTGGAGGCATCAGCTGGTATATCTCTTCTCGTAGCAAAGACACAGCATTAAATACTGCAAGGTATGAAAGAGGCACACTATTGGCATCTGGACTTATTGCGGGTGGCGCATTGATGGGGGTAGTAAGTGCAGCTATCAAATTCATTCAGGATATTCCAGCCGATGCTGCTATTAAGGCAGCAGGAACCATAGATCCTAAAGAAATTATGAGAATCAAAAACAGCTACAACTGGATCAACGAAAGTTGGGCAGAAGGTGATGGTGCTATATGGTTGGCATTAGGTATGTATATACTATTATGTGCTTATTTGATTTGGGACTCGATGAGAGCTAAAAAAGAACACTAACTTCTTTACAAGAATAGATAAGTATTCTTTATAATACAATGAAAGGTGTTGGGGTTGTTGCTTGCATGTTCCTCAACACCTTTGCTTTTTTGAGAACGAACTAAATAGAACCATATAAATATGAAGAAACTATTCTTATTAACCTTTACTATCACTACTCTGATTGTCCTGTTTTCTTGCACATCAACTAAACAAGAGACAGTGAGTGAAGATGAAAATTACACACAGTTTGTAGATCCATTTGTTGGCACTGCATCAACAGGACACACTTTCCCTGGTGCAACCTACCCACTGGGTATGGTACAACCAGGACCCGAAACAGGAAACTTCTCTTGGGATTACTGTGCAGGATATGTGTATGGTGACCCTTTCATTACAGGATTTTCACAAACTCGTTTGAATGGAACGGGTGTCACCGACTTGGGCGACTTACTTATGCAGCCCTTTTCGGGTGATAAACGTGACAGTTTGCATAGCAAATACGATTTGATAAGTGAAGAAGCCACGCCTGGATACTATGCAGTGCATCTTACAGACAACGATGTAAAAGTAGAGATAACCGCTGCTCCTCATGTTGCTTTCCACAAATATGTATTCAACAAGAAAAAATCTGCCAATATACTTGCCGACTTCCAAAGTGGATTGGTATGGCGTAAGGAGCAGGTGCATCGTCATATATTGGCGAATGAAATCAACTTTGAAGACGACAAAACTATTTCGGGTTATACAAGAAGAACTCAGTGGGTGGAAAGAGAATACTATTTCGTTATCGAATTTGACAAACCAATCATTAACAAAGAAGAACTTGCCAAACAAGACCCTCAAGAAAAAGCTCCACGTTACATCTTGACATTCGATATGCAAGACAACCAAGAATTGAACATGAAGATTGCTCTCTCATCTACCAGTATTGAAGGTGCAAAAACCAATATGAAAGCAGAAGTACCTCATTGGGACTTTGCCTCAGTACATGAAGAGGCAGTGAATGAGTGGAACAACTATCTATCACGCATTCACATTGAAGGAACTGATGAGCAAAAAGTGAACTTCTATACAGCAATCTATCATTTATTTATTCAGCCCAATAACATTGCCGATGTCGATGGAAAATATGTTGGACCAAACCGTGAAGTCTCTCAATCGTCTGATGGCTTTCACTACTCTACCCTATCGCAATGGGATACTTTTCGTGCCGCATTCCCCATGTACACACTATTGAGTCCCGAGATTGTTCCAAGATTGGTCAATTCGATGCTCGATTTCAGCGAGCAACAAGGACACCTACCTGTGTGGGCATTGTGGGGACAAGAGACCTACACAATGATTGGTAATCACTCCGTGCCAATGATTGTGGATGCTTATCTGAAAGGATTCAAGGGATTCGATTACGAACGTGCTTACAATGAGATAAAGAAATCTATTGTAACAAGTACCCATCCAAAAACAAATTGGGACATATATGATAAGTATGGATATTATCCTTACGATTTGGTGAAGTTAGAATCGGTTTCTCGTGTCATGGAGTGTGGATTTGATGATTATGCCACAGCTTTGATGGCTAAGAAAATGGGAAGAGAGGGAGACTATACATTCTTCATGAATCGCTCCAACTATTATAAAAATGTATATGACAAAGAGTCAAAAGCAGTTCGTCCAAAAGATAGCAAGGGGAACTTTATGTCACCTTTCGATCCATATGAACTGGCACATGCCGACTCTCAAGTTGGCGGACACTACACAGAAGGCAATGCACGCCAATATACATGGCACGTATTGCAAGACATTCCTGGATTAATAGATTTAATGGGTGGTAAGGAGGAGGCTGGTGTGATTTTGGATTCGTTATTTTATACAACAAAACAAACCACTGGAACATTGTCAGACGTGACGGGTCTAATCGGGCAATACGCACATGGCAACGAACCTAGCCATCACATCACCTACATCTACCCCTATTTAGACAGACCTAAAGAAGCGCAAAAGCTTATACGTCAAATTTGCACTGACTTCTACAAAGTACGCCCCGATGGCTTGATTGGAAATGACGATTGTGGACAAATGTCTGCATGGTTTCTTTTTTCATCCATAGGGTTCTACCCACTCAATCCCATTAATGGCGAGTACGTATTAGGGGCACCGCAAGTGCCTGCAGCAAGGATTCCATTAGCAAACGGAAAAACATTTACAATGAAAGCTAATAACTTATCTGTAAACAACCTCTATGTGGATAGAATAGAACTGAATGGCAAACCATATAGTAAGAAAACTATTTCGCATCAAGATATAATAGAGGGTGCTAACTTGATATTTTATATGACAGACAATGCTGAAGAGTAAACCGACGTAGGACTTACAAAAAAATGAAATATACAGGTATTGGTTTATGTTTTCATCTTGCAGTGAAGTAAGGCGTCCTGCTATGCTTATAAAGTAAACTATTCAAAGGTGTATACTAACGTAGTAAATACAAAAGAAAGAATAGCGCAAATTTGTTTGATTTACCTATGAATTGTCACTAAATTTGTTCTATAGTATTATACATTGTGTCAAAAAATGAACACACAACAAATTATTAAGCAGTAGAGAAGAACCAATCTATCGTTATTATTTATTATCGATACTCTCATGTGCCTCAAAATAAAATATATTGGTGAAAAATAGAATCATCTTTCTTTTAGCACTCCTTACTCTTAGCTTCTCTTCATGCAGCTTTAAAAGCAAAGAGAGTAGTCCTACCTATAGGGTTATCGAAAAAGATTTTGAAAACTCAATTATTGTTGAAGGTGTTGTTGAACCCACACATTTTACCACTTTAATGTGCCCGATGAATGTAAACGGAACCATCACCTTTATAATTGAAGACGGCACTCATGTAGATGCTGGCGATATTGTGTGCATCATTGAAGACAGTAATAATGAGAACAACTATGACAACCTCCAAGTTTTGTTTGAAGCAATCACTGCTGAGCTAAGCAAAAAAAGAGCTGATTTGCAGATGCAGCAGGCACTATTAGAAGCACAAGTTAAAAATAATGCAGCTGACACAGAGATTGCTAATTTAGACTCTATACAAATCCGCTTTGCTTCTCCCACACAACGACGAATAAGTGAACTACGGCTGGAGAGTGCTTCCATAGAAAAGAGAAGACTTGAACAAAGGTTACAAACCTTGAAGATTATCAACGATTCTGAAATTAAATCGATAGAGGTCAATTTAAGACGTGTCATGGCCAGATTAGAAACTGCAAAGGAAACTCTTGAGAGTTTAACTGTGAGAGCTCCTACAAATGGATTAGCCATTGTGTCCGAATCGCAAAGGAGTCGCGAAAAACTAAAAATTGGAGATGAAGTATGGAATAATATGCCATTGGTTATCATCCCAGATATGAACGAGATGAAAGTAAAAATGATGGTGAACGAAACAGATTTTAAATATATCAGTGAGAACGATTCTGTGAGCTATACCTTCGATGCCATGCCCGACAACGTTGCTACTGGAAAGATTACCAAGATGATTCCTGTTGGGCAACCATACAAAAGAAATTCTAAAGTGAGGTTTTTTGAAGTAGAAGCATCTGTCGACTCTATTTTGGAAATGCCAAAACCGGGATTTACTGCCAACTGCCGAGTTATTTCAAACTATATTAACGACACCATTACTATCCCTCAGATTGCAATCTTTGAGGAGGACTCGATGAAAGTGGTATACGTGAAAAAAAACAATACTTTTGAAAAGAGAGAGATTATAACAGGGCTCTCTTCGCAAAAAGAATCCATTGTGTCGAAAGGATTAAGTAGTGGTGAAGAAATCTCTTTAATTAAACCGAGTTCATCCCGGATAAAGGGTGAGAGATTACTTTTAAACAAAACTTCCGAATAAGAAACACTTCCGCTGATAAAGGATGTTTCACTAAAACTATGCATACAAACAATAAGAGACAATTAATATGAGGAATAAGTTAACTATACTTTTTATGCTGCTTTTTTGCTCAATGTTACTAACAATGTGCGGTAATAAGGAGACACAACAAGTGCCAATAGGTAAAGTAGTGAGAGGTACTCTTTTTCTTGATCTATACGAAGAGGGAGAAGTTGAAGCTATCCAATCTACCAATATTACGGCACCTCGCATATCGTGGAGATATGGAAACCTCAAAATCACAGAGATGGTAAAGGATGGGCAAGAGGTGCAAACAGGTGACACCTTGATTGTATTTGACCCATCAGAGGTGCTTAAGGGTATTATTGATGCAGAATCGAACTTAGAGATTGCCGAGGCTGAATATGAGAGAATGATTGCACAGCAACAATCAGATTTGGAAGATTTGAGAGCAGGGTACGAAGTGACACGCATCTCGCATCAGATATCAAAGATACGCTTTGAATCGTCCGTATATGAGTCGGATATAAGGAAAAAGGAGATACAGCTTAATCTCGACAAAGCTGTAATAGCCTTGGAGAGAAGCAAAGAACAGATAGAGAACCGCACTAAGATTCAGAACGAAGAAGTGAAGCAAAAGATACTCTCCATCGGACGTTTTGAAGCTAATCTTGAAGAGGCACATGAGACGCTGCAAAAGCTCTCTGTGATATCCCCATCATCAGGGATAGCCATTATAGCACGCAACAGGAGTAGTAATAACAAATTTCAGATTGGTGATCAAACCTGGGCAGAACAATCAATCATCCAGCTGCCCGATCTTTCGTCTCTGAAGGCTATTGTTCAAATCAACGAGGTAGATATCGCTAAAATAAGCAAGAACTTAAAAGTAGAAATCAAACCAGATGCTTTTTCCGATAGCACCTTCACCGGTATCGTTGGCTCAATTGCCAATTTGGCGGTAAACAAAGAGAGGTCTTCGAAAATAAAGGTCTTTCCCGTAGAGATTTTATTAAATGAAACAAACAAAAATCTGCTTCCTGGTTTAACGGTAAGCTGCAGAATTATATTGGATGAAATAGAAGATGTACTTTATATTCCATTAGATGCTCTGAAGATTGAAGGAGACAAGAACTATGTTTTCAAAAAAAGAGGTAACAGCTACGACAAGGTAGAAATAGAGACTGGTAAAAACAACGCCGATTACATTGTCGTTACTAGTGGTTTGAAAGAAGGCGATGAAATTGCCTTGATTGATCCTTTCGAAATAGAGACAGAAGAAGAGCAACCGGAAAACATAACACTGTAATGAAAAAAGCAATTTTATTTATTCTCCCAATCACTTTTATTACACTCCTCTTATTACACTCTTGTAATGGAGTGTTGAGTTCTGACAAAGCAACTGACGGGACAACCGATGGAACCACGATTATAGAAACTGGAGAACTGGCGGCAATCAACTCCGTCTCATTTGTGATTCCCAGATATGGGAGACGTTGGAATGAGATGAAAATTATAGGTCTACTAAACCATGGGGCGATCGTCAAGAAAGGCGATTCTGTTGCTCAGTTTGATCCAGCGGATATCAACAAGTATATCCTCGAGAGGGAGAGCAACCTCGAAACACAGATGGCTGCACTAGAGAAACTATATATAGAACAGGAGAACAGGAGACAGGAAAACGAATCTAGAATTAAAAATGAGCTTGCTTCATACGATCTGAAAAAGATTGAGCAGGAAGCAACTCGCTTTGAATCGGAAAGAGCACAACAGATAAAAAAGCTTGAGTTTGAGCAAGCTACCATTAACCTTAAAAAAGAAAAACGAATTTTAGAATTGAATGAGAAAATTAATGAGAAAAATCTGAGAATTCAAGAGATAAGGGTGGAACAAACTAAGAAAGATATTGAAGATTCAAAAGCGTTAATTCCCTTGCTCACACTGCGTACCCCTGTGTCGGGAGTGTTTCAGATTGAGATAAACCGTAGAGGAGGAACTAGAGATATTTATAAATTAGGAGATAATATTTATGCTGGTAATAACTTGGCCAACGTTCCCGAATTGGAGTTTATGAAGGTTTATACACAAGTGAATGAAACTGACTTCCTGAAAATCAGTCTTAATCAGGAAGTAGTGGTAAGACTTGATGCACTACCTAAAGTTGCCTTCGATGGAAAAGTAACCTATATAGGGAAACTATGTCGACAAAAAGAGCGCAACTCCCGACAAAAGGTGTTCGATGTGGAGGTCGAGATATTAAAGCCTGACGAACGATTAAAACCTGGAATGACAGTGAGTTGCGAATTTTTATAATTAAATAAATTATGCAGTACGGAGAAAATATTCGTTTGGCCATTAGAGGATTAATAGACCATAAGTTCCGTTCGTTCCTAACCATGTTGGGAATCATTTTTGGAGTAGCATCGGTTATCACCATGCTCTCTATTGGCGAAGGAGCTAAAAGAGAGGCGATAGCCAAATACCAAGATTTAGGAGTAAATAATATTATTATTAGAGAGAAATCACTTTCTGATAATGAGTTAGAAGAAGTGAGAGCTAAATTCTCGCAAGGTCTATCATTGCAGGATGCAGCTGTAATTAAAGAGATAGTACCAGGGGTAGAGCACATAGCCTCGCAGGCAGAGAAAAGTAGTGAAATAAAATATACCGACAAATCGGTTAAATCTACCATTATAGGTATTACATCCGATTTCTTAAGCATGATGAACTATTCTCTAAAGGAGGGTTACTTCATTAACCAAAAGCATTATGACGAGCGATTGAAGGTGTGTGTGTTGGGTGCGGGTGTTGCAGCCACCTTCTTCAAGGGCGAAAACCCTATTGGAAAGATGGTAAAAGTTGAAGACCAGTGGATGGAAGTTATAGGTGTACTTGAATCAAAGAGTCTGTTCACCGAGACTGTGGGCGAGCTGGCTGCAAGAGATTTAAACACCGATGTTTATGTGCCTTTATCACTTTTTTTAAACAGATTTACTCCAGAGAACTTTCTAGCCAGTGAAATACAGCAGATTACTGTAAAGATAAGCAGCTCCAATAAATTGGCTGAAGCCTCTAAACTTATTGATGTAATATTGAAACGTCACCATTTCAACAACGATGATTATAGTATTGTGATACCTTACGAACTGCTGAAGCAGGAAGAAAAAGAACGACAAATTTATAATTTTCTTCTAGGTGCTATTGCTGCAATTTCATTGCTAGTAGGTGGTATAGGTATCATGAATATTATGCTTGCCACAGTAATGGAACGTACACGTGAAATAGGTATTCGAAGGGCTGTGGGAGCAAAAAAAATTGACATAATGAGCCAATTCGTTACGGAATCAGTCGTAATAAGTATTACTGGTGGCATCATAGGGGTAATTTTGGGTGTGGTGCTTGCACTTACTGTAACTCTCTTCACTGATGTGAATACTTATATTCAACCCTACGCAGTGGTGGTTGCATTCTCTTTCTCTGTCATTGTAGGAATAAGCTTCGGTTATTTGCCTGCTAAAAATGCAGCAAACTTAAAACCAGTAGATTCAATTCGTCAAGAATAAAAAAAACAGAACAACAATGTTGATAGAAATAAAAAACTTAAAAAAAAGCTATTTCCTGGGTAATACTCCTGTGCCTGTTATCCACGGCATTAATATGCACATTAAACGAAATGAGTATGTGTCCATTATGGGACCTTCTGGCTCTGGTAAATCAACTTTGATGAATATTCTTGGTTGTCTTGACACAGCTACTAGTGGACATTACTATCTCAACGGCATTGATGTGAGTACTTTGAGTGATGATGAGCTTTCTGTTATGAGAAACAAAGAGATAGGATTTATTTTTCAGAGCTTCAATCTCCTGCCTCGATTAGATGCTATTCAGAATGTAGAGCTTCCACTTATTTATTCAGGAATACCTAGACACGAACGAAGGGAGAGAGCATTGAATGCGCTTGAAAAAGTCGATTTATCAGATCGAGTTAATCATAAACCCACAGAATTGAGTGGCGGACAGCGTCAGAGAGTAGCAGTTGCAAGAGCTCTAGTGACCAATCCAGGAATATTATTGGCAGATGAGCCTACTGGTGCACTCGACTCAAACACAGGCATTGAAATCATGCGTCTATTTGATGAGTTGCACAAAGAAGGCAACACCATTATTCTGATTACTCATGAGCAAGGGGTTGCGAGCTATGCTCACAGAAATATCTACCTGAAAGATGGTATGATTCACTCCGATGAATCAAATAGAGAACAGAAAAAAATAATGTAATCCATTTATAGAGTGTCATAATAATAGAATATACAATGAGGAAACAACTTTTAATCACCGCATATTTATTGTGCTGTACATTATTGCTACAGAGCCAAACCGCGCATATCTTAACTCTTGATAAAAGTATTGAAATAGCCAAAGAAAAGAGTTATAGCATGTTGAGATTAGGTGAAGACTTAAAGATTGCCGAATACAACTTAACAGCGGCTACTAGCAGGTTAAAGACTCACATTGATATGACCATCTCTGCTCCCCAGTATAGTGAAACCATTGAAAGCTGGAATGATACAACAGGAATAACCTATTATTACCCTATCAAAAACTTGAACTATTCCAGTACATTAACAATTAATCAACCTTTGCCCACCGATGGGAATATCTTTATACAGAACTCTTTATCGAGCGGAGATAATATAACAAGCAACTTTCGCTCCTCTCGACTACGATCACGTATTGGCTTCAACCAACCGCTCAACTCTTTTTATGCTTACAACAACATCAAATCTACACTCAAAAGAGCTGAACTTGATTATGAACGTTCTAATAAGCAGTTTAAAAGAGAAGAGCTTAACCTGGTTTATCAGGTAAGCAATGCCTATTATAATCTCCTGTCGCTACAAGAAAGTATGGAGATTGCTGCTCTCGACTTAGAGAGACAACAAGATGCCTATGAAATATCAAAAAACAAGTATGCTGCAGGTCTGATAAGAGAAGTAGATGCCTTGCAGATGGAGATAGATCTTGCCGAAGCGCAAAACAATTATGACATTGCAATTTTGAATGAGGTATCCTCCAAAAACTCATTCAAAGAACTTCTTGGTCTTGATCTGAACGACAATATATCTTTAAGCAGTGAGCTCGACTACCAAGTAGTAGTTATCGACCCAGAGAAAGCCGTAGATTTGGCGTTAAAAAACAGATTAGAGGTAAGAGAACAAGAGATTCAAATAGAACTGCAGAAACTGAATATCAAGCAACAGAAGTCGAATAGTATGATTAAAGGAAGTGTCAATGCTTACTTTGAGAAAGCAGGTATTAATCAACAGTCTGATATTGGTTTTTTTAGCTCAATCAAAAATTCATATCACAACTTAGTTGAAAGAGATGCCAGCTATGGTGTTGGGCTAACGGTCACAATACCCATTCTCGATTGGGGTCAAAACAAAGCAATGGTAAGAGCCGCCGAATCAAGATTAAAACAATCGAGCTATCGTAAGGAAGAGGTAGAGCGAGAAATTGAGAGGGAGGTTAAAAATCTTATAGCCAGTATAAACAGCAATTTAAAACGCTTGCAATTACTTGAAAAAAACGTACTAGTGGCTGAAAAAAGCTTTGAGATTACACGTCAACGTTATTCGGATGGTGATATAGATAGTCAGAATCTGGCATTAGAGAGAAACAGATTAAATAATGCATACACATCACACCTCAGAGCATACATCAATTATCAGCTATCACTGGCCGACCTAACTAGGAAAACATTTTATGATTTTCTAACACAACAGGAGGTGAAATAAAAAATGCTACATGTAAAAAACATTACCAACAGATACAAAATGAGAGGTAGTAAATATTTAATTGTGTTGTATTTCATACTCTATTTGATATCGATTGGGGCACTTTTAAAATAGGGTACGATCAATAGTGCACAATAGAAAGAATCAGATGAAAAATGTGTGTACCCACTTACCACTTAAACTTTTCCTGACTTCGACAATGCGTCACCCTAAAAGTAGCTTTCCAAAAACTTTTATT